>NZ_JAEHFP010000049.1 GCF_016446475.1 Paracoccus binzhouensis | reverse complement strand
CTGGATCGCTGGGGCTATTACGCGATCCTGGCAGTAGCCTTCCTGGTCGTGCCGCTGGTCATCGACAGCTACTGGGCCAATGCGGTCTATCAGGAGCTGGTCAGCCAGGGCTATCTGGAGACCCGGCTGCGGTCCGGCATCATGGTCGCCGCCACCGTGCCGCACCGGCGGCTGAAGGTGCAGGAGCCGCTGCCGCGCCAGACCGCGCTCGACTGGGAGGCCTGGCTGGCGGACCAGCTGCCGCGGCAGCGGGTGATCCGCAAGCCGGCGAACTGGCAGGATTTCCGCTATCCCTTCATCTACGGGCAAAGCGACGCGGCGCTTTTCGACCACAATGCCTGGCGCGACTGCGCCCGCCGCGCCTGGGGCACCCGGGACTTCGCCGAGCTGGCCTCGGATCTCTACGGCGCCGACGACCCGATGCTGATCGACTACATCTGCTCGCATTCCCTGCCCCGGCGCGGCATCCAGGCCCAGCCGGACGAGGTGCTGGTGACGCTGGGCGCGCAGAATGCGCTGTTCATCACCATCGAGCTTCTGGCGCGCGGCGACCGGCTGGCGGTGACCGAGGATCCCGGCTATCCCGATTTCGCCGAGACCCTGCGCCGCGCCCACAGCCCGACCACATTCCTCGACGTGGACGAGGGCGGGCTGAACCCCGAACTGCTGCCGCGGGGCACGCGGCTGGTGATCGTCACCCCCAGCCACAACATCCCCACCGGCGCCACCATGCCGCTGGCCCGGCGCCGCGACCTGCTGGCCCGCGCCGCCGCGCATGACTTCCTGATCGTCGAGGACGATTACGATTTCGAGATGTCCTATCTGGCCCCGCCGGCCCCGGCGCTGAAATCGCTCGATCGCGCCGGGCGGGTGATCTATATCGGCAGCTTCTCGAAATCGCTGTTCCCGGGGCTGCGCATCGGCTACATGGTGGCGCCGGCGCCGTTGATCGCGCGGGCGCGGGCGCTGCGCGCCATCATGCTGCGCCACCCGCCGAACCACCTGCAACGGATCACCGCCTATTTCCTGGCGCTTGGCCATTACGACGCGCATATTGTGCGGCTGCGCGGGGCGCTGAAACGCCGGCGGGCGCTGATGGAGGCGGCGCTGGCCGCCACGCCGCTGCGCATCGCCGGTGCCGCGCGCTCGGGCGGCTCCAGCTTGTGGATCGAGGGGCCCGAGGGCATCGACAGCGGCATCCTGGCCAACCGCCTGCTGGAAGACAGCGTGCTGATCGAGCCGGGCGAGGTGTTCTTCGAGACCCCGCCCAGCCCCTGCCGCTTCTTCCGGCTGGGCTATTCCTCGATCAAGGACGCCGACATCGCGCCGGGAATCGCCCTGATCGCCCGCCGCGCCCGGGAACTGGCCGCCGAGCCGCCGGCGCCCTAGGACACCCCGCGCGCCCGGCCCGCGCGACCAGCGCCGCAACTTTTCCGTTGGACAAATACCCTGCGGGGGTCCGGGGGCGCAAAGCCCCCGGACGCGGCGCGCGCGGTCCTGCCCCCGGCAAATCCGCCCTGCCCGGCAACCGGGCGCAAAATCGCGCAAAAACCTGCGCCCTTGCACCTTGCCGGGGCGGAATGATAGACCGAAAGGCAACTGTGCCGCCGGCCTTGCCCGGCGCCGGCCGCAGCCGTAACGCAACGTCCGACCAAGGGGAAAACACGCGCATGACGATGACACGGACCAGCTTTGACAAGGACGATCTGCTGGCCTGCGCCCGTGGCGAGTTGTTCGGCCCCGGAAATGCCCAACTGCCCGAACCGCCCATGCTGATGATGGACCGCATCACCGAGATCTCGGCCGATGCCGGTCCGCATGGCAAGGGCCATGTCGTCGCCGAATTCGACATCCGTCCCGATCTGTGGTTCTTCGCCTGCCACTTCCCCGGCAACCCGATCATGCCCGGCTGCCTGGGCCTGGACGGGCTGTGGCAGCTGACCGGCTTCAACCTGGGCTGGCGCGGCTGGCAGGGGCGCGGCTACGCGCTGGGCGTGGGCGAGGTCAAGCTGACCGGCATGGTCCGCCCCGACCGCAAGCTCCTGCGCTATTTCGTCGACTTCACCAAGGCGGTGCAGACCCGCCGCCTGACCATGGGGGTCGCCGACGGCCGGGTCGAGGCCGATGGCGAAACCATCTACGAGGTCAAGGACATGAAGGTGGCCCTGTCGGCCGCCTGATCCATGAATCCTGACCCATGAACAAGGAGCACGCCATGCGCCGTGTCGTCATCACCGGGCTGGGCATCGTCTCTCCCATCGGCAACAACGCCGCCGAGGTCGCCGATAGCCTGCGCGCCGGCCGTTCGGGCATCGTCTTCGCCCCCGAATATGCCGAGCACGGCTTCCGCAGCCAAGTCCACGGCATGCCGCAGATCGCCGTCGAGGACCATATCGACAAGCGCAACCTGCGCTTCATGGGCATGGGCGCGGCCTATAACTTCATCGCCATGCAGCAGGCGATCGAGGATGCGGGCCTGGCGCCCGGGGACGTCTCGAACGAGCGGACCGGCCTGGTCATGGGCTCGGGCGGGCCCTCGACCGCCAACCTGTTCGAAGCGCATCGCACGGTGATCGAGAAGGGCGCGCCCAAGCGCATGGGCCCGTTCATGGTCACCCGCTGCATGTCCTCGACCAATTCGGCCTGCCTGGCCACGCCCTTCCGGATCAAGGGCGTGAACTATTCCATCACCTCGGCCTGCTCGACTTCGGCGCATTGCATCGGCAACGGCACCGAGTTGATCCAGATGGGCAAGCAGGACATCGTCTTCGCCGGCGGCGGCGAGGAGCTGGACTGGACGCTCAGCTGCCTGTTCGACGCCATGGGCGCCATGTCGTCCAAGTACAACGACACGCCGCAGACCGCCTCGCGCCCCTTCGACGCCACCCGCGACGGCTTCGTCATCGCCGGCGGCGCCGGCGTGGTGGTGCTGGAGGAACTGGGCCACGCCCTGGCCCGGGGCGCCCGGATCTATGCCGAGGTCACCGGCTACGGCGCGACCAGCGACGGCCATGACATGGTCGCGCCTTCGGGCGAGGGCGGCGAGCGCTCGATGCGGCTGGCGCTTTCGACCCTGCCCGAGGGCCGCAAGGTCAGCTATGTGAACGCGCATGGCACCTCGACCCCGGTGGGCGACGTGGGCGAGATCAAGGCCCTGCGCCGGGTCTTCGGCGAGGGCGCGGTGCCGCCGGTCTCCTCGACCAAGTCGCTGACCGGGCATTCGCTGGGCGCGACCGGCGCGCATGAGGCAATCTATTCGCTGCTGATGATGCAGCAGGGCTTCATCGCCGCCTCGGCCAACATCACCGAGCTGGATCCCGAGATCCGGCCCGAGGAGATCGCGCGGACGCGCGTGGACAATGTCGATTTCGATAGCATCCTTTCCAACAGTTTCGGCTTCGGCGGCACCAATGCGACGCTGCTCCTGTCGAAATACCGCGAATAAGCCAAGAAAAGGTTAAGCCATGGGCGAATTGATGAAAGGGAAACGCGGCCTGGTGATGGGGGTCGCGAATGACCGCTCGATCGCTTGGGGGATCGCGAAGGCTCTGGCCGAACAGGGGGCGGAACTGGCCTTTTCCTATCAGGGCGAGGCCTTCGGCAAGCGGGTCGAGCCGCTGGCAGCCTCGCTCGGCTCGGATTTCCTGATGGATGTGGACGTGCTGGACGACGCATCGCTCAGCCGCGCCTTCGACCAGATCGCCGCGCGCTGGGGGCGGCTGGACTTCCTGGTCCATGCCATCGCCTTTTCGGACAAGGCCGAGCTGACCGGCCGCTTCATCAACACCACGCGGGAGAACTTCCGGAACTCCCTGACGATTTCCTGCTATTCGCTGATCGACCTGGCTCGGCGGGCGCAACCGCTGATGACCGGCGGCGGCTCGATCATCACCCTGACCTATGCCGGCTCGAACCGGGTGACGCCGTTCTACAATGTCATGGGGGTGGCCAAGGCGGCGCTGGAATCCTCGGTGCGCTACCTGGCCAACGACCTGGGCCCCGAGGGGATCCGCGTCAACGCCATCAGCCCCGGCCCGATGAAGACGCTCGCCGGCGCGGCCATCGGCGGCGCCCGCAAGACCTATCGCCATACCGAGGCGAATGCGCCGCTGCGCGCCAATGCCACGCTGGAGGCGATCGGCGGCACCGCGGTCTGGCTCTGCTCGGACTGGGGCGCCTGCACCACCGGCGAGGTGGTGCTGGTCGATGGCGGCTATCACGTCCTGGGCATGCCGCAATCGGACAACCTCTGATGACCATCCGCTTCTATCGGGCCGAGGACGGCGCCCGGCTGGCCTATCGTGATGCGGGCGAGGGCCTGCCGGTGCTGGCCCTGGCCGGTCTGACCCGCACCGGGCGCGATTTCGACTACCTGGCGCCGCATCTGGCCGGGCTGCGCCTGCTGCGCCCGGATTACCGCGGCCGCGGCGATTCGGACTGGACCGGCGCCGAGAGCTATACCGTCCCGCAGGAAGCCCGCGACGCCCTGGCGCTGCTGGATCATCTGGGCATCGAGAAGGCGGCGATCCTGGGCACCTCGCGCGGCGGCATCATCGGCATGCTGCTGGCGGCGACGGCGCCGGACCGGCTGCTGGGCCTGTGCCTGAACGATGTCGGGCCGGTGCTTCAGCGCGATGGGCTGGAAAGGATCTTCGACTATGTCGGTCGCAACCCCGCCGGCACAAGCCTTGCCTACCTGGCCGAACGCCTGCCCGCCGCCATGCCCGGCTTTGCCAATGTGCCGCCCGGCCGCTGGCTGCAGGAGGCCGAGCGCCATTACGTCGAGACGTCCGCGGGGCTGCGCATCAATTACGACCCGGCGCTGCGCGCGGCCTTCCTGGCCGCCTTCGACGCGCCCGAAGTCGATCTCTGGCCGCTTTTCGATGCCGCGTCGACCCTGCCGCTGGCGTTGATCCGCGGCGCCAATTCCGACCTGCTCTCGTCCCGGACCGCGGCCGAGATGCGAAACCGACGCCCCGACATGATCCTGGCCGAAGTGCCGGATCGCGGCCATATCCCCTGGCTGGACGAGCCCGAGGCGCTGCAGGCGATCCGCGCCTGGCTGGCGCTGATGCGGCGCTAGCCGCCGGCCGCGACAGAATCGGACCGTTTCCCCCTGCCGATCATGATGAAGATTGCGCGAAAGGGGCGCGAGGAGTAGGCTTGGCCTGTTACTCGGTTGTGTTGTTAACGAGTCTGAACCATGTCTGGCGCGGCATCCAATGTCGTTTTCGTCGCCCATCAGGACGACCACATCCTGTTCATGGAACAGGACCTGCACGCCGCCCTGGCGCGCGGGGAAGCCGTCACCACCGTCTTCGTGACCGCCGGCGATGCCGGCCGCAGCGAGGAATACTGGCTCGAGCGCGAGGCCGGCGCGCGCGCGGCCTATAGCGCCATGACCGGCTCGGAGGCCTGGGTGACCGAGACCGTCACCCTTCGCGCCGGCGATCGCGACTACCAGGTGGTGTCCAGCTATCTTGCCGACCAGCCCGGGATCCGGCTGTATTTCCTGCGCACTCCGGACGGCATGATGCAGGGCGGCGGCTCGGCCCGCTACGGGCGGGAAAGCCTGCGCCGGCTGGTCGAGGGCGAGATCGACGCGGTCCATACCGTGGACGGCGCCGCCAGCTACAGCCAGGCCGATCTGGTGGAGCTGATGCAGCGGATCATCGAGGCGCATGATGCCACCAATGTCATGGTCCAGGACCACCAGAGCATCTTTGCCCATGACGATCACAGCGACCACCGCGCCGTCGCGTTTCTGGCCACGCTGGCCCATGACGGCGCCGATACCGACAGCACGCTGCACGGCTATGTCGATTACGGCAGCCGGCGGCTGCCGGCCAATGCGCCGGCCGAGCTGCTGGAGCATTTCAACGCGGTCTTCCGCGCCTATACCGAGCATGACGTCTCGACCCAGGCCGGCCGCGATGCCGATGGCACGATGATCTTCAGCCCGCATTTCCTCGACTGGCTGCAGCGCGACTACCTGGTCGAGGAGGTGCTGGACCTCTGGTCGCTGGACTTCACCGCCGCCCGCGGCGGCTGGCGGCTCGGGCGGCATGTGCGCGACATGGCCGATGTCGATGGCGACGGCCGCGCCGACATCGTCGGCTTCGGCGAAGGGCATGTGCTGACCGCGCTGGCGGGTGATCTGTTCTTCGGCGCCACCACGGGCTGGGCCTCGGATTACAGCTACCGGGCCGGCTGGCGCACCGAGCGGCACGAGCGCGAGACGGGCGACCTGAACGGCGACAGCCGCGCCGATCTGATCGGCTTCGGCGATGGTGGCGTGCATGTCGCGCTGTCCGACGGCACGCGCTTCGTCGATGCCGGGCTGTGGCTTGCCGATTTCGGCCGGAATGCCGGGCATTGGCGCGTCGCCCTGCACGAGCGGGCGGTGGCCGATGTGGACGGCGACGGGCGCGACGACGTGATCGGCTTCGGCGGCGCCCGCACGCTGGTCAGCCTCTCGACCGGGACCGGCCTGACCGCGGCGCAGGGCTGGACGCGGGAATTTTCCCATGCCGCCGGCTGGCGCAACGACCTGCATGTGCGCGACCTTGCCGATGTGGACGGCGACGGCCGCGCCGATATCGTCGGCTTCGGCGCAGAGGGCGTGCGCGTGGCGCTGTCCACCGGCGCGGGCTTTGCGGCCAGCACGCTCTGGTCCGCCGGATTCGGCCGCGATACCGGCTGGAGCGTGGCGCTGCACGAGCGCCTGCTGGCCGATGTGGATGGCGACGGTCGCGCCGACATCGTCGGCTTCGGCGAGGACGGCGTCTATGTTGCCCTGTCCACCGGCTCGGGCTTTGCGGCGGCGCAGCTCTGGTCCGAGGGCTTCGGCCATGCCGATGGCTGGCGCACCGAGCGCCACGAAAGGCGCATGGCCGATGTGGATGGCGATGGCCGGGCCGACATCGTCGGCTTCGGCGAGGATGCGGTCCAGGTGGCGCTGTCCACCGGCACGGGCTTCGCCGCCCCGACCCTGGCGGACGAGTTCCTGCTCTAGCGCCCCCCTTTCCGGTCGGGTAAAGCGACCGGAAAGGGGGGCGCATGGATTTCAAATGGCTTGAGGATTTCCTGAGCTTGGCCGAGACGCACAGCTTCTCGCGCTCGGCCCAGCTGCGCGGCGTCACGCAAAGCGCCTTCAGCCGCCGCATCCGCGCGCTCGAGGAATGGCTGGGCACCGACCTTTTGTCGCGCGACAGCTACCCGGTGACGCTGACCCCGGAAGGCGTGCTGTTCCGCGAAACGGCCGAAGAGGCGGTGCGGATGATCAACGCCCGCCGGGCCGAATTCCGCGACCATGCCCGCACGCATGGCGGCGAGATTTCCTTCGTGGCTCTGCACAGCCTGACCGTGACCTTCCTGCCCGGCTGGCTGATGCGGCTGAAGGCGGCGGCGGGGCAGATGACCAGCCGCGTCAAGCCCGAGAATTTCGACCGCTGCATCGAGGCGCTGACCGAGGGTGGCTATGATTTCTTCCTGACCTATGCGCATCCTCAGGTGAACATCCCGCTGGACCCGGCCGGCTTTCCGCATCTGGTGGTCGGCCATGACAGCCTGGTCGCCGTCGCCCGTCCCGGCTGGCCGCGGGAATGGCTGACCGAAGGCATGCCGATGCTGAAATATTCCCGCGGCTCGTTCCTGAACGCCATGGCCCGGATCGCCCTGGAACAGCCCGGCGCGCCCAAGGTCTATGTCGCCCATACCGACGAGGCCAGCATGGCCGAGGCGATGAAAAGCATGGCCGTCGCCGGGCATGGCGTCGTCTGGCTGCCACGTCTGCTGGTCGAGGCCGAGGTCGAGGCCGGCCGGCTGGAGATCGTCGCCCCGGAACTGCCGATGGAGATCCGGCTTTACCGCAATGCCGCGCGCGGCCGCGGCATCACCGGCCGGGTCTGGCAGGCCGCCCGCGAGCTGGGCGATGGTTATGCAATAACGGAATAACCCAGCCGAACTCGGCATTGGAAATTCCGCGCCGCCGCGCCTAGATCATTGGGCACGGGGGTGAAACGGCCCCGAAAGACGCGAACGGATCCAGACAACCTGCATGGCCGCAACGGTCCCGCGAAGCGCGGGCCGCCGGCCCGTGCATCCGAGGTAACCATGAAACAGACCCGCATCGAACATGACCTGCTTGGCGACCGCGAGGTGCCCGCCGACGCCTATTGGGGCGTCCACACCCTGCGCGCCGTCGAGAATTTCCCGATCTCGGGCCGGCCGATCGGTGAAATTCCCGAACTGATCCGCGCGCTGGCCGCGATCAAGCAGGCGGCCGCGCTGGCCAATGCCGATCTGGGACTGCTCTCGCCCGAGCGCCGCGACGCCATCACCGCCGCCTGCGAGGAGATCCGCGCCGGCAAGCTGCACGACCAGTTCATCGTCGACCAGATCCAGGGCGGCGCCGGCACCTCGACCAACATGAACGCCAACGAGGTGATCGCCAACCGGGCGCTCGAGCTCATGGGCCATGCCAAGGGCGAATACCAGTTCCTGCACCCGAACGAGCATGTGAACATGAGCCAGTCGACCAACGACGTCTACCCGACGGCGCTGCGGCTGGCCTCGTGGCGGGGGCTGCAGAACGTCATCGCGGCGCTGGCCTCGCTGCGCGGCGCCTTCGCCGAGAAGGGCGCCGAGTTTGCCGACATCCTGAAGATGGGCCGCACCCAGCTGCAGGAAGCCGTGCCGATGACGCTGGGCCAGGAATTCAACGCCTTCGCCATCACCATCGGCGAGGACGAGGTGCGCCTGGCCGAGGCCGCGGCGCTGATCTGCGAGATCAACCTGGGCGCCACGGCTATCGGCACCGGCATCACCACCCATCCCGAATATGCCGAACGCGTGCGGGCACGGCTGGCCGAGATCACGGTGATCCCCGTGGTCACCGCCCCCGACCTGGTCGAGGCGACGCAGGATTGCGGCGCCTTCGTGCAGGTCTCGGGCGTGCTGAAGCGGGTGGCGGTGAAGCTGTCGAAGATCTGCAACGACCTGCGGCTGCTGTCCTCGGGCCCGCGCGCCGGCTTCA
This sequence comes from Paracoccus binzhouensis, assembly GCF_016446475.1. Taxonomy (GTDB): domain Bacteria; phylum Pseudomonadota; class Alphaproteobacteria; order Rhodobacterales; family Rhodobacteraceae; genus Paracoccus; species Paracoccus binzhouensis. The sequence goes on along the minus strand of NZ_JAEHFP010000049.1, from coordinate 20,613 downwards.
ACGAGATCAACCTGCCGGCGAAGCAGGCCGGCTCCTCGATCATGCCGGGCAAGGTCAACCCGGTGATCCCCGAGGTGGTGAACCAGGTCTGCTTCGAGGTGATCGGCAATGACGTGACCATCGCCATGGCGGCCGAGGCCGGGCAGCTGCAGCTGAATGCCTTCGAGCCGGTGATCGCCTACAGCATGTTCCGCTCGGTCAGCCATCTGGTCGCGGCCTGCGACACGCTCGAGCACAACTGCGTGCGCGGCATCACCGCCAATCGCGACGTGCTCAAGGAAACCGTGCGCCGCTCCATCGGCATCGTCACGGCGCTGAACCCCTATATCGGCTATGCCGCAGCCACCGAGGTCGCGACCGAGGCGCATCTGACCGGCCGCGGCGTCTATGAGCTGGTGCTGGAAAAGGGCCTGCTGCCCAAGGAACGGCTGGACGCGATCCTGCGGCCGGAAAGCCTGACCAAGCCGCAGCTTTTCGTCGCCTGACCCGCCGCCCGGGCCGGATCGACGGCTTGCGACGACAAGGGGCCCGCCATGCCGGCGGGCCCCGTTTCGCTTGCGCCGCAGCGCCGCCTATTCCATGAAGCCCCTATTCCATGAAGAAGGCGAAGCGGATCACGAACAGCGCCGCCACCACCCAGGTCGCGACATGCACCTCGCGCGCGCGGCCGGTCAGCAGCTTGATCGCCGCGTAGCTGACGAAGCCGAAGGCCAGGCCGTTGGCGATGGAATAGGTGAAGGGCATCATCAGCGCCGTCAGCACCGCCGGCGCGGACTCGGTGACGTCGCCCCAGCTTATCTCCTCGAACTCGCGCACCATCAGGCAGGCGACGTAAAGCAGCGCCGGCGCCGTGGCATAGGCCGGGACCGAGCCCGCCAGCGGCGAGAAGAACATCGCCAGCAGGAACAGCGCCGCCACCACCAGCGCCGTCAGCCCGGTGCGGCCGCCCGCCTGCACGCCCGAGGCGCTTTCGACATAGGCGGTGGTCGAGCTGGTGCCCAGCATCGACCCGGCCAGGATCGCGGTCGAATCCGCCATCAGCGCCCGGCTCAGGCCCTTGTTGGTATGGGCCGGCCCCTCGGTCAGCAGCCCGGCGCGCTTGGCCACGCCGATCAGCGTGCCGGTGGCGTCGAAGACCTCGACCAGCACCATGACCAGGATGACGTGGAAGATGCCCACGGTCAGCGCCCCGGCCACGTCGAGCTGCAGGAAGGTCGGCGCGATCGAGGGCGGCATCGAGATCACCCCGCCGAAGGGGCTGGCGCCGATGGCGATGGAGACCACGGTGATGACCAGGATGCCGATCAGGATCGAGCCGCGCACCTTCAGCGCGTCCAGCGCCGCGATGATGAAGAAGCCCAGCACCGCCAGCAGCGTGCCGGTCTGGGTCAGGTCGCCCAGCCCCACCAGGGTCGCCGGGTTGTCCACCACGATGCCCGCGTTTTTCAGCGCGATCAGCCCCAGGAACATGCCGATGCCGGCGGCGATGGCGCTGCGCATGGAGGTGGGAATGCCGGCGATCAGCCAGCGCCGGATGCCGGTCACCGACAGGAACAGGAACACCAGGCCCGAGATGAACACCGCCCCCAGCGCCTGCTGCCAGGTGAATCCCAGCGCGCCGACCACGGTGAAGGCGAAGAAGGCGTTCAGCCCCATGCCTGGCGCCATGCCGATGGGCCAGTTCGCCCACAGCGCCATGATCGCCGATCCCAGCGCCGCCGCCAGGCAGGTGGCGACGAAGACCGCGCTGCGGTCCATGCCGGTCGTGGACAGGATCTCGGGGTTCACGAAGATGATATAGGCCATGGTCAGGAAGGTGGTGATCCCCGCGATCACCTCGGTCCTGATGCTGGTGCCATGGGCCGTCAGGCCGAATTGCTTGTCTAGCACTGTTCCTCCCGTTGGACTGATGCTGGCGCCGTTGGCCGTCAGGCCGGGTTGCTTGTCTGGCATGATTCCTCCCATTGGCGGATCCCCGCCATGCCGGCCAGATTATGCCCGCGCATCTTCAACGAGAATGCAGGGTCTGGCGACAGAGTTTCAATGGGACGTTTATAAACCGCCATTTTCAAGGAAAACTTGGTTCTGTTTATAGAACTTCGCGGGTTGCCTGACGGGGCGGCAGGGTGATGAGTGCTAGTCAGCCAGAAAAGCGAAAGGGAAGCAAGTGATGCGATACAGCCGCGACATGATCGGCTACGGGAAACACACGCCGGACCCCCAATGGCCCGGCAATGCCCGGATCGCGGTGCAGATCGTCATCAATTACGAGGAAGGTGGCGAGAACAGCATCGAGCATGGCGACGCCGCCTCGGAGGCCTTCCTGTCCGAGATCATCGGCTGCCAGCCCTGGCCGGGCCAGCGGCACTGGAACATGGAATCGATCTACGACTACGGCGCGCGCGCGGGCTTCTGGCGGCTGCACCGGCTGCTGAAAGACGTGCCGGTAACCGTCTACGGCGTCGCCACCGCCCTGGAGCGCGCCCCCGAGCAGGTCGCCGCCATGCAGGAGGCCGGCTGGGAGATCGCCACCCACGGCCTGAAATGGATCGACTACAAGGACGTCCCGCGCGAGGTCGAGGCCGAACACATCGCCCGCGCCGTCGAGCTGCATACCAGCGTCACCGGCGAGCGGCCGCGCGGCTTCTACCAGGGCCGCACCTCGATGAACACCGTGGCGCTGGGATGCGAGGAGGGCGGATTCGAATACCTGGCCGACACCATCGCCGACGACCTGCCCTATTGGCATGTCCATGACGGCAAGCCGCAGCTGATGGTGCCCTATACCATGGACGCCAACGACATGCGCTTCTCCTCGGGCCAGGGCTTCGGCACCGGGGTCGAGTTCTTCGACTACCTGCGCGACAGCTTCGACGTGCTCTATGCCGAGGGCGAGGCCGGGGCGCCGAAGATGATGTCGATCGGGCTGCATTGCCGGCTTGCCGGCCGTCCGGGCCGGGCCATGGCGATCAGGCGCTTCCTGGACCATGCCCGCAGCCACGAGGGGGTCTGGTTCGCCACCCGGCTGGACATCGCCCGGCACTGGGCCAGGACACATCCCTTCCAGCCGCGCGAGCGCCCCTCGCAGATGGATCGCGCGGCCTTCGTCGAGAAATTCGGCAGCGTCTACGAGCATTCGCCCTGGATTGCCGAGCGGGTCTGGGACGGCGAGATGGGCGCCATCCACGACACTTCGGCCGGGCTGGCGGCGCGCATGGCGCAGGTGTTCCGCAGCGCCTCGGACGAGGAGCGGCTGGGTGTGCTGCTGGCGCACCCGGACCTGGCCGGAAAGCTGGCCGCGGCCAAGCGCCTGACCGCCGACAGCACCGCCGAGCAGGCCAGCGCGGGCCTTGACAGCCTGACCGATGCCGAGCGGGCCGAGTTCGATCGCCTGAACACGGCTTATGTGGAAAAGCACGGCTTCCCCTTCATCATCGCGGTGCGCGACCACGACAAGCCGGGGATCATGGCCGCCATGCGCCGACGCATCGACAACGACACCGTCACCGAGCGGGCCGAGGCCGAGCGCCAGGTCAGCCGCATCGGCGAACTGCGCCTGCAGCAGATGCTGGGCAGCAACTGAGCCCCGCCCCGCCCGTCACCTCGGCGGGCGGGACCGCCACAGACGGACCGGGCCAGAGCGATCCCGGCGCAACGGAGACCTGAGATGAGTGCCAAGACCCCGACCTATGCCGGGCCCTTCGCCGGCCTGCCGCCGCAGACCGACCTGTCCACCGACACCGCCACCTTCACCGAGGCCTATGCCGTCATCCCCGCCAGCACGATGCGCGATATCGTGACCAGCTTCCTGCCGGGCTGGACGGGGATGCGGATGTGGATGATCGCCCGGCCGCTCTCGGGCTTCGCCGAAACCTTCAGCCAGTATATCGTCGAGTTGGCACCGCAGGGGGGCTCGGACCGGCCAGAGGAGGACGCGGGCGTGCAATCGGCGCTCTTTGTCACGGACGGCGCCGTCACGCTGACCATCGCGGGCCAGGTGCATGAGCTGACCCCGGGCGGCTTCGCCTATATTCCCGCCGGCACCGAATGGACGGTGCGCGCGGGCGACCAGCTTTCGCGCTTCCACTGGTGGCGCAAGCGCTGGCAGGCGGTCGAGGGGCTGGACAAGCCCGACGTGATCGTCGCCAACGAACGCGACATCGCGCCGATCCCGATGCCCGACACCCAAGACAGCTGGGCCACCACCCGCTTCATGGATCCGGCCGATATGCGCCACGACATGCATATCACCATCGTGACCTTCAAGCCGGGCGGCTCGATCCCCTTCGCCGAGACCCATGTCATGGAGCACGGGCTGTTCGTGATCGAGGGCAAGGCGGTCTATCGCCTGAACCGCGACTGGGTCGAAGTTGGGCCGGGCGATTTCATGTGGCTGCGCGCCTTCTGCCCGCAATGCTGCTATGCCGGCGGGCCGGGGAACTTCCGCTATCTGCTCTACAAGGACGTGAACCGGCACGCGCCGATCTGGAAGTAGGGGGGCGCTGCCCCCCGCCGCTGCGCGGCTCCCCCCGGAGTATTTGGAAAACGGAAAAAGCCGGTCAGCGGGCGCGGCGGAAGGTCAGGTTGATGCGGGCGGCGCCGGTCAGCGGGTGCTCGCCCCGTTTCAGTGTCAGGATGCCGTGCCAGGCCAGCCGCGCCGGCCCGCCCCAGACCACCACGTCGCCATGGTTCAGCGCGTGCTTGGCCACCGGGTCGGCGCGCTCGGGGCCGCCGAACTGGAAGGTGGCGGGCAGACCCAGCGAGACCGAGACGATGGGCGCGGCCATGTCGGCCTCGTCGCGGTCCTGGTGCAGGCCCATCTTCGTCCCCGGCTGATAGCGGTTGATCAGGCAGGCATCGGGCCGGAAGCCGGGAAAGCCCGCAAGCGACGCGGCTTCCTCGGCCAGCTGCCGGAAGCGCGGCGGCATCTCGGGCCAGGGCCGGCCGGTCAGCGGGTCGCGCGGCTCGTAGCGATAGCCGCGGCGATCGCTGACCCAGCCGAGCGCGCCGCAATTCGTCATCTCGACGCCGATCTGCCGCCCGCCCGGGGTCTGCATGTGGCGGAAGGGCGAAAGGCTGGCAATGCGCGCGACCTCATCGAGGATGGCGGGGTCGGGCGCGAAGCCGCGCAGGATCATGGCGCCGGGACCGATGGCCTCGTCGCGGCGGGTTCCGAACAGGTCTGGCTCCATGCGGCCCTCCCACGGGATTGTCATGCGGCGGCCCTTGACCCGCGCCGCCGGCGATGGCTTTCAGATCGGGTCACAGCAAAGGATTCATGCCATGCCCCGCCCGCTTGCCGCAATCGCCCTGGCGCTGCTTTGCGCCCTGCCGCTGATGTCGGTCGTGGCGCCGGCCCGGGCGCAGGATCACGGCCCCGCCGAGGTCGCGGCAATCAAGCAGGCGGTGTTCGCCGGGCCCGGCCTGCCGGTGATGGGCAATGCGCAGGGCGATGCGGTGCTGGTCGAGTTCTCGGATTACAATTGCGGCTTCTGCCGCAAGACCGCGCCGCAGGTGACGGCGCTGCTGCAATCGGACCCCGGCCTGAAGCTGGTGGTGCACGAGATTCCGATCTTCGGCGAGGGCTCGCGCTATGCCGCCCAGGCGGCGCTGGCGGCGCAGGCGCAGGGCAAGTATCCCGAGTTCCACCGCGCCCTGATGGCCATGCGCGGCAAGGCCGAGAAGGCCTCGGTGCTGCGCGTCGCGCGCGAGGTCGGGCTGGACGTGGCGCGGCTGCAGCGCGACATGCAGGCGCCCGAGATCACGCAGAGGATCGAGCGCTCGCTGGACCTAGCCGACGAGATCGGGCTGGTCGGCACGCCCAGCTTCATCGCCGGAGACCGGGCGGTGTTCGGCTATCTGGGCAAGGAGGACCTGGCCGAGCTGGTGGCCGAGGCGCGCGCTACGCAATAGCGCGCGCCGGTCCGGCATCAGGTGCGGATGTCGACGCCCAGATGCTTGGCGACGGTGAAGATGTCCTTGTCGCCGCGGCCCGACAGGTTGACCACCATGATGTGATCCTTGGACAGCTCGGGTGCGAGCTTGACGACATGGGCGAGCGCATGGCTGGGCTCCAGCGCCGGGATGATGCCTTCCAGCCGGCAGAGCGTCTGGAAGGCCGCCAGCGCCTCGTCGTCGGTGACGCTGACATATTCGGCCCGGCCCTGTTCCTTGAGCCAGGCGTGTTCGGGCCCGATGCCGGGATAGTCGAGCCCGGCGCTGATCGAATGGCCTTCGAGGATCTGCCCCTCGTCGTCCTGCAAGAGATAGGTGCGGTTGCCGTGCAGCACGCCGGCGCGGCCGCCGGTCAGGCTGGCGCAATGCTGCATGCGCTCGTCGACGCCCTTGCCGCCGGCCTCGACGCCGATGATGCGCACCGAGGGCTCGTCCAGGAAGGGGTGGAACAGGCCCATGGCGTTCGAGCCGCCACCGATCGCCGCGACCACGCTGTCGGGCAGCCGCCCCTCGCCCTCCTGCTCGGCCAGTTGCCGGCGGGTCTCGCGGCCGATGATGCATTGGAAATCGCGCACCATGGCCGGATAGGGATGCGGGCCGGCCACCGTGCCGATGCAGTAGAAGGTGTCGCGCACATTGGTCACCCAGTCGCGCAGCGCGTCGTTCATCGCGTCCTTGAGCGTTCCGCGGCCCGAGGTCACCGGCACCACCTCGGCGCCCAGAAGCCGCATGCGGAACACGTTCGGCGCCTGGCGCTCGACGTCATGGGCGCCCATGTAGACCACGCATTGCAGCCCGAAGCGGGCGCAGACCGTCGCCGTCGCCACGCCGTGCTGGCCGGCGCCGGTCTCGGCGATGATCCGGGTCTTGCCCATGCGCCGCGCCAGCAGGATCTGGCCCAGCACGTTGTTGATCTTGTGGCTGCCGGTATGGTTCAGCTCCTCGCGCTTGAGGTAGATCTTCGCGCCGCCGAGTTCCTCGGTCAGGCGGGGGGCGAAGTAGAGCGGGCTGGGCCGGCCGACGTAATGCTTCCACAGATCGCCCATCTCGGCCCAGAAGGCGGGATCGTCCTTGGCGCGCTCGTATTCCGCCTCGAGATCGAGGATCAGCGGCATCAAAGTCTCGCTGACGAAGCGGCCGCCGAAGATGCCGAAGCGGCCCTGCTCGTCCGGGCCGGTCATGAAGCTGTTGATGAGGTCTTCGGCCATGGCTCTCCTCGCGCGCGGTCGGGATGGGTATTGGGGGAGCAAAGAAGTCCCGTCAGAGGAATTTCTTATATCCGATATGGGAAGGGGTAAAGCCGAGCTTGTCGTAGAAGCGATGCGCGTCGGCGCGGCTGCGATTGGTGGTGAACTGCAGAAGCGCGCAGCCGGCGGCGCGGGCGCGGGCTTCGGCGTCGCCGATCAGCGCCGCACCGATCCTCTGGCCGCGCAGGTCGGGGCGGACGCGCACACCCTCGATCTGGGCGCGGCGGGCGGCGGAGAGCGACAGGCCGGAGATGAAGGTGATCTGGTAGCAGGCGACCACCTCGTCCCCGATCATGCCGACGATCAGCTGGTTGCCCGGTTCCGCCTGCATCGCCTCCCAGGCGGCGAGATAGGGGGCGAAATCGTCGCCCTCGCGCGCCTGGCCCAGCATGTCGTCGCGCAGAAGCGCTAGGACGGCGGGAACCTCGTCGCGCCGGGCCTCGCGGAAGGCGACGGCGGCGGTCACAGGACCGGCGCCGTGGCGCGGGCGATGAAGCTGCGGATGCGCTCGGGGTCCTTGACCCCCGGGGCGCTTTCGACGCCCGAGGAGACGTCGACACCCGGCGCACGGGTCAGGCGGATCGCCTCGTGCACGTTCTCGGGCGTCAGGCCGCCGGCGAGCAGCCAGGGCTTGAGGATCTGTCGCCCGGCCAGCAGCCGCCAGTCGAAGGCCAGGCCATTGCCGCCGGGCAGGACCGCCTCCTTCGGCGGCTTGGCGTCGATCAGCAGCATGTCGGCCACGAGGCCGTAATCCCAGAGCGCATCCAGATCCTGCGGCTCGGCCACGCCCACTGCCTTCATCACCGGCAGGCCGCTGCGCGCCTTGACCTCGGCCACCCGGGCGGGCGTCTCGGCGCCGTGCAGCTGGATCAGGTCCAGCGGCACCCGGGCCAGCACCGCGTCCAGCGCCGCGTCGTCGGGATTCACGAACAGGCCCACCTTGGCCACGCCGAGCGGCACCTGCGCGGCAAGCGCCGCCGCCACCCCGGGCGAGACATGGCGCGGCGATTTCGGAAAGAAGACGAAGCCGACATAGCGCGCCCCGGCATCGACCGCCGCGGCGAGGCCGGCGGCCTCGGTCAGGCCGCAGATCTTGACGGAAACGGCCATCGGCTCAGCGGGTCGCCGGCAGGCTGGCACCGGCGGGCTGCGCCGCCGGCTTGCGGGCCGGCGCTTCGTCGAGGATGGCCAGCACCTCGTCGCGCGGCGCGGCATGGGTCTTGCGCAGGTGGCCCACCTCGCGCTGCAGGTCGGCCAGATGCTGGGCGCGGCGGTTCGATTCGGCGCGCAGATGCGACTCGCGCAGCCATTCCCAGACCAGGCCGACCAGCACGCCGAAGACCATGGCCAGGAACAGCGCCACGAAGGCCGGCATGGTCAGCGACCATTGCCCGCCGGCAAAGGGCGCGAAGGCCTCGGGCAGCAGGCTGACGGTGACCAGGCTGCGATTTGCCACCGCCAGCAGAATCAGCACGATGGCCAGAATGACGAGGAAAAAGATCCGGATCGCGCGCATGCCTTACTCCGCTGGATGGGTCGCGGACAATCTGGCCTATTCGGCCTCGCCGTTCAACCGCTCGCGCAAGAGCTTGCCGGTCTTGAAGAAGGGCACGTGCTTTTCGTCGACGCTGACCGCCTCGCCGGTGCGGGGGTTGCGGCCCTGGCGCGCGTCGCGCTTCTTGACCGAGAAGGCGCCGAAGCCGCGCAGTTCCACCCGGTCGCCCCGGGCCATGGCGTCGATGATCTCCTCGAAGACGGTGTTCACGATCCGCTCGACATCGCGCTGGAACAGATGCGGGTTTTCTTCGGAGATTTTCTGGATCAGTTCGGATCGGATCATTGCGTTTCCTGAATCTGGTGTTCCAACGAATTCCTGCCCCCGATCATAGGTCGGGCGCCGCGGCAATCAATCCGGGAACGCGCCGCAGCCGGTTTGGTTGCCGTGCTTTCAAGCCTTTATGGGGCAGTACGCGGAAATCCGCAATGAAAAGCGCCCCCGGGACGACCCGGGGGCGCAAGGATCAGCCGACGGGGCGCCTGCCCCGGCCCTGGCTTCAGCCGCGGCCTTTCAGCGCGGCGCCCAGGATGTCGCCCAGCGAGGCACCCGAATCCGAGCTGCCATACTGTTCGACGGCTTCCTTCTCCTCGGCGATCTCGCGCGCCTTGATCGACAGGCCAAGACGGCGGGTCTTGGTGTCGATGTTGGTGACGCGGACGTCGACATGGTCACCGACCTGGAAGCGCTCGGGGCGCTGGTCCTGACGGTCGCGGGCCAGGTCCGAACGACGGATGAAGGATTTCATGCCGTTGTATTCGACCTCGATGCCGCCATCCTCGATCGCCGTCACGGTGACGGTGATGACCGAGCCGCGCTTCACGCCCTCGACCGCTTCGGCCATGGCGTCGTTTTCGAGCGCCTTGATCGACAGCGAGATGCGCTCCTTGTCGATGTCGACCTCCTGGACCACGGCCTTGACCACGTCGCCCTTGCGGAAGTCCTGGATGGCTTCCTCGCCGCGGGTGTCCCAGCTGATGTCCGACAGGTGCACCATGCCGTCGATATCGCCTTCCAGGCCGACGAACAGACCGAATTCGGTGATGTTCTTGACCTCGCCCTCGATGACGGTGCCGACCGGATGGGTTTCGGCAAAGACTTCCCACGGGTTGCGCATGGTCTGCTTCAGACCCAGGCTGACACGCCGCTTGGCCTCGTCGATCTCCAGCACCATGACGTCGACTTCCTGCGAGGTCGAGACGATCTTGCCGGGGTGGACGTTCTTCTTGGTCCAGCTCATTTCCGAGACGTGCACCAGGCCCTCGACACCGGCTTCCAGCTCGACGAAGGCGCCGTAATCGGTGATGTTGGTCACGCGGCCGGTATGGACCGAGCCGATCGGGAACTTCGAGCCGACGGTATCCCACGGATCGGCCTGCAGCTGCTTCATGCCCAGGCTGATGCGGTGGGTTTCCTTGTTGATCTTGACGACCTGGACCTTCACGGTCTCGCCGATCGACAGGATCTCGGACGGGTGGTTGACGCGGCGCCAGGCCATGTCGGTGACGTGCAGCAGGCCGTCGACGCCGCCCAGGTCAACGAAGGCACCGTATTCGGTGATGTTCTTGACCACGCCCTCGACCGTCTGACCTTCGGTCAGGTTGGCGATGACCTCGGCGCGCTGTTCGGCGCGGGACTCTTCCAGGATGGCGCGGCGCGACACGACGATATTGCCACGGCGGCGGTCCATCTTCAGGATCTGGAACGGCTGCTTCAGACCCATCAGCGGGCCGGCATCGCGCACGGGGCGCACATCGACCTGCGAGCCGGGCAGGAAGGCCACGGCACCGCCCAGATCGACGGTGAAGCCACCCTTGACGCGACCGAAGATGGCGCCTTCGACGCGCTCTTCCGCGGCATAGGCTTTCTCCAGGCGGTCCCAGGCCTCTTCGCGGCGGGCCTTCTCGCGCGAGATCGAGGCTTCGCCGCGGGCGTTCTCGACGCGGTCCAGATAGACCTCGACCTCATCGCCGACGGCAATATTGGGGGCTTCGCCGGGATTCGCGAATTCCTTCAGATCGACGCGGCCTTCCATCTTGTAGCCGACGTCGATGATGGCCTGGCCCGCCTCGATGGCGATGACCTTGCCCTTGACGACCGAGCCCTCGTCGGGCGTGTCGATGGCGAGGCTTTCGTTCAGGAGGGCCTCGAACTCCTCCATGGTCGCTTTAGCGCACATATATAATCAGTTTCCTTTTCGATCATTGCTGGCCATGCGGTTGGCTCCGCCGGTCTCTTTGTAGATGCCGGGATAAGCGCAAAGGGTCGCGGCATGCGCCCGACCCTGTGTGAAGCGGCCCGTTCTGGCCCCATCGCTTGCCCTGACGGGCGCGATATAGCCCTCATTCGCCGTTCTGGCAAGCGCCGAGGCCGGGGAAATGCGCCCGGATCTCCTGCTCCAGCAGCGCCACCAGCTCTGCCGCCGGCATGGCGCGGGCGCGCGGTGCCCCGGTCCCGCACCATTGCGCCGCGTAATCCGAGCCGCCCGCCACCGCCTGCAGGCGCTTGGCCGCATCATAGGCGATCGGGTAATCCGGCAGCGGCGGCGCGGCAGCGGCCTCGCCAAGCGCGGTCAGCCGGTTGGCCAGGCCACGCGCCGGCCGGCCCGAGATGGCGCGGGTCATCACCGTGTCGCCGGGCCGGGCCGCCGCCAGCCGGCCGCGATAGGCCTCGTTCGCCGCCGATTCCGGGCAGGCGACGAAGGCCGTGCCCATCTGCACCGCCGCCGCCCCGGCCCGCAGGAAGCGCGCGGCATCGGCGCCGTCCATGATGCCGCCGGCAGCGACCACCGGCAAGCCCAGCTCCAGCAGGTCGCGCATCAGCGCCTCGGTCGAAAGCCGCGTATCCGGGCCGTCGGGCTCGAAGATGCCGCGATGCCCGCCGGCCTCGTAGCCCTGGGCGATGATCAGGTCGAGCCCGGCGTCGCGGATCGCCTGCGCCTCAGCGCGCGAGGTGGCGGTCGCGCCCAGCGTGGCGCCGCCGTCGCGCAGCGCGGCGATGCGCTCGGCCGAAGGCAGGCCGAAATGGAAGGTGACCAGCGCCGGCCGTGCCGCCAGCACCGCGCGCAACATCTCGTCATGGCCGAGGAAGCTGCGATAGATCTCCTCGATGCGGGTCGGGGGCTCGGCGCCGAAGCGGCGGAACTCGGGCGCCAGGTAGTCGAGCCAGCCGGCCTCGCGCGCCGGATCGGCCTGGGCGGGACGGTGGCAGAACAGGTTGACGCCATAGCGGTCCGAGCCCAGCCGCTCGCGCGTCTCGGCCATCATCGCCGCGGCCTGGGCGGGATTGGCGGCAGCCAGGCCGATCGAGCCCATCCCCCCGGCCCGGCTGACCTCGGCGGCCAGCAGCGGCGTCGCGGTGCCGGCCATCGGCGCCTGGATCACCGGCACCCGCAGGTCGGAAAACTGGAAAACGCCTTTCATGCCCCTGCCTCCCTGGCGCAGGCGATGGCGCGGGCCACCGCCTCCTCGATGCTCATGTCGGTGGTGTCGAACAGCAGCGCATCCGCGGCCGGGCGCATCGGCGCCACGTCGCGGGCGGCGTCACGGGCGTCGCGCTCGCGCAGCTCGGCCAGAATGCGCGCCTCGTCGGCGCCCAGTTCCAGCGCCCGGCGGCGGGCGCGGATCTCGTCGCTGGCGGTGACGTAGAGCTTCAGCTCGGCCCCCGGGCAGATCACTGTGCCGATGTCGCGCCCGTCCAGCACCGCCCCCGGCTCGGAGCGGGCGAAGCGGCGCTGGAACTCGACCAGCGCGGCCCGCACCTCGGGGATGGCAGCGACGCGGCTGGCCGCCTGCCCGGCCTCGGCGCTGCGCAGGTCGTCGCGGGCCAGGTCCTCGGGCGCCAGGCTGCGCGCGGCAGCGACCGGATCGCCGCCCTTGGCGCCGACGGCGCGGTAAAGCAGCCCGGTGTCGAGATGCGCGAAGCCGAACTGCCGGGCAAGCGCCCGGGCGATGGTCCCCTTGCCCGAGGCGGCGGGTCCGTCGATGGCGATGGTGAAGGGCATGGATCCTCGATTGCGGCCCCGGCGGGCGCGATTGCTCTGGCGATTCTTCCGGCCGCCCGAACCGCCATGTGGGCCCGCCCCCGCAACCCGAGGTGCCGCGGCCTGAAGCATCCCGGGCCGGAGGCGAGGCCCGCGGCCGGCCCCACATGGCAGTTCGGGCGGCGTCCCGAAGGACGGCGCGCCCGGCCGGATCATGGTGCCGGTTGCAGGAATCGAACCCGCGACCTTCTCATTACAAGTGAGCTGCTCTACCTGCTGAGCTAAACCGGCCTTTCCCATCCGATAGCCTCTGGCGCGGGCGGGCGCAAGCGCGCCGGCGCCGCGTTCATCCGGTGACCGCCCGGACCGTCGCCACCAGCTTCTGCGCATCGAAGGGCTGCGGCAGCCAGCCGGCGGCACCGGCACTGCGCGCCCGGCTCTTCAGTTCCGGCAGGGTCGAGGTCGAAAGCACCAGGATCGGCACCGCCCGCAGCCGCTCCTGCCGCCGCACCGCCTCGATGAAGCCGAAGCCGTCCAGGCCCGGCAGGGCAATGCCGGTGACGATCGCATCGACCCGGCAGCCCTGCAGCAGCGCCAGCCCCTGGTTCCCGTCGCCGGAAACCGCCACCGCCATGCCGGCCTGGCGCAGGGCGGCGGCGGTACGGTCGCGCAGCTCGGCGCTGGCATGCTGGACCAGGACCGTCAGCGCCAAGCCCGCACCCGTCCCGGCTGCCGCTTCTGCCCCGGCCTGCGAATCTGGCGGCTTGCCCTGGATCTTTCCTTGCTCATGCGGCATATCTCCGGCTGGCCTCCCCCCTTTGCTCGCGCCAGCATGGCGGCGAAAGGTTAAGGCCGGGTTGACGGGCGAACGATTCCGTTTTCCCCCGGGCCCTGCTTTCCTAGGCCCTTGCGCCCTGCCGCCGGGGCGCGCCGCAGGTTTTCCCAGCAAGGCGCTTGCATTCCCGGCCGGAAGGGACTATGCCGCGCGCACTTCACAGGCGGGGTCGGGCCCCGGAGGGAGACATCCTTCGACGGTCCACCGGTTGGGGCAAGCCCCTGAAAGCCCCGCCAAGGCGCAAACCGGAAAGGACATGGACATGGCGCTTCCCGAATTCTCCATGCGTCAGCTGCTTGAAGCTGGCGTTCACTACGGCCACCAGACCCAGCGCTGGAACCCCCGCATGGCCGAGTTCATCTATGGTGAACGCAACGGCATCCACATCATCGACCTGACCCAGACCGTGCCGATGCTGGACGCGGCGCTGCAGGTGGTGCGCGACACCGTCGCCAAGGGCGGCCGGGTGCTGTTCGTCGGCACCAAGCGCCAGGCACAGAAAGCCGTCGCCGATGCGGCCGAGCGTTCGGCCCAGTTCTACATGAACCACCGCTGGCTGGGCGGCACGCTGACCAACTGGAAGACCGTCTCGCAGTCGATCCAGCGCCTGAAGGCGCTCGACGAGACGCTGGGCTCGGGCGCCGAGGGCCTGACCAAGAAGGAACGGCTGCAGATGGAGCGCGAGCAGGCCAAGCTGCAGGCCTCGCTGGGCGGCATCCGCGAAATGGGCGGCCTGCCCGACCTGCTGTTCGTCATCGACGTGAACAAGGAAGACCTGGCCATCGCCGAGGCGAAGAAGCTGGGCATCCCGGTCGTCGCCGTGGTCGATACCAACTGCTCGCCCAAGGGCGTGGACTATATCATCCCGGGCAATGACGACGCCGCCCGCGCCATCGCGCTTTACTGCGACCTGGTCAGCCGCGCCGCCCTGGACGGCATGACCGCCCAGATGGGCGCCGCCGGCGTCGACCTGGGCGCGCTCGAGGCCGGGGTCGAGGAAGAGCTGAGCGGCGAGGCCAGCGAAGCGGCCGCCGAGGCCTGATCGGCGGGCCCGCCACCCCCCGCGAGGGGATTCACGGAACATTCATCAGGCGGGGACAAGCCCCGCCTGACGCATTGAAAAGCAAGGAGACACCCGGATGGCTATCACCGCTGCGATGGTGAAGGAGCTGCGCGAAACGACCGGCGCAGGCATGATGGACGCCAAGAAGGCGCTGACCGAGACCGACGGCGACATGGAAGCCGCCATCGACTGGCTGCGCACCAAGGGCCTGGCGAAAGCCGCGAAGAAGGCCGACCGCGTCGCCGCCGAGGGCCTGGTCGGGGTGCAGGTCAAGGCCGGTCGCGGCGTGGCGGTCGAGATCAACTCGGAAACCGATTTCGTTGCCAAGAACGCCGATTTCCAGCAGCTGGTGCGCGATATCACCGCCGTGGCGCTGGACACCGCCACCGATGTCGAGGTGCTGAAGGCCACGCATCTGAACGGCAAGCCGGTCGCCGACGTGCTGACCGACGCCATCGCCCGCATCGGCGAGAACATGACCCTGCGCCGGATGCACCTGCTGGAAGGCGATACCGTCGTCTCCTACGTCCATAATGCCGCGGCCGAAGGGCTGGGCAAGATCGGCGTGCTGGTGGCGCTGAAAGGCCCGGCCGACAAGGCGCAGGCGATCGGCAAGCAGTTCGCCATGCATATCGCCGCGACCAACCCGGTCTCGCTGTCGGAAGCCACGCTCGACCCGGCGCTCTTGGCGCGCGAGTTGGAAGTGCAGACCGCCAAGGCCCTGGAAGAAAACGCCGCCTCGTCCAAGCCGAAGCCCGAGGCCGTGATCCAGAACAACATCATCCCCGGCCGGATGAAGAAATTCGTGGCCGAGAACACGCTGCTGGGCCAGCCCTTCGTGGTCAATCCCGACCTGACCGTCGAGCAGGCCGCGAAAGAGGCCGGCGTCGAGATCACCGGCTACGCCCGGGTGATGGTCGGCGAAGGCATCGAGAAGAAGGAAGAGGATTTCGCCGCCGAGGTCGCCAAGACCCGCGCCGGCGCCTGATCCTTCCGGGTCACGCAGGAACGAACGCCGGCCCTTGGGCCGGCGTTTGCATGCCAGGGCCCGCGCACACGCCGCGTCCCGCAGTGCGGCGGGGTGATCCTGCCGCGTCTGCTGCGGGCGCCCGCGCGCGCCGCGTCCCGATCACCCCCGCGCCCGTTGCGCCCAACGCCGATCCCTCGCCGACCCGCCGGCCCATTGTCGCGCCGTCCCCCATCGCCGCTTTGTCGCCAGCCCGTCGCCCATCGGCCGGCCTGTCGAGCGGACGCGATGCGGCCGGCGGCCTTGCGCGGCCCGGCGGGGCGGGCTTTTGCGGTGCAGGCTTCCGTGCACACCCGGTGCACAGCCGGTGTACGGGCGCTGCACGGCCGGCGGCGGTGGTTCAGGGCTCGCTTTCGCCGGTATCCAGCACCACCCGGTCCCGCGGCAGCGCCCCGGCAAAGGACAGGAAGCGCCAGGGCTCGGCCTGGCCGGATCCGGCGGTCTGGGCCCCGCCCTCCTCGCGGCTGCAGGGCTCGCCCGGGTCGATGAAGATCTACCGGCGATAGGCGGCATGCAGGATCGCCTGCGCCGTGGTCCGCGCCCCCAGTGCCTTGCGCGCCAGCCGCAGGTGCTTCTCGACCGTGGCCGGGGTCAGGTCCAGGATCTCGGCGATCTCGGGCGTGGTGCGGCCGGCGGCGATATGCTCCAGAACCTCGCGCTGGCGCTGGGTCAGCATGGCCTCGGGCGCGGCATAGGGCAGGGTCGAGATGCGCAGATGCACCAGCCCGGTCAGCGCCTCGACCTCCGGCCCGCAATGCCGCCAGATCGCGTCCAGCCCCTCCTGGCGCATGCCGATCGCCCCGCTCAGCAGCACGCCGGCCCGCACCCGCTGCACGCTGTCACCAAGGCTGATCGCATAGCCCGAGGCATGGCCGTGCCGGGCGAACAGGTCCATGACCCGCTCCTCGAGTCGGGTCAGGCGGCCGGCCAGCCGGCGCCGGTGCATCCAGGCCCAGCTTTCGCTGCCGGTGTTCCGGGTCATCCAGCGATACATCGGCACGCTCTCGAACCCGCCCTGCGCCAGGATCTCCTGGAACAGCCGCGGCGAATAGCTGGACAGGAAGATGCTGTCGTCGATCATCCGCTCGCCCGAGGCCTCGAGCAGCCGCGCGCCGTAATAGGAAACATGCGGCAGGCCCAGCCCGGTCAACCGCCCGACATAGTGCCGCCAGACGGCTTCGGCCGAACGCGCGGCCAGAATGGTCTGTATGTCGTTCAGCATATTCCCTTGCCCCGGTCGTCTAAATGCGTAGGTATAAATTGCTGGCGGCCTGAGTGATTGAATAATATTTTCACATATCCGGCGGCTTGCAATCCCGCGAGGAATCTTCCGATCCGCACCGGGGTAACCATGATGTGATGCAATCACAAGCCAATTGATAAACCGTTAAAAATCCCGACAGGCCAGGACTGACCTTGCGGCAACCCGCGCGCCGTTCCGCCCGCCGGCGAAGTTGCAAGCAAGAGGTTTTCCTGGCCGGCAATGCTGGTTACTGTGCCGCCGAAACGAGTCAGGAGCGGCGGTTGGGCATGCAGGTCGTCTTTCATTGCGGGGTTCACGGCACCGATCTTTACCGCATGGTCAAGACCTTGCTGCAAAACCGCGATTGGCTGCTGCGCAACGGCATCGAGCCGGTCACCCCGAACCGTCACCGCGAGATCTTCGGCGAGGCGCTGAACGCCCTGAACGGGGCGCAGGCCACCGACGACATGCAGCAGGTGATGCTGGACGCGATCCTGGAATCGGATGATCCGCATCGAATCATCTGCAGCACGCCGACCTTTCTGGGCAAGGCCGAGCGGGCGATCTCGTCCGAGGGGCTTTACGCCAATGCCGGCCCGAAGATGGCGGCGCTGGCGAACCTGTTTCCCGGCGCCAAGATCGAGTTCTTCATGGCGCTGAAGAACCCCGCCACGCTGATCCCCTTCGTGCTGGCGCAGCCGGGCAGCGGCACCTATGCCGAGGTGATGGGCGGCATCGATCCGCTAAGCCTGCGTTGGGCGCCTGCCCTGCGCCGCATCCTGGCCGCCCTGCCCGGCCACCGCATCGTCCTGTGGTGCCACGAGGACACCCCGCTGATCTGGCCCGAGGTGGTGCGCCGCATCGCGACCATGCCCAGCGACGTGCCGCTGAAGGCCGGGCTGCAGATCCTGGGCGACATCCTGCACCCGGACGGGATCAGGATGATCCGCGAGGCCATGGCCCAGGAACAGCGGCTGACCATCGAGAGCCGGCGGCGCATTTTCGCCACGGCCCTGCAGAAGCACGCCCTGCCCGAGCAGATCGAGACCGAGGTGAACCTGCCCGGCTGGACACAGGGACTGGTGGACCGCATCACCGCCGCCTATGACGAGGACATGGCCGAGATCGCCGCCCTGCCGGGGGTCGAGTTCATCATCCCCTGAACTGCCTGAACGCCCGCGCATGAAAAAAGGGCCGGTCGCCCGGCCCCGCTGATGCGCCGGCGGCCTCAGGCCATCCCCAGCGCGGCCTTGTACATTTCCAGGATCGCCTCTTCCTCGGCGATGTCGTCCTTGTCACGCTTGCGCAGCGCGATGACCTTGCGCATGACCTTGGTGTCGTAGCCGCGCGCCTTGGCCTCGGCCATCAGCTCCTTCTGCTGCTCGGTCACGTCCTTCTTTTCCGCCTCGAGCTGCTCATATTGCTCGATGAACTGGCGCAGCTCGCCGGCGGCGATGCCATAGGCGTTGTCGTCCTGCATGTTCCGCTCCTTCGGGTTTTGGCGCGGGTCTAGGCGGTCTTGCGGGCGGGTGCAATCGCCGCTAGGCCGTCCGCGGCAGACGGAGGCGAAAACATGACGATCTGGGATGGGCTGATCTGGGGCGGAACCGCGCTGACGGTGATCGGGCTGGTGGCGCTGGCCTGGTGCATCCTGACCGCCGCACGGGCCAAGGCGCGGATCCGCGACGATGCCGAGATGCGCGCCGCCATGCGCAGGGTGGTGGCCGTGAACATGGCGGCGCTGGCGGCCTCGGTCCTGGGGCTGATGCTGGTGGTCCTGGGCATCATGCTGGGCGGCTGACATGCGGGCGCTGATCCAGAGGGTCTCGGAAGCCGAAGTCAGGGTCGCGGGCCGCAGCATCGGCCGCATCGGGCCCGGCCTGCTGGTGCTGGTCTGCGCCATGCAGGGCGACCCGGACGACGCGGCCGCGAAACTGGCCGTGCGCATCGCCAAGCTGCGCATCTTCCGCGACGAGGCCGGCAAGATGAACCGCTCGGTCCAGGACATCGGCGGCGCGGTGCTGGTGGTCAGCCAGTTCACCCTGGCCGCCGACACGCGCACCGGCAACCGCCCCGGCTTTTCCAGCGCCGAGGCGCCCGAGCGCGGCGAGGCGCTGTATCTGCGCTTCGCCGAGGCGCTGCGCGGGCTGGGCCTGCCGGTCGAGACCGGCTCCTTCGGCGCCGACATGAAGGTGTCGCTGGTCAATGACGGTCCGGTGACGATCTGGATGGATTCCGCGGATCGGGCTTGACTTTCGCCGCCCGACCCCTCATTTGCGACGAGTTGCCGCCCGCTGCCGCGTGAGCAGCCGGCGCCCTTGCGCCAAGGTCGGCATCGATTTTCCGGTTTCCCATTCACGCGGGGAGGCTGCGGGCATCACCGTATCCACGCCCGCCCCTCGCAACCAGCCGCGCGCTTCGCACGGCCCCAGCCATGCGCGCCGATACGCGGGCGACCTGGCCGAAAGACGTTATGACCAACGAGACCACCCGCCCGAACCGTTCGGGCAATCCCCGCGCCCAGCAAGGCGGCAAGCCGCGTTTCCGCAACGACAAGCCGAACACCAACCACCGCCGACACCGTGCAGAGCCGGAGGAGAAATTCATCCGCCGCGCCATCCCCGAGATCGACACCGCCTTCACCCGCATGGGGATCGATGCGCGCGTGGCGATCAACCTGCCGGGCCTGGGCATCGAGACCCCCTCGCCCATCCAGGAAAAATCCATCCCCGGCATCGTCGAGGGCCGCGACCTCCTGGGCCTGGCGCAGACCGGCACCGGCAAGACGGCGGCCTTCGGCCTGCCGATGCTGACCCGGCTGCTGAACATCGGCCGCAAGCCCGAGCCCCGGACCTGCCGGGCGCTGATCCTGGCGCCGACCCGCGAGCTGGCGACCCAGATCGCCGAGAACATCGACAACTACGCCATCGGCACGCCGATCCGGCAGTTCCGCGTCGTCGGCGGCGCCTCGATCAACGTGCAGGTCCAGCGGCTGGAACGCGGCGTCGACGTGCTGATCGCGACGCCGGGCCGGCTGATCGACCTGATCGAGCGCGGCGCCATCGACCTGTCGCAGACCAAGTATCTGGTGCTGGACGAGGCCGACCAGATGCTGGACATCGGTTTCATCCACGCGCTGCGCCGCATCGCCAAGATGCTGCCGCGCGAGCGCCAGACGCTGCTGTTCTCGGCCACCATGCCCAAGCTGATGGAGGAGCTGGCCGACAGTTACCTGAACGATCCGCTGCGCGTGGCGGTGAACCCGCCCGGCCAGGCGGCGGCCAAGATCGACCAGGGCGTGCATTTCGTCAACCAGGGCGACAAGGCGACGCTGCTGGCGGAATACCTGTCCAAGCATGTGGACGAGCTGGCCATCGTCTTCGGCCGCACCAAGCACGGCTCGGAAAAGCTGTCGAAGCTCTTGGAGAAATGGGGCTACAAGGTTGCCGCGATCCACGGCAACAAGAGCCAGGGCCAGCGCGAGCGCGCCCTGGCCAGCTTCCGCGCCGGCGACACCAAGGTGCTGGTCGCGACCGACGTGGCGGCGCGCGGCCTCGACATTCCCGAGGTGGCGCATGTCTATAACTACGACCTGCCCAACGTGCCGGAGAACTACGTCCACCGCATCGGCCGCACCGCCCGCGCCGGGCGCGACGGCCGCGCCATCGCCTTCTGCGCACCCGCCGAGATCGGCGAGCTGCGCGCC
>NZ_JAEHFP010000048.1 GCF_016446475.1 Paracoccus binzhouensis | reverse complement strand
CCACGCCCGCCGCCGCCCGCCCGGCCACGGCGTCCGCCGGTCCCGCCGCCGCGGCCGCCACGCCGCTGGGCGAGCCGGCGAACATGCGCCTGGCGCAATCGGTGGAAATGCACCTGCAGCGCTATTTCGACCTGCATGGCGACGCGCTGCCGCCGCCCGGCCTTTACGACCGCATCCTGCGCGAGATCGAAAAGCCGCTGCTGGAGATCGCGCTGGACGCCACCGGCGGAAACCAGCTGCGTTGTGCCGATCTTCTGGGCATCAACCGCAATACCTTGCGCAAGAAACTGACCGACCTGAATATCGAGGTGACACGGCGCCGCAAACTGATGTAAAACGGCCACAGATGGCCTTGCGAGAGTCGCTGAACGGCCACAGAACGGCCGTGGCACAGCGGCGAAACCGCGAGGACGGGCAAGGTGGCGGCAACGCTGTCCAGGGATACATGGGAACGTGTCGCGCGGCTGCGGCGCCTGCGCTTCTATCGCAATGCCGCGACCCTGGGGCTGGTGGTGCTGGGCCCGGTGCTGGCCGGGCTGACCTTCGCGGTCATGGGGCCCTTCGCCAATGCCATCTCGGGCGGCTCGGTGCTGCGGCTGGTGCTGCTGGCCGACCTGCTCTACCTGATCGTGCTGACCGGCCTTGTCGTGGCGCGCATGGCGCGGATCGTCGCGGCGCGGCGCAAGTCGGCGGCCGGCTCGCGGCTGCATATGCGGCTGGTCGGCGTCTTCGCCACCATCGCGCTGGTGCCGACGGTGCTGGTGGCGCTGTTCGCCGGACTGACGGTGAATATCGGCCTGGAGGGCTGGTTCTCGAACCGGGTGCAGCAGGTGGTCTCGACCTCGCTCTCCGCCGCCGAGGCCTATCAGGAGGAGCATCGCCGCGACCTGACCAATGACGCGCGGCTGCTGGGCGGGGCGCTGACCCAAGCGGCGCGGCAGAACCCGATGCTGGACGACGGCGACCTGCGGCTGCTCTTGACCGAATACCAGAGCCAGATCCAGCGCGGATTGCGCGAGGCCTATATCATCGACGGCCGCGGCACGATCCGCGCCCGCGGCGAGCGCAGCTATCAGTTCTGGTACGAACAGCCCTCGCCCGCGCAGTTCGACGAGGCCGCGACCCGCGGGCTGGTGCTGATCGAGGACTGGCAGAACAACGAGTTCCGCGCCCTGGTGCCGCTGACGCCGCTGGCCGACCGCTATCTCTACGTCACCCGCGACGTGGACGGCAGCCTTCTGGGCCTTCTGGATGACACCCGCCAGACCGTCGGCGAATACCAGCGGCTGGAGCAGGAGCGCGGCCGGGTGCTGTTCGAGTTCTCGCTGCTCTATCTGGGCTTTGCCCTGCTGCTGGTGGCGGCGGCGATGTGGCTGGGGCTATGGTTTGCCGACCGGCTGTCGCGGCCCATCGGCCGGCTGGCCGAGGCCTCCGAGCAGGTGGGCGAGGGCAACCTGGACTTCCAGATCCCCGCCCCCGACACCGGCGACGAGATCCAGACCCTGGGCGAAAGCTTCAACCGCATGACCCGGCAGCTGAAGCAGCAGCGCCAGGAGCTGGTGGAAAGCTATCGCGCCGCCGACGACCAGCGCCGGCTGTTCGATTCCGTGCTGTCCTCGGTCACGGCGGGGGTGATCGGGCTGGACGCGGCGGGCGAGATCGATTTCCTGAACCGCTCGGCCACCCGGCTGCTGGGCCTCGACCCGGCGCTGGCGCATGACCGGCTGCTGTCCGAGGCGGTGCCGGAATTCGCGCCGCTGTTCGAGCGGCTGTCGCAGTCGGTGAACGAATCGGTGCAGGACGAGATCCGCCTGACCCGCGAGGGCCGGGTGGAAAGCCTGCTGGTGCGCATGGCGATCCGCCGCGGCGCCGCCGGCGGCCTCGAAGGCTATGTGGTGGCGCTGGACGACGTGACCGACCTCGTGTCGGCGCAGCGCATGGCGGCCTGGGGCGATGTGGCGCGGCGGGTGGCGCATGAGATCAAGAACCCGCTGACCCCGATCCAGCTGTCGGCCGAGCGGCTGAAGCGCAAGTTCGGCCCCATCGCCGGCGCCGATCGCGAGGCGCTGGAGCAATATACCGAGGTCATCATCCGCCAGACCAACGACCTGCGCCGCATCGTCGACGAGTTCAGCCGCTTCGCCCGGATGCCGGAACCCGACCGCAAGGAAACCGACATCGCCAAGCTGCTGCGCGACGCCGAGCTGATGCAGCGCGACGCGCTGCAGGGCGCGCTGGTCTCGGACATCCCCGACGCGCCGGTGATCGTCGATGCCGATGCCGGGATGATGCGGCAGGTCTTCACCAACCTGCTGAAGAATGCCGGCGAGGCGCTGGACGAGCTGCGCGCCGACCCGCCCGAGGGCTGGCAGCCGCAGGTCCGCGTCGAGCTGCGCGTGGCCCCCGACGCGGTGACCATCCGCATCACCGACAACGGCCCCGGCCTGCCCGAGGACCGCACCCGGCTCTTCGAGCCCTATGTGACGATGAAGCCCGGCGGCACCGGCCTGGGTCTGCCGATCGTCAAGAAGATCGTCGAGGAACACGGCGGCAGCCTGATGTTGACCGACGCACCCGAGGGACGCGGCGCCATGGCCGAGATTCGTCTGCCGCGCGAGCGCCAGCCGGTGCGGCTTTCGGCCCGCCGCCAGAAACACGAGCAGGAAACATTCAAATGAGCGATATTCTGATTGTCGATGACGAGCGGGACATCCGCGAGCTGATTTCCGACATCCTGCGCGACGAGGGCTTCTCGACCCGCCTCGCCGCCAATTCCGACCAGGCGGTGGCCGAGCTGAACGCGGCCGAGCCGGCGCTGATGATCCTCGACATCTGGCTCAAGGACAGCAAGATGGACGGGATCGACATCCTCAAGCAGGTCAAGCGCAACAACCCGGACGTGCCGGTGGTCATCATCTCGGGCCACGGCAATATCGAGATCGCGGTGGCGGCGATCAAGCAGGGCGCCTACGACTTCATCGAGAAGCCCTTCAACATCGACCAGCTGCTGGTGGTGATCCGCCGGGCGATGGAGACGGCGCGGCTGCGGCGCGAGAACGCGACGCTGAAGCGCGGCGAGGCGCGTGCCTCCGAGATGCTGGGCAATTCCGCGCCCTTCCGCCGGCTGCGCGAACAGCTCGACAAGGTGGCGAAGTCGAACGGCAGGGTGATGCTGACCGGCGAGCCGGGGGCGGGCAAGGAGATCGCCGCGCGCTACGTCCACGCCCACAGCCCGCGGGCGCGCGATCCCTTCGTCACTGTGCCCTGCGCCACCATCGAGCCAGACCACATGGAGGAGGTGCTCTTCGGCCGCGAGACGCCCGAGCGCGGCATCGAGCCCGGCCTGCTGGAACAGGCGCATGGCGGGGTGATCTATTTCGACGAGGTGGCGGACATGCCGCTGGGCACCCAGCCCAAGATCCTGCGGGTGCTGACCGAGCAGCAGTTCACGCGCGCGGGCGGCACCGACAAGGTGCGGGTGGACCTGCGGGTGATCTCCTCGACCAACCGCGACCTCGCGGCCGAGATCGCCGCCGGCCGCTTCCGCCAGGAACTCTACGACCGGCTGAACGTGGTGCCGGTGGCGGTGCCGTCGCTGGCCGACCGCCGCGACGACATCCCGATGCTGGCCGAGCATTTCATCGAGGGCTTCCACGCGACCCAGGGCCTGCCGCTGCGCGCCCTGCCCGAGGAAACCTGCGCGGCGCTGCAGGCCATGGCCTGGCCGGGCAACATCCGCCAGCTGCGCAACGTGATCGAGCGGGTGCTGATCCTGGGCGACGGCACCGGCCCCATCCAGCCCTCGGAACTGGAAACCCAGAACGGCGGCACCACCACGGGTGAGGCGCTGGCCTTGGGCCCGCAGATCACCAGCCTGGCGCTGCGCGAGGCGCGCGAACTGTTCGAGCGGGAGTATCTGCTGGCGCAGATCAATCGCTTCGGCGGCAATATCAGCCGCACGGCGCAATTCGTCGGCATGGAGCGCTCGGCCCTGCACCGCAAGCTCAAGTCGCTGGGCGTCGTCGGCGGCATGCGCGTCGAGGAGGAGGTGATGGGGAAATGACCCGGGATCTGCGCCGGTTGCGCTGTCGAATGGGTATTTGTGGAGCAAAGAAGCGGGAAGGTTGCGCCCCGGCCACCCCCGCTGTTCAGGCGGGACAGGTTTTCGCCAGATGACCGGGGCGACTTCTTCGCTCGCGGTCATCGGCTCCCCAGCCTGTACCGCTCGTGGAATATGGCTGAAAATCATGAAGAAGCGGTTAACGGCTTCTTTGCTCCATAAGTACCCATGCGACATTTCCACTGTCGCCACGCTCGCCCATCTGATCCCGATGCTTTCCCGGTATGCCTCGCGCCCGGCGCGCGCTAGGATCGCGCTTCACCAAGGGCATGGACCGGGGCCGGAATGAAGATCATCATCTGCGGGGCGGGGCAGGTCGGCTGGCATATCGCGCGCCATCTCGCCGGCGAGCGCAACGATGTCACCATCATCGACACCAATGCCGAGCTGATCCGGCGCGCCACCGATGCGCTGGACGTCCAGGGCGTCACCGGCTTTGCCAGCCATCCCGACGTGCTGGACCGCGCCGGGGCGCGCGATGCCGACCTGATCATCGCCGCCACCCATTCCGACGAGGTGAACATGGTCACCTGCCAGGTGGCGCATTCCGTGTTCCAGGTGCCGCGGAAGATCGCGCGGCTGCGCAGCTCGGCCTATCTGGACGCGATCTGGTCGGACCTCTACCGGACCGACCATCTGCCCATCGACGTGGTCATCAGCCCCGAACGCGAGGTGGCGCGGGCGGCCCTGCAGCGGCTCTCGGCGCCCTCGACCTTCGATGCCGAGACCTTCCTCGACGGACGGCTGCATCTGCTGGGCATCCTGCTGGATCCCGACAGCCCGGTGCTGAACACGCCGCTGCGGCAGCTCAACGAGATGTTCACCAGCCTCAGCGCCATCGTCAGCGGCGTGCGGCGCGGCGGCCGGCTGTTCGCGCCCGAGCCGGGTGACCAGCTCTTCGAGGGCGACCAGATCTATGTCTTCACCCTCAGCGAGGACGTGCCGCGCACGCTGGAGATCTTCGGCAAGCCCATGGCCAAGCAGGAAAGCGTGGTCATCATCGGCGCGGGCAATGTCGGCCTTGCGGTGGCGCAATCGCTGGAGGCGCGGCCCGAGCGGGTGCGCGTCAAGCTGATCGAGCGCAGCCGCGCCCGGGCTGAGGATGCCGCCGATGCGCTGAACCGCACCATCGTGCTGAACGGCGACGGGCTGTCGGCCGAGCTGCTCGAGGAGGCGGCGGTGCCGCGCGCCGATGCGGTGCTGGCGATCACCGACGACGACAAGACGAATATCCTGGCCGCGGTGCGCGCCAAGCAGGCGGGGGCCAAGCTGGCGATCTCGCTGGTGAACGACCCGACGCTGATGTCGCTGATGGAGCCGCTGGACATAGATGCCTTCATCAACCCGCGCGCCAGCACCGTATCCACCATCCTGCGCCATATCCGGCACGGGCGGGTGCGCGACATCTATTCCATCGGCGATGCCGAGGCCGAGGTGATCGAGGCGCAGGTGCTTTCGACCTCGCCGATCTCGGGCCGGGCGGTGCGCGACATCGAATTCCCGGAAGGCGCGCTGATGGGCGCGGTGCAGAAGGGCGACCGGGTGGTCAAGCCCACGGGCGACCTGCGCATCGAGGAGGGCGACATCGTGGTGATTTTCTCCCTCACCTCCGACATTCCCGAGGTCGAGCGCCTGCTGCAGGTCTCGATCGATTTCTTCTGAGGCCCGGGCATGGGGATCCTGCTGCGCTTGCCCCTGATGGTGATCCTGGCCGGGATCGGCGGCGCGGCGATGATCTTGCCGGGGCTTTACGCCCATGCCATGGACAGCCACAAGATCGGCTCGATCTTCCTGGGCTGCGCCGGGCTTTTCGTGCTTCTGGCCGCGATCCTGGGCCTGGCCACCGCCGAGGAGCCCGAGGGGCCGAGGGCGCGCAGCGTGCTGCTGACCATGCTGGGCACCATGCTGCTGCTGCCCGCCATGCTGGCGGTGCCCTTCGCCATCTCCCTGCCCGATACCGGCTTCTTCAACGCCTGGTGGGAGATGATCTCCTGCCTGACCACCACCGGCGCCTCGCTTTATGCCGCCGACCTGCTGCCGGCGCCGCTGCATCTGTGGCGCGCCGTAGTCGGCTGGCTGGGCGGGCTGTTCATGCTGGTCGCGGCCATCGCGCTTCTGGCGCCGCTGCGGGTCGGCGGGTTCGAGATCCTGTCCTCGCCCTATGGCCGCAGCGAGCGCTTCGAGCGGCTGCCGCGCTCGGCCGAGGGGGTGCCGGTCATCACCCACCTGTCCACCCCGGCCTTCCAGACCGAGCTGGTCGATCCGGTGCATCGGGTGATGCGGGCGGCGCGAGCGGTCTTTCCGCCCTATGCCGGGCTGACGCTGCTGATGTGGACGATCCTGTTGATGCTGGGCGAGAACGGGCTGGTGGCGCTGACCCGCGCCATGGGCACGCTGTCGACCAGCGGCATCAGCCCGGTGGGCGGCCCGGCCGGGCAGGGCAGCGGCATCGCCGGCGAGGCGGTGATCTTCCTGTTCCTGGTCCCGGCCCTGTCGCGGCGCTTCTGGCCCGGCGGCGGCGAGCTGAACACCAGCGAGAGCTGGATCGGCGATCCCGAGCTGCGCATGGCGGCGGGGGTGGTGCTGCTGGTCTCCTCGATGCTGTTCCTGCGGCATTTCGCCGGCGCCATCGGCGTCTCGCCCGCCGGCGCCAAGGGGGTGCTGGACACGCTGGACAGCGCCGCCTCGGCTGCCTGGGGCGGGATCTTCAACGGGCTCAGCTACCTGACCACCACCGGCTGGAACTCGGTCGAATGGCAGGGGGCGCGCAACTGGTCGGGGCTCAGCTCTCCTGGGTTGATGTTGGCGGGGCTGGCGCTGATGGGCGGCGGCGTCGCCACCACCGCCGGCGGCGTGAAGCTGCTGCGCGTCTATGCCCTGGCCCGGCATTCCGAGCGCGAGCTGGAAAAGATCGTGCATCCCAACTCGGTCGGCGGCGGCGGGCTGATGGCGCGGCGGCTGCGCCGCGAGGGGGCCTATCTGGCCTTCATCTTCTTCATGCTGTTTGCCAGCTCGATCGCGGTGACGGTCATGCTGATCTCGCTGCAGCGGATCGAATTCGATTCGGCGACGATTCTCTCGATCGCGGCGCTGACCAATACCGGGCCGCTGGCCGGGGCGATTCCGCTGACCCCCAGCTTCCAGGGCTCGGCCGGCATGGCCGGCGCCCCCTGGGAGGGCTGGGCCGGCCTGCCGGCGCTGACCAAGGCTGTGCTGGCGGCGGCGATGGTGGTCGGCCGGGTCGAGACGCTGGCCATCCTGGCGCTGTTCTCGCCGGAATACTGGCGCCGTTAGCGCCGATCACATGCTTGCAAGCCGCTGCCCGCTCGCCTAAGTCTTGAAAACCAGCGATAAGAACAAGGTGCATCGAATGGCCGGCGACAAACAGAACCTCCAGGACGCTTTTCTGAACCATGTCCGCAAGGGCAAGGTTCCGGTGACGATTTTTCTTATCAATGGTGTGAAACTGCAGGGCGTCATCACCTGGTTCGACAATTTCTGCGTGCTGCTGCGCCGCGACGGCCAGTCGCAGCTGGTCTACAAGCACGCCATCTCGACCATCATGCCGGGGCAGCCGATCAGCCTCTACGAGGGCGAGGACTGATTGGCCGAGCCCTCGGAAACCCGCGAGCGGCCGACCCGGGCCTATGTGATCCATCCCGATCTGGGCAATTCGCGCACCCGCCGCGCGCCCGAGCTGGCGCTGGAGGAGGCCGTGGCGCTGGCCCATGCGCTGCCCGCCATCGAGGTGACGGGCGCCGAGGTCGCGCGGCTGCGCAATCCCGATCCGGGGATGCTGTTCTCCAAGGGCAAGCGCGAGGAGATCGGCGAACATCTGAAGGCCATTGCCGAGGGCGAGGGGGCGGAGCTGGTGCTGATCGACGGGCCGGTGACGCCGGTGCAGCAGCGCAACCTGGAAAAGGAATGGGGCGTCAAGATCCTGGATCGCACCGGGCTGATCCTGGAGATCTTCGCCGACCGGGCCCAGACCCGCGAGGGCGTCTTGCAGGTCGAACTGGCGGCGCTGGCCTATCAGCGCACGCGGCTAGTCCGGGCCTGGACGCATCTGGAGCGCCAGCGCGGCGGATTGGGCTTCGTCGGCGGCCCCGGCGAGACCCAGATCGAGGCCGACCGCCGCGCCATCGACGAGCAGGTGATCCGCCTGCGCCGGCAGCTGGAGCGCGTGGTCAAGACCCGCGAACTGCACCGCAAGGCGCGCGCCAAGGTGCCCTATCCGATCGTGGCGCTGGTGGGTTACACCAATGCCGGGAAATCCACGCTGTTCAACCGGCTGACCGGGGCCGAGGTGCTGGCCCAGGACCAGCTTTTCGCCACGCTGGACCCGACCATGCGGCAGATGGTGCTGCCGGGCGGGCGCCGGGTGATCCTGTCCGATACCGTGGGCTTCATCAGCGACCTGCCGCATGAACTGGTCGCCGCCTTCCGCGCCACGCTGGAAGAAGTGCTGGCCGCCGACCTGATCCTGCATGTGCGCGACATCAGCCATCCCGAGACCGAGGAACAGGCCGGCGACGTGGGGGAGATCCTCGATTCGCTGGGCGTCGAGGAGGACGTGCCGCTGATCGAGGTCTGGAACAAGATCGACGCGCTCTCGCCCGAGACCCGCGCGGCGCTGCAGCGCACCGATGCCCGCACCGCGGGCGTGCAGGCGATCTCGGCCCTGACGGGCGAGGGGCTGGAGGCGCTGCTTGCCGCCATCGAGGAACGCCTGGCCGAGGCGCTGGACGAGCCGCGGCTGGAAGCCGAGCTGCTGCTGCCGCATTCCGACGGCCGCCGCCGGGCCTGGCTGCACGGGCGCGGCCTGGTCGAGGCCGAGGAGGTGGCCGAGGACGGCGTGCACCTGCGCCTGCGCTGGACCGAGCGGCAGAAGGCGGCCTTCGAGGCGCTTTGACCGGCCGCCGCCGCGCTTGCGGCGCGGTTGCATGAGTATTTGAGGAACGAAGAAATCCGGGCCGCGGGTGGGGCTCCGCGGCTTTCTCCGTTTCCCGCATGCTCGAATCCCGGCCGGAGGGGCCGCGGCTTTTCTGTTCCGCAATACTCACAGCGCGGCGGCGCGACCGGGCGGGGCCTGGCCGGGAATCGGGTCGGGAATCAGGCCGGCAGGGCGGTTAGCTCATGCGCCCAGGGTGGGTTGGCGCCGGGGCGCGAGACGGTGATCGCCGCCGCCCGGGTGCCGAGCGCCAGGGCCTGGGCAATGGCATCGGCGGAGAGCTGGTCCAGCCCCTCGCGCGAGAGCATCCCGGTGCGGTCGAGTGCCGCGAGCACCCCGGCATTGAAGGTGTCGCCGGCGCCGATCGTGTCGGCGACTTCGACCCGCATGGCTTGGGCGCTGAGCGGCGTCCCCGACCAATGCGCGCGGGCGCCGGCCGAGCCGCCGGTCTGGAAGACCACCCGCGGCCCGCGGGAAAGGATGGCGGCGGCGGCCTCTTCGAAGCTTGCGCCCGGCATCAGCCAGTCCAGGTCGTCGCCGGAAAGCTTGACCAGGTCGGCCATGCCGATCAGCCGGTCGAGCCGGGCGCGATAGGCCGCCTCGTCGGCGATGAAGAAGGGGCGGATGTTCGGGTCCAGCATCACCGGGATGCGGTGGCGGACGCGTTCCACCAGCGCCTCGACGGCGGCGCCGCAGGGATCGGGGACCAGGCTGATGCCGCCGATGAACAGCGCCGAGACCGTTTCGGGGATCTCGGGCAGATCCTCGGGGGCCAGCATCCGGCCGGCCGAGCCCTCGTCGTAGAAGGCATAGCGCGCCTCGCCCCCGGTCAGGGTGACGAAGGCCAGGGTGGTCAGCCGGTCGCTGCGCGGGCAGAGGCCGGTGTCGACATTTGCCTCGGCCAGCGGGCGCAGCAGCATCTCGCCGAAGGTATCGCGCGAAATCGGCCAGAGATAGCCCGTGTCGGTGCCCATGCGGCCAAGCGCGATGGCGGTGTTGTAGACCGCGCCGCCGGGCAGCGGCCGGTAATGGGCGCCCTCGGGCACCATGTCGATCAGCGATTCCCCGGCGCAAAGGATCATGGTCCTCTCCCTTCCCTCGTCAGCCCGCTCCTGTCTCCTGATAGCGGTAACTGCCGCCGATGGAAATATCCGGTGTGAGGTCGGCCGTGCCGAAGCGGACGAAGCCGCCGCGCTCGTTCAGCCACAGTGCCGCGAGAAGCAGCGCCAGCGCCAGCAGCACCGCCAGCGCGATTTTCCAGGCCGACCAGGGCCGCTCGCCCTGCACGCGGCCGGACTGGCCGTTGACCACGAAACGGTAGCTACGGCCGTTGTAGCGATAGGCGGCGGTCCAGACCGGCAGCAGGATATGCTTGAAGGTCTCGGCCGCGAAGCGGGTCTCGATGCCGGTGATGCGCTGTTCGTTGCCGCCGATGGCGCGGCGCACGTCCATGGCGATCACCCCGGCCATTTCCTGCCGGGCGATGTCGTGGCCGGAGCCGAGCGGGATCGTGTAGCCCTCGGCAAGGAAGCCGGCCAGGTATTCGGGCCGGTAGGGCACCAGATGCGACAGGTCCCAGGGCGTCAGCGCATCGGTGATGCGGCGCGGCAGCGAGCTGGAGGCCAAGACCAGCACGTCGTCGAAATTCCGCGCCACCTGGCCCGAAACCGGGGTCCAGCGCGTCTTGCGCACCTGCTGCGCCACCCGCTGCTGGCGGCCGTTCACCATCTGCGTGACGTAGACGGTTTCGTAATACCAGTCGCCGCGCGCGCCGCTGTAGCGCGAGGCGGTGTCGGCGTCGAAGGTCCAGAACGGCGAATAGACCCCGCTCATCTTCTTGCCGCGCCGGGCATAGGCGGTCAGGCCCGAGGGCGCGAACCACAGTCCGCGCAGCCAGTCCTCGAGCGCGGCTTTCGCCTGTGCCTCGGTGATGACGAAGGGCAGCACGCCCTGCGGCTTGATGTGGCGGGTGGTGCCGGTGTCGGTGACGACGGCGGTGGCGCAGAACGGGCAGGCCGAGGCGTGGCGGTCGCTGGTGATTTCCACCTTGGCGCCGCAATTGGGGCAGGAGAGGGTGCGCACCGTCTCGGTCAGGTCGCTGTGCCGGTCCAGCGAAAGCCCGTGCTCCAGCGGCAGTTCCTGCAGCTGCGGCGACTTGTGCCCGCCGTCCCATTGCAGCGCGCGTCCGGTCGCCGGGTCGAGCAAGATGGCGCTTTCGCCCCATGGCCCCTGCTGCGCCTGGCGCGAGGGCGCGCGGGCGGGGCCAGGGCCGATATGGCTTTCATGCCCGCAATAGGGGCAGACAAGGCTTTGCTGGCCGGGCGAGAATTCCAGGCCGGCGCCGCAATTCTCGCAAGGATAGCGGTATTCCGAGGGCGGCGTCGGCATTCCGGCCGCTTACCCTGCCTTCGGGACCGGCGGCGGGGGCGGGGGCGCGATGGTGAAGAGCTGGGCGAGCTCCGCCACCTCCTCGGCCGGTTTCCAGCCGTCCTGGCCCGGGGTCCAGACCAGCGTCTCGCGGGTGAAGCCGCCCTCGCGCGCCAGCCGACCGAGATGGGCGCGGCCATAGGGGCCGTCGGCCTGGCCGTTCACGGCGATATGCCAGACGGTTTCGGGATGCAGCGGCGGCGGGGTCTGCGGCGCCTGCTGCTGGGGCACGGCGCCCCAGGGGCCGCGCTGCGCCATGGCGGCGCCGAGGCCAGCACCGAGGCCCGCCCCGATGCCTGCGCCCATGCCGCCGGCTTGCTGCGAGGCGTTCAGCATCGCCTCGGAAGCGGCATATTGGCCGAAGCGGTTCAGGTCGCCGACGATGCCCATCGAGGTGCGCTTGTCGAGCATCCTTTCCACCTCGTCGGGCAGGCTGATGTTCTCGATGTAGAATTCCGGGATGGTCAGGCCATAGGCGGCGACGGTGGGGCTGATTGCCTTGGCGACCATCTGGCCCAGATCGCCGGTATTGGCCGCCATGTCCAGCACCGGGATGCCCGATCCGGCGATCATGCGCGAGAATTCCTGCACGATGATGTTGCGCAGCTGGAAGCTGATCTCGTCGCGGGTGAATTCGCCGTCGGTGCCGACGATCTCGGTCATGAAGCGGCCGGGCTCGGTCACGCGCATGGAATAGGTGCCGAAGGCGCGGAGGCGCACCGGGCCGAATTCCGGGTCGCGCGCGATGACCGGATTTTTCGTCCCCCATTTCAGGTCGTTGAAGCGGGTGGTGTTGACGAAATAGATCTCGGACTTGAAGGGCGAACGGAAGCCGTGGTCCCAGTGCTGCAGCCGGGTCAGGATCGGCAGGTTGTTCGTCTCCAGCATGTAGAGGCCGGGGGCGAACACGTCCGCCAGCTGCCCCTCGTGGATGAAGACCGCGGCCTGGCCTTCGCGCACGGTCAGCTTGGCGCCGTATTTGATCGCCTTGCCGACGGTCGGGTAGCGATAGACCATGGTGTCGCGGGTGTCGTCGGTCCATTCGATGATCTCGATGAACTCGCCGCCGAGGATGTTGAAAAGCGACATGGGAGCCTCGTCCTTGGGATTTCCTCAGACGTTAGCGCAGGGCGGCGGGTGGATCCATTCCCCTTTGCTGTCGCCCAGGAAATCCAGGAAATAGGCTACCGGGCGGCCTTGGGCATCGTCGAGACGGAAGAACTCGTAGCCGCCATCCCCGTAGCCGCTTCTGGAGGTGGGGATCTGCGTGCCGTCGGGCAGAATAACGAACGCGGGCAATAGGTCCATAGGCAGCTGCGGTTCGAGCGCGGTAAAGGGGTCGCTGCCCTGGGCCTGAAACGTATCGTAATATGTGTTCATCGCCTCGAACCCGGACCGGGTCACGATTGCGGCAAGGCCGGTATCGACGCCGATGATGCCGAGGGATTCCCCGCAGACCGGCAGGCCGTCAGCGGTGACCAGCGCGATGGCGGCCACATGGGCATAGCCGTCCTTGCGCGCCAGCACGGTGTAGAAACGCGCGTCCGGCGCCGCCGGGGTCGGTGCGGGCTTGGCATGGCGCTGTTGCGCAAATGAGCTGGCGGCCGCAGTTCCCCTTTCGCCCCTTTCGCCGGACACACTTATTGCCTTGCCACAGTGACCGGGATGCCGAGGGCCGTGAAGCGGTTCATGACCGCCGCGCGGATCTGGACCTCGGCCCCCTGGCGGTCGAAGTCCCGTGACCTCAGCCGCAGGCCGAGCGGCTTCATGCAGTGCATTTTCGCTTCCGCCCTGCTGCGGCGGTGATACCCGCTCCAGTTCCGCCAGAGCGCCCGGCCAAAGTGTTTCGATGCCCGCAGGCTCTCGTTGCGCGCCCTGGCCCCGGCCGTGTCCGGCTTCCATGGCCTCGCATTCCGTCTCGGTGGCATGACCGCCGCTGCACTGCGGGCCGCGATAGCGTCATGGCAGGCCCGCCTGTCGCAGGCACCGTCGGCCGCGACCGTGGCGATCTCCTCGTCCGCCGGGATCTGGGCGAGCAGCTCCGGCAGCATCGGAGCATCGCCGACATTGCCTGAAGTGACTTCCACCGCCCGGATCTCGAGCGTTTCCTCGTCGATCCCGAGATGGATCTTGCGCCAAACCCTTCGTTTCGAGCCGCCATGCTTGCGCCTGTGCCATTCTCCTTCGTCCTCCACCTTGATGCCGATGCTGTCGACGAGCAGGTGTCACGGTCCCTTGGAACCGCGAAATGGAAGTGACGACCTCCAAGGTCTTCTGCTGCCGGAAAAGGGTGCTGACGTCCGGCACGGCCCAGCCGCGCCCCGAGAGTTCCGGAAGGCGTGCCACGAAGCCGGTGGCCTGGCGGAGCGGCAGGCCGAAGAGAACCTTGATGGTCAGGCAGGCCTGGATCGCAGCGTCGCTGTAGGCTTGCTGGCGGCTACGCCGCCCTGACGGCACGGCTGCCCACGGCACCAAGGGATCGAACCAGACGGTCAGAGATCCGCGCTGCCTCAGCGCCTGGTTGTACGCGTGCCAGTTGGTGGTCTTGGAGGTCGGCTTCCGAGCTCTGCTCATGCCATTCGGCTACGACATTGGATTCCCGAGGTGAATCTCAGGCATCCTTTGTGAAACAAGGCCGGTTGGTGGCGTCAGAGGCTGCAAAGTTATGATTAAGGCTGCGCATATAAGTCCCGAAAATTTTCTACGGCTGCCAAACTCTACTGCTCAAACCGCAGCACGGAAGGTTCCACATAAGCCTTGACCGCTTCGTCCCGCATAACCGCCACCTTCGACCGCATGCGGCACGGCGCAAGGCCGCGCCGCATGGCCGATCCTAACCCACCGTCACGTCCATCGTCACCTCGGCATTCAGCACCTTGCTGACCGGACAGCCCTTTTCGGCCTTGCGGGCGCAATCCTCGATCACCGCCTTGTCGCCGTCGCCCCAGATCCGGGTGTTCAGATGCGCGGTCCTGATGGCGAAGCCGTCGCCCTCCTTGGCCAGCCCGATCTCGGATGTGGTCTCGATCTTCACATTGCCGATCCCGGCCTCCTGCAGGATCAGCGACAGCGCCATGCTGAAGCAGGCGGCATGGGCCGCGCCGATCAGCTCCTCGGGGTTGGTGCCGGGAAGCCCCTCGAAGCGGGTGTTGAAGCCGTAGGGCTGGTTGCTCAGCGCCCCGGATCTGGTGGAAAGCGCCCCCTTGCCGTCCTTGAGCCCGCCTTCCCATCTCGCCGAACCGGAATTCACGATCATCGCCGTTCTCCTTTTCTGCCGTGACCTGCCGGCTGAACGCGCCATCCCTTGCGCGGGTTCAATCCCCGGCCTATCCCGCCTGAAGAACAAGGGGGATAGCGGATGCCGGTGCATGAACTTGCCGCCCTGGGCGCGGCCGCCTGCTGGGCGATCACCGGCATCCTGTCGCAATCGGCGGCGCAGGCGCTGGGGCCCTTCGGCTTCAACCGGCTGCGCCAGGCCATGGTCGCGGCCATGCTGGCGGCGGTGGTGATCGCCACCGGCCGGCTGCAGGGCGTCGCCAGCGCGGACCTGTGGCGGCTGTCGCTGTCGGGGATCGTCGGCATCTTCCTGGGCGATACGCTGCTTTACGTCGCGCTGATCCGGCTGGGGCCGCGACGCTCCGGGGCGCTGTTCGCGCTGAATGCGCCGATGGCGGCGCTGATGGGCTGGCTGGCGCTGGGAGAGGCGCTGTCGCCCGCCGCGATGGCCGGGGTGGTGCTGTCCACGCTGGGGGTGGCCATGGCGGTGTTGGGTCGTCCCGGCCGTTCGGGCGGCCACCGCTTCGAGGCGGTGCGGGGCTCGGTCTGGATCGCCGCCGGCTTCGGGCTGCTGGCGGCGGGGCAGGCGCTCGGCTCTCTGATCGCGCGGCCGGTCATGGCCTCGGGATTCGATCCCTATGTCGCCTCGCTGATCCGGGTGGCGATCGCGGTCGGCTGCCTGAGCCTGCTGATGGCGCTGCCGGTGCGGGCGGTGCAGCCGCTGTCGCGACCGACGCCGCGGGTGCTGGCGCTGACCGCCCTGTCGGGGCTGATCGCCATGGTGATCGGCATGACGCTGCTGATGTTCGCGCTGCAGGGCGGCAAGGTCGGCATCGTCTCGACGCTTTCGGCGCTGTCGCCGGTGCTGATCCTGCCGGTGCTCTGGGCGATGACCGGGGCGCGACCCTCGGCCACCTCATGGGCGGGGGCGGTTCTGGCGGTTCTGGGCATGGCACTGATCTTTCTGCGCTGACGGCTTTGTCATTTGCCGTCGCCGCCGTGGCAGGCTTCTTCTTGCGCATCGACATGACAGGAGGAAAGCCATGCGCCTTGTCCCATTCGTCCTTGCCGCGCTGATCGCGTTGCCGGCTGCTGCCCAGGACCATGCCGGGATGGACCATGCCGACCAGGACGCGGCACCTTCGAGCGCCGGCTACGCCGCAGCGATGGAGCGGATGCACGAGAACATGATGATCGACTATAGCGGCGATGCCGACGTGGATTTCATGCGCGGCATGATCCCGCATCACCAGGGCGCCATCGACATGGCCAGGGTGGCGCTGGAACATGGCAAGGATCCCGAGGTCCGCAAGCTGGCCGAGGAGGTCATCAAGGCCCAGGAGGCCGAGATCAAGATGATGCGGGACTGGCTGAAGGCTCGCGACAAGGCCGAGTAGGCGCCCGCCTTCGTGGGGGCCGACTGCCCCCACACCCCCCGTGGGTATTTTCGCAACGGAAAGATGCGGCCGATCTGCGGGCGGCGGGTTCGCCGCCCTGCGGGGCCTCAGCCCTCGATCGCCGCCCGGGCGGCGATGATCCGGGTCGCGGCCTCGGCGGCCTCGCGGCCCTTCTTCACGAAATGCTCGCGGAAGATGGCGTTGTGATGCTCGGTTTCCTGGTAGTGATGCGGGGTCAGCGAGACCGACAGCACCGGCACGCCGCTGTCGAGGCCTGCGCGCATCAGCCCGTCCACCACCGCCTGGGCGACGAAATCGTGGCGATAGATGCCGCCATCGACCACCAGCGCCGCGGCGATCACCGCGCCGTAGCGGCCGGTCTGCGCCAGGTCGCGGGCCATCAGCGGCATCTCGAAGGCGCCGGGCACGTCGAAGACATCGACGTTCTCGCGCGGCACGATCTGGCAGAAGCCATCCAGCGCCCGATCGACGATGTCGGCATGCCAGTTCGCCTTGACGAAGGCATAGCGGGTGTGTGTCATCCGTGATCTCCTTTCCAAGTGACACGTCACCCAAGGCGATCACATGAGGGCCGGGCCCCTTGGGGCCGGCTCGCACGCTCTCTTTCATCCGGACTGTGACCGTCGGCCCAGGAATCGCACCTGGTCTGCTGACCCCTGATCCGGCCAGACCAGCCGGGGCAAGGCGCTCGCGGGCTTGCATCGCTGCTTACCGCCGGTGGGGAATTCCGCCCCGCCCTGAGAACCCGGCCTTGATGCCAGCAGGGCGCCCGCGATGCAAGGGTCAGAGCAGCCGCTCGGCCTCTTGAATCGCGAAACGGTCGGTCATGCCTGCGACATAATCGAGGACGATTCGCGCCCGCTCGGTCTCGTCCGCCGCCGCCTCGGCGGCCTTGAACCAGTGCTCGGGCATTTTCGCGGGGTCGTTCAGGAACAGCGGGAACAGGCCGTTCAGCATCTCGGTCACGCGCCGGCGCTCGACCACCACCGAAGGGGCGCGATACATGCGCTGGAACAGGAAAAGCTTGATCGCCTTGAGGTTCTGGTAGAGCGGCTTCGAGAAGCGGATGATCGGCCCCTCCATGGTGCGGATGTCGTCCACGCTTTGCGGCTGCAGGCTGGCGAGGCGGTTCTGCGCCACGGCGATCACGTCCTCGACCATGGTGCCGAAGACCCGGCGCAGTGCCTCGTGCCGGCGCCGCATCGGTTCCAGGCCCGGATGCAGGCGGTCCACCTCGGCAAAGGCCTCGCCCACCACCGGCAGCTGCGCCAGGTCTTCCTCGGTGAACAGGCCGGCGCGCAGCCCGTCATGCAGGTCGTGGTGGTTATAGGCCACGTCGTCGGCGACGGCCGCCACCTGCGCCTCGGCGCTGGCATTGGTGTGCAGTTCCAGATCCCATTCCGCGTTCACCTCGGCCAGGGCATAGGGCAGGGGGCCGGTCACCGGACCATTATGCTTGGCGATGCCTTCCAGGCTTTCCCAGGTCAGGTTCAGCCCGTCGAAATCGGCGTAATGCCGTTCCAGCCGGGTGACGATGCGCAGCGCCTGGGCGTTGTGGTCGAAGCCGCCATAGGGCGCCATCAGCGCGGCCAGCGCGTCCTCTCCGGTATGGCCGAAGGGCGGGTGGCCCAGGTCGTGGGCCAGGGCCACCGTCTCGGCCAGGTCGGTGTTCAGGCCCAGCGTGCCGGCGATGGTGCGGGCGACCTGCGCCACCTCGATCGTATGGGTCAGGCGGGTGCGGTAATAGTCGCCCTCGTGCTCGACGAAAACCTGGGTCTTGTGCTTCAGCCGGCGAAAGGCGCTGGAATGGATGATGCGGTCGCGGTCGCGCTGCCAGGGGCTGCGAAAGGTGGACATGCGCTCGGGCCAGCGGCGGCCGCGGCTTCCTTCGGGCTGGCAGGCATAGGGTGCCGTCATCTCGTCGCTTCCTTGCGGGGCTTTGCGGCGAAGCCTATATTCCATGCCGGACGACGGAAACGGGAACGCCCCATGAACGTGGAACTGAACCTGCCCCCCAGGGTCACCGAGCGCGCCTTTGCCCGGCTGGCCGAGATCAATGGCGACGGCCCGGCGCGACCCCTGCGGGTCGCGGTGGCGGGCGGCGGCTGCTCGGGTTTTCAATACGACATCCGGCTGGACGACCCGGCCGAGGACGACCTGGTGCTGCAGGGCGGCGGCCAGAGCGTGGTGGTCGATCCTGTCTCGCTGCCCTTCCTGGCCGGCGCCACCATCGACTTCACCGATGAACTGATCGGCGCCCGCTTTACCATCGACAACCCGAATGCCAGCTCGTCCTGCGGCTGCGGCACCTCGTTTTCGATCTAATCCGGCCCCGATCCGATCTGGCGCGGGCCGGCACGGCCCGCTAGTCTTCGGCCCATGAAGATCGCGACATTCAACATCAACGGCGTCCGCGCCCGCATCGAAACCCTGACCGGCTGGCTCTCCGAGGCACAGCCCGATGTCGTGGTCCTGCAAGAGATCAAGTGCCAGGACGAGGGCTTCCCGCGCGAGCCGATCGCCGATCTGGGCTACAATATCGAGACGCATGGCCAGAAGGGTTTCAACGGCGTCGCCATCCTGTCGAAACTGCCGCTCGAAGACGTGATGCGCGGCCTGCCGGGCAACGATGGCGACGAGCAGGCCCGCTATATCGAGGCGACGGTGGTCGGCCGTCGCGCCCTGCGCATCGCCGGGCTCTACCTGCCGAACGGCAATCCGCAACCGGGGCCGAAATTCGACTACAAGCTGGCCTGGATGGAGCGGCTGCGCGCGCGGGCCGGGGCGCTGCTGGCGACCGAGATGCCGGCGGTGATGCTGGGCGATTACAACGTCATCCCCGAGCCGCGCGACGCCGCCTTCCCCGAGAAATGGCTGGACGATGCGCTGTTCCAGCCCGAAAGCCGTGCGGCGCTGCGCCGCATCCTCCTGGACGGCTGGGCGGATGCGGTGCGGTTGCACCATCCGGACAGCAGCCGCGGCCCCTTCACCTTCTGGGACTACCAGGCGGGCGCCTGGCAAAGGGACAACGGCATCCGCATCGACCATGTGCTGCTGTCGCCGCAGGCCGCCGACCTGCTTATCGACGTCGGAATCGACCGCGACGAGCGCGCGAAGGACAAGCCCAGCGACCATGTGCCGGTCTGGGTCGACCTCGACGCCTGATGCGTTTTTCCGTTTGAAAAATACTCCGGGGGACGCCTTTCCGGCCCCGTCGAGGGGCCGGAAAGGCGGGGGGCAGAGCCCCCGCTGCCCCGCCGTCCTGCCCGGCCCTTGCCGCTTCAATCACCGTCGTCGGGCACGTCGTCGTCGTCGCCGAAACGGGCGTCGTCGTCATATTCATCCTCGCCCTCGCCGACATATTTCGAGGACAGCTTGATCGAGTGATTGTCGTGGATCGGGTCCATGACGATGTCCGAGGGGATCTCGCCCGCCAGCCATTCGCGGATCTCGTCCCTGGTCTCGTCGATCTCCTGCCCGGTGACCTCGGCGATATAGGTGATGAAGGCGCGCTGGTCGCCGTCGATCTCGTCCAGCTCGCTTTCGTCGGCCGCGGGCCATTTCTCGACGATGGCCTCGAAGAAGGCGGGCCAGTTGTCGCGGACGTGCACCCATTTCATCAGTAGCCTCCTCCGCCAAGGCTGCCCTGCACCATGCGCGAGGCGCCGGTGATGTCCTCGCCCACGCCGGCCACGGTATTGCACGCGGCGAGCGCCAGGACGGTCAGGACGGCTGCGATCCGACTGAATTTCATTCTCTTTCCTCCTGCCACCAGGTTTCTGGCATGAATCCGGGCC
The DNA here is from genome assembly GCF_016446475.1 of Paracoccus binzhouensis. Classification (GTDB taxonomy): domain Bacteria; phylum Pseudomonadota; class Alphaproteobacteria; order Rhodobacterales; family Rhodobacteraceae; genus Paracoccus; species Paracoccus binzhouensis. The sequence continues at coordinate 9,762 of NZ_JAEHFP010000048.1, read as the reverse complement.
AGTCACCGTAAAGCGGCGTGTTTTCAGGATAATCCAGGTCGGCACGATGGGCCAAGCGGGAAATCCGCGAATAGCTGACCGGGATGACATAGCGCCCGGCGGTCAGGATCCGGTCAAGGGCCCGGACCGCGGCGACATAATCCTCTTGCCTGCGGGCCCGGCCCATCTCGGCGATCATCGCCTCGGCGGCGGGGCTGTCCATGCCCATCCAGTTCCTGCTGCCCGGCCTGGTCACGCCGTCGCGGCCCCAGTAGAGCCGCTGCTCGTTGCCGGGCGAGAGCGACAGGCCGCGTTCATACCAGGTCATGTCGAACTGGTAATTGTTCGTCCGTTCCACATATTGCGCTGCATCGAGCAGCGTGACCGTCGGCCGGATGCCCAGGTTGCGCAGCGATTGCACGAAGATGTCGACGATCTGCCGCATCTCGGCACTGGTGCGCATGGCGCTGCCGGACTGGTTGAGCAGGATCTCGAAGCTGAACGGGCGGCCCTTCGCGTCGCGCAGCTCGCCCTCCTGCACGGTCCAGCCCGCCTGGCCGAGCAGGTCCAGCGCGGCGCGGATGCCCTTGCGGTCGATGGCGCGCTCGCCGCCTTCGGGCAGGGCATAGCCCTCGATGGTGCCCGGCGGCAGCTGGTCCGCGAAGGGGGCGAGCAGCTCGGCCTCGCGCCCGCGGGCCGGGCCGGGCCGCATCGCCAGCTCGGAATTGGCGAAATAGCTGGTGATGCGCGGGTCCTTGCCGCCGGTCAGAGTCATGTTGATGAAGCGCTGGTTGAAGGCCTCGATCATCGCCTGCCGCACCCGCCAGTCCGCGAACAGCGGATTGCGGGTGTTCATCACCAGCCCCATGATCCCCGAGGGGCGGCCATGCGGGATCTCGGCCTTGACCACCTTGCCCTCGCGGATGGCGGGGAAGTCGAAATTGCGCTCCCAGCGGGCCGCGACCAGTTCGCGCCAGACGTCGATCTCGCCGGCCTTGAAGGCCTCGAACATGGCCGAGGCATCGCCGAAATAGTCATAGCGGATCACGTCGAAATTGTGCAGGCCCCGGCTGACGGCCAGATCGCGGCCCCAATAGTCCGGGTTGCGGCGAAAGGTGATGGCGCGGCCCGGATCGACCCTGTCGACGACATAGGGGCCCGAGCCGATGGGGACCATCAGGCTGGACTGGCTGAAATCGCGGCCCTGCCATTGCGCCTTCTTCAGGATCGGCCGCATGCCCATCAGCATGGCCAGCTCGCGGTCCGGCGTGTTGAAGGTGAAGCGGACCGAGCGCGGGCCGGTCTGTTCCATCTTCTCGACCTTGGACCAGACGGCGGTGTAGCGCGGGTGCCCCTTGGTCCCGAGCGTCTCGTAGGACCACATCACGTCCTCGACGGTGACGGGCGAGCCGTCCGAGAATCGCGCCTCGGGGCGCAGGGTGAACTCGACCCAGCTGCGCGCGGCATCGGTCTCGACGCTTTCGGCCAGCAGGCCGTAGAGCGTGAAGGGTTCGTCGATCGAGCGCATCATCAGCGACTCGGTCAGCAGGCCCGGCTGGGTGAAGATCGGCCAGACCGGGTTGCCCATCAGGATCCAGGGATTGAGCGAATCGAATGTGCCCGTCTCGGCCAGGCGAATCGTGCCGCCTTTCGGCGCCTCGGGATTGGCATAGGGCAGGTGGGTGAAGCCGGGCGGCAGCGCCGGTTCTCCATACATTGCAATGGCATGCATGGGTTCGGCAGGGCTTGCCAGCGGCATGGATGCAACACACAGGCACAGCGCGATTCGCCGCCAGATCGCGGATTCGTTAGCAAACTTGAAGAATCGCATGCTCGATTGCCCTGATTTCCGGGTCGTTGGTCCTGTCCGCGCCCAGATTAGCCGCCCGTTCACCTCGAAGCAAACTTACGCCTTGGACTCATGGGGGGAAAAGCGTATAGATAAGGCACTGCTCGATAGGTTTCTTGCCTGTATGAAACCTGCCTCATGACTTGCGCCCGCCTTGTGCGGGCGCTTTTTTCTTGGGGGTTTGCGGCTTTTCGTCGCCTGCGGCATCCCGTCCGGTTCCCGGGAATCGATCACGCGAAAATGTGAACGGAATGCGCCGCTTGGCGCCCGACTCGGCCCTGCTGACCGGCCCGGCGGCCGATCTTGTGCAGCCCCGGCTTTTTCCCCATGCTGCGGCAGCAACAGCAACAGCAACAGCAACGCGGGCGTGGAGGCGGCGATGTTCCAGAAATTCCTCAGCGGCAAGACGGCGGTGGTGACGGGCTCCAATTCGGGGATCGGGCTTGGCATCGCGCATGAACTGGCGCGGGCGGGCGCGGATGTCGTGCTGAACAGCTTCACTGACGCGGCCGAGGATCACGCGCTGGCCGAAAGCCTGGCCGCCGAACATGGCGTCGCCGTGCGCTATATCCAGGCCGACATGTCCAGGGGCGCCGAATGCCGCGCCCTGATCGAGAAGGCCGGTGCCTGCGACATCCTGGTCAACAATGCCGGCATCCAGCATGTCGCGCCGATTCCGGATTTCCCGGCCGAGAAATGGGACGCGATCATCGCCATCAACCTGAGTTCCGCCTTTCACACCACGGCGGCGGCGCTGCCGCTGATGCGCAAGGCCGGCTGGGGCCGGGTGATCAACATCGCATCGGCCCACGGGCTGACGGCCAGCGAATACAAGTCGGCCTATGTCGCCGCCAAGCACGGCATCGTCGGCCTGACCAAGGTCACGGCGCTGGAGACCGCGAAGGAGCCGATCACGGCCAACGCCATCTGCCCCGGCTATGTGCTGACCCCGATCGTGGAAAAGCAGATCCCCGACCAGATGAAGACCCACAACATGAGCCGCGAGGAGGTGATCGCCAAGGTGATGCTGCAGCGCCAGCCCTCGGGGCAATTCGCCACGGTCGAGCAGATGGGCGGCACGGCGGTCTTCCTGTGCTCGCCGGCGGCCGAGCAGATCACCGGCACCACGATCTCGGTCGATGGGGGGTGGACGGCGCTCTAGGCGCCGGCCGGCCAGTCACGGCGCCGGGCCTATTTCTCCCACCGCGCCTCGCTGGCCAGGGGGGCGCATCATCCGGCCGGTGCCGCGGTCCACGACGCAGAGCTTGTCGTCGCTTTCGCCGTCGCGTGACGTCCCGCCGATGTCGAAGACCGGCCTTCCGTCCCGCCACCAGGCATCGTTGATCTGCCCGTCTTCCAAGCCGTTCTCGCGCCTGAGCCGGCCGGGGCATTCCTCGCCATAGATCTGGCGCTGGCCATGCCACCAGGCCGCGCTGGCGGAAAATCCGCTGCTGGCGGGAATGGCCCTGCGCCCCGCCTGCTGCCGTCGGAGTGGTCCCGGTCATGTCGCGCTCCTCTCTGGTCATCGACGGCCAGCCTGGAGCGCAGAGGTTGATATTCCGTTACCGCCTCAGCCCCAGACCGCCTCGAACTCGCGCCATTCGCCCTTGCTCATGCCGCTGTTCTCTTGCGTGACGGCCTCTCCCGCCAGCTTGCGCTTCAGCGCCGCGACGCCCCTGGCGGAAAGCTGCATCCCGCCCAGGCGGTAATCCTCGAAGGCGGCATAGGCGAAGGGCACCCAGTCGCGGACGATGCCGCAGATGGTCTCGGCATAGGCGCGGATCTCGTATTGGGCATGGGCGTCGGCGCGCAGGCGCAGGAAGTGGAACAGGTTGTGCAGGTCCACCTTCCAGTACCATTGCGTATAGACATTGGCGGGCAGGTTCATCCGCGCAAGCTCGCGCGCCAGGCCCTGCTGACCCTCCTGGCTCAGCATCTGCTCGTAATGGTCATAGCTGCGCATCGCATCCTCGCGCAGCAGGTCCAGCACGCGCGCGGCCTCATCCCCCTCCAGCACCTGGCCGCGGCCCTGGTTGTTCACCGTCGATTGTGCGGCCAGGTGTTCCGGCGCCGGGATGTAGAATTCGCGGTCCAGGATCGAATAGCGCGCCGAATATTCGTTCACGTTGGCAGTGCGGTGGCGGATCCATTGCCGGGCGACGAAGACCGGCAGCTTGACGTGGAACTTGACCTCGCACATCTCGAACGGGGTCGAGTGCCAGTGCCGCATCAGGTAGCGGATCAACCCCTCGTCGTTGCTGACCGACTTGGTGCCGCGGCCATAGCTCACGCGCGCCGCCTGGGTGATGGCGGCATCGTCGCCCATGTAGTCGATGACCCGCACCAGCCCGTGATCCAGCACCTGATGCGCCTGGTAGAGATGGCCCTCCATCCCCTCGGAGACGGCGCGCAGGGTGGGGCGCGGGGTGGCGCGCAACTCGTCGATCTCGGCCTGTTGTTCGGGGGTCAGGGGCATGGCGGAATCCTTCGTGCTGTCGGGCATATCTTGTGGCACCGAAGGGTGATTCAATCAACCGGCTGTATGGGCAACCGGCTGTTTGGGTGCTGCGACATTGCGGTCGCGCCATCGGCATGGCAGTCTGGCGGCGACGAACGGCAAAGGGGATGACGATGAAGGTCCGCTATCTGCACACCATGGTCCGCGTGCTGGATCTCGAGAAGACGATGGTGTTCTTTCGCCTGCTCGGGCTCGAGGAGACGCGGCGAATCGACAACGACAAGGGGCGCTTCACCCTGGTGTTCATGGCGCCGCCCGGCCAGCCGGAATGCCCGGTCGAGCTGACCTGGAACTGGGACGGGGACGAGGGCCTGCCCTCGGACAGCCGGCATTTCGGCCATCTGGCCTATCGGGTCGAGAACATCTACGAGATGTGCCAGCGGCTGATGGATGCCGGCGTGACCATCAACCGGCCGCCGCGCGACGGGCACATGGCCTTCGTGCGCAGTCCCGACAACATCTCGATCGAGCTGCTGCAGGAAGGCGAGCCCTTGCCGGCGCAGGAGCCCTGGGCCAGCATGGAGAATACCGGCCACTGGTAGGCGCCGGCCCGCAAGCGCAAAGCGCCGCGCGGATGGCGCGGCCCTGTCGCCTGGCGGCCGCTCTTTCCCGCGGCGGCTGTGCCGCCAGGATCATGCCCGACCCGATGCCCCCAGGACCGGCCGGCGGGAAGAGGCCCCCTTGGCCGATTCGCGTCGGGCCGGGCATGATGGCGCGGCCGGGCCATGCATCCCGGCGGCGCGTTCGGCAGCGGCGCTTTCAGTAGATGTAGCGGATCTGTTCCGCCCAGAAGCGTTCGACCCGCCGCCATTGCAGGTTCACCGTCTCGATCGGCGGGTCGTCCAGCACGCCGGACAGGTCCAGCCCCTCGGCATGGCGCATGAACAGCCGCGCCACGCTGTCGCGCACCTCCTGCCCGGCCGGGGTCAGCCGCACCCGGACCGAACGCCGGTCCATCTCGCAGCGTTCGTGATGCAGATAGCCCAGCTCGACCAGCTTCTTGAGATTGTAGGACACGTTCGAGCCCTGATACATGCCGCGCGTCCGCAGCTCGCCTGCCGTCACCTCGGAAGTGCCGAGATTGTAGATCAGCAGCGCCTGCACCGGAGTCAGGTCAGAACGGCCCAGCCGCTCGAACTCGTCCTTGACCAAGTCCAGCAACAGCCGGTGCAGGCGTTCGAGCATCTGCAGGCTTTCCAGATAAGCCTCGGCCCGGCTGGCCCGCGGCAGCGGCCGCAGGGCGGGCACCGTTTGGGCAGAGCTGCGCTGTTGCATGGGCGGGTTCCGTTGATGGCCTCGTTTCGGCCACCATGGCGCATATTTGCCAATCTTCGGTTAATCCGCGCCCGGATGGCTAAAATTGCGGCTATTTCCGCGCCAGCCGGGTATGGGCGAAGCCGGCGATGCGGTCCAGCATCGGCAAGATCGGCTCGGGTCCGGGGCGGGCATCGCCCAGTCGTGCGGTAATCCAGGGGTAAAGATCCTGGTCGTTCTCGGCCAGCACCGCCTCGTAGAGGTCCAGCTCCTCGGCGCCCAGCCCGGCCAGTTCGCTATCGGCGAAGGGGCCCAGGATCAGGTCCATCTCCTTGGTGCCGCGCCGCCAGCTGCGCATCCGCAGCCGCTTCAGCCTTGCCTCATGCTCGTCCATACCCGTCCCCGGCTTGCCTGTCCGCGGGGGGGCGCCTATGACGGGGCGACCCAGCCGCAGGATGAATTCGATGAGCTTTTTGTCGCAGACGCTCGCCCGCGTCAAACCCTCGCCCACCATCGCCATCACCGGCCGCGCCCGCGAACTGGCCGCCGAGGGCCGGGACATCATCAGCCTGTCCGCCGGCGAGCCGGATTTCGACACGCCCGCGCATATCCGCGAGGCCGCCAAGGCGGCCATCGACGCCGGCCATACCCGCTATACGGCGGTGGACGGCATCCCCGAACTCAAGCGCGCCATCTGCGACAAGTTCGCCCGCGAAAACGGCCTGGATTATGCGCCGTCGCAGGTCACGGTGGGCACCGGCGGCAAGCAGATCCTCTACAACGCGCTGATGGCGACGCTGAACCCGGGCGACGAGGTGATCGTTCCGGCGCCCTATTGGGTCAGCTATCCGGACATGGTGCTGCTGGCCGGCGGCACGCCGGTGGTGATCGAGGGCGCCATGCAGAACGGCTATCGCATCACCCCCGAACAGCTGGAGGCGGCGATCACGCCGCGGACGAAATGGTTGATTCTGAACTCGCCCTCGAACCCGACCGGCGCGGGCTATGGCGAAGAGCACATGCGCGGGCTGACCGAGGTGCTGCTGCGCCACCCGCAGGTCTGGGTGCTGTCGGACGACATCTATGAGCACCTGGTCTTCGACGGTTTCCGCTTTGTCACCCCGGCGCAGGTCGAGCCGGGGCTGAAACCCCGCACCCTGACCATGAACGGCGTCAGCAAGGCCTATGCCATGACCGGCTGGCGCATCGGCTATGGCGCCGGGCCCGAGGAACTGATCCGCGCCATGGCCAAGCTGCAATCGCAATCGACCTCGAATCCCTGCTCGATCAGCCAATATGCGGCGCTGGCGGCGTTGCAGGGGCCGCAGAATTACATCGCGGAAAGCCGCGCCGTGTTCCAGCGCCGCCGCGACCTGGTGGTGGCGGGGCTGAACGCCTGCCCCGGCATCGACTGCCCGGTGCCGCAGGGGGCGTTCTACGTCTATCCCTCGATCGCGGCGCTGATCGGCAGGACCTCGGCCGGCGGCACGGTTATCGCGGATGATGAGGCCTTCGCTACCGCGCTTCTGGACGAGACCGGCGTGGCGGTGGTCTTCGGCGCGGCCTTCGGGCTTTCGCCGCATTTCCGCATCTCCTACGCCACCTCGGACGCGGTGCTGACGGATGCCTGCACGCGGATCAGGGGGTTCTGCGAAGGGCTGCGCTGAACTGGAACGGCGGTCGCGCGCCGCCGCGGCGGGCCGGAAAGAGATGCGACCGGCGGTGCGCCGGTGCCGGCAAGGGGCGCGACCAGCTTTGTCCTCGCCGGGCTGCCCGACCGCATGCGATGCGGCAGCGGCCCGAAGCCGGGCGGTGCAACGGAACAGGCGCTGACGGGACAGGCGGGATGGCGCCGGGCTGGAGGGGGGATTGGTGCGGGTGGTCGGACTCGAACCGACATGCCTTGCGGCGGCGCATTTTGAGTGCGCTGCGTCTACCATTCCACCACACCCGCGACGGCCCATTACAAAGCACAAATGGGCATCCCCCTCAAGGCCAATCTCCACGGTTGGGGCAGGGGGCGGGGCCTTAGCGGGAATGGTGGTCGCGCATGGTCAGATGCGCGATGCCCGCCGCCGCCAGCGCCAGCAATCCGATGGCGACCAGCGGAATGCCGACGGCGCTTGCCGCCCAGATCGTCAGCCCCGCGGCCAGGATCACGGCAAGGATCAGGATCAGGAAATGCGGCAGCGGCATGGCATCCTCCATTCTTCTCAATATGGGGGGCAAGCGCCGCGGCGAAAAGCCCCGCGACGCGACCGGCGCGGAAGTTGAGCCTTCTTCGGCCGATTCCGGGTGGGATGCGTGTCGTCGCTGGAAAATGTTCGCTGAATGTTCTAATCTGGCGGCATGAGCCTGCCGCCCCGCAATCCCGACGAGATCCTGCGCGCCCGCGGCGCCGACTCGCGCCCCGCCGCGCGCTTCGAGCCCTATCGGACCGAGCGCCAGCATGACGGCTGGGACATCCCCGAGGAGCAGGCCCTGCTGCGCACCGAGATCGCGCAGGAGCGGGCGCGCTCGATCATCACCCGCAACGCCTCGCCCGACATTCCCTTCGACCGCTCGGTCAATCCCTATCGCGGCTGCGAACATGGCTGCATCTATTGCTTCGCCCGGCCCAGCCACGCCTATCTGGGCCTGTCGCCGGGCCTGGATTTCGAGACGCGCATCACCGCCAAGCCCAACGCCCCCGAATTGCTGGAAGCCGAGATCGGCCGGCGCGGCTATGCGGTGGCGCCCATCGCTTTCGGCACCAATACCGATCCCTACCAGCCCGCCGAGGCGAAGCTGGGCATCATGCGCGGCTGCCTGCAGGTGCTGCACGACTGGAACCATCCGCTGAGCCTGGTGACGCGCGGCGCCACGGTGATGCGCGACGCCGATCTGCTGGGGGCGATGGCGGCGAAGTCGCAGGTCATGGTCTGCGTCTCGATCACCACGCTGGATGCCGAACTGGCGCGGCAGATGGAGCCGCGCGCGCCCGCGCCCTCGACACGGCTGCGGATGATCCGGGTGCTGGCCGAGGCGGGGGTGTCGGTTCGGGTCATGGTCGCCCCGGTGATCCCGGTGCTGACAGAGCACGAGATGGAGCGCATCATGCAGGCCGCCCGCGATGCCGGGGCCAGCGCCGCCAGCATGATCCCGATCCGCCTGCCGCTGGAGGTGGCGCCGCTGTTCCGCGACTGGCTGGAGCGGCACCATCCCGGCAAGGCGGCGCATGTCATGGCGCGGGTGCAGGCGATGCGCGGCGGGCGCGACAACGATCCGCGCTTCGGCAAGCGCATGCGCGGCGAGGGGATCGAGGCCGACCTGCTGCACCAGCGCTTCCGCCTGGCCCGCAAGCGGCTGGGGCTGGCACGCCAATCCGAGGTGCTGGATTGCAGCCGCTTCGGCCCTCCGCCGCGGGCGGGGGACCAGCTGTCGCTGTTCTGACCACTCGCGGGTTTTACTCTCCGGGCCCCATGGCGTCGGCGATGCGGGCCGAGATATGCTCGGGCGTGGGGCGCGGTCCGCGCGGCGCCTCGACCAGCGCGTCGCGCATGGCGGCCAGATGCGCGGGCGTGGTGCCGCAGCAGCCGCCGATGATGCGGATGCCCATGTCGCGGGCCAGCACGGCGAATTCCGCCATGACCTCGGGTGTGGCGTCATAGATCAGCCCGCCGTCCTGATAGCGCGGCACGCCGGCATTGGGCTTGGCGATCAGCGGCCGTTCGTTGCCCGAGGCGGCGAAGCCCGCCACCGCCAGCAGCAGCTCGGCCGGGCCGGTGCCGCAATTGGCGCCATAGGCCAGCGGCGGATGCGGCAGCCGGTCGATCAGCGAGGCCAGCTGCGGCGGCGTCACCCCCATCATGCTGCGCCCGCCCGGCTCGAAGCTCATCATGCCGCACCAGGGCATGCCGGCGGCTTGCGCGGCCCGGGCGGCGGCGCGCATCTCCTCGGCGGCGCTGATCGTCTCGATCCACAGCACGTCCGCGCCGCCTTCCTTCAATGCCTGCGCCTGTTCGGTGAACATGGCGGTCGCCTCGGCCTCGGTCAGCCGGCCCATCGGCGCCATGATCTCGCCGATCGGGCCCATCGAGCCGGCGACGATCACCGCGCGGCCGGCCTCGGCCGCCGCCTCGCGCGCCAGCCGGGCGGCGGCGCGGTTCAGCGCGGCCACCCG
>NZ_JAEHFP010000047.1 GCF_016446475.1 Paracoccus binzhouensis | reverse complement strand
GCCGCGATCGCCGCCGGGTCGTCGCCGCACTCGCCCGCCTCGGCCACCGCCGAGGACAGCGCGGCATCGGGCAGCGCCGCCCGGTCGCGGGCCTGCATCGCCAGCACCTCGCGTGCCATGGCCTGCGCCGCGTCCGAGGCCAGCTCGGTCGCCTCGGCGGTCTCGGGCTGGCCGGCGGCGATCCAGGCCTCGACCTCCTCCTGTGGCGACATCGGCACCGCCTCGTCCTCGAAACTGTCCAGATAGGCGACCAGCGATTGCGCGGTGCGCGACAGGCGCTGGCTGTCGCTGTCCAGGTTGGCGTGGAAGCGGTCGCGCCATTCCGGCTCGATCTCGGGCGTCTCGGCCAGGATCGAGGCGGTCGAGCGCAGCGCCGTCACCGCCGATTGCACCTCGTGCAGCGTCGCCACCAGATAGGGGTCGCGGGTCATGCGGTCCGAAAGCGCGACCAGCCGCCGCTCCAGTGCGTCGGCGCGCCGCGTCGCCGCGGCCAGCACCGAGGCCCAGCCCGGAAACCGCGCGGCGAATTCGGCGATCTGGTCCAGCTCGACGGCGATGCCCGACTGGTCCGGGACCCGCGCCGCCGCCTCGCGCAGGGCGCTGACCAGCGTCTCCTCGCGGTCCGAGGCGAGTTCGGTCGCGTCGATCTCCAGCGCCTCGGCCAGGCGGGACAGCAGCGCCTCGCCCACCGGGCGGCGGTTGTGCTCGATGAGGTTCAGATAGGCGGCCGAGATCTCGGCCCGCCGCGCCACTTCGGTCTGGCGCCGGCCCAAGGACAGGCGGCGCTCGCGGATGCGGGTGCCGATCAGTGGCCGCGCAGCGGGTGAGCGGTGGGATGAGGGCGAGCGGGCCATGGCTCAGATCCCGTCGCGTTCTTCGTCCAGGTGGCGCAGCGCCTTGACCACCAGGTCGGCCAGGCTCTGCGCGCCCAGCTTGTCCTTGAGCGTCTGGCTGACATTGGAGACGGTCTTGTAGCTGATGCCGGCGCGCTCGGCGATCTCGCGATAGGACAGACCCTCGGCGATGGCGCGCAGGATGTCGGTCTCGCGCGGGGTCAGGCGCGGGCGGGCGGGCGTGGCGCCGGGGCGTTCCATCAGCGCGATCTTGCGCGCCAGGTCGGCCGGCACGTAGTCGCCGCCCGCGGCCACCTGCCGCAGCGCCTCGCAGATCTCGGCCGAGGGCGAATCCTTCATGATGATGCCGTTGCAGCCCGCCTGCAGCGCCCGGCGGGCGACGATGGGGCTGCGATGCATGGTGAAGACCAGGATCGGCAGCGCGGCGCCGGCGGCGCGCAGCCGCGCGATCAGCCGCAGCCCGGCATGGCGCGCCTCGCCCATGGTCAGGTCCACGACCATCACGTCCGGGGCCTCGCGCCGCCAGGCCCGCCAGCCCTGCAGGGGCGTGGCTGCGGCGCTGACCCGGCATTCCAGCCGGCCGCGGGTGATCCATTCCCAGCCCTCGGCCACCACCGGGTGGTCGTCGACGATCAGCACGCGCAGCGGGGCGGCGGAGACGGGGGCGGGGGCGGCGGTCGCGGTCATCGGGCTGGTCCTTGGTCGGGCGGGCAGGGCAGGTGGAACTCGGTCAGGGTCAGCGCCCCCTCGCGGTGTGGCGGCAGGTAGCGGCCGCCAAGCGCGCTGGCCCGGTCGCGCATGCCCGATTGGCCCAGCCCGCGCCGGCTGGCGGGTGCCGGCCCGCTGCCGTCGTCGCTGACCGAGGCGACCAGCGCGCCCCCGCGCAGCGCCAGACCGACGCGGATGCTGTCCGGCCCGGCATGGCGCAGGGCGTTGAGCACGCTTTCGCGCACGAAGCGGTAAAGCGCGATCTGCCCGGCCTCGTCGGGCTCGGGCAGGTCGGGGGCGGCGTCGAGCATGATCTCGACCTGCGGGGCGATATCGGAAAATTCGATCAGCAGCTCCTGCAGCATCTCGGCCAGGCCCGCGTCCCCGGCGGGGGTCAGGCGCAGATCGTCGATGGCGGCGCGGGCGCTTTGCCGGATTGCCCCGGCATGGCGCGAGACGGCGGCCAGGGCGGCCGAAAGCGCCGGGTCGGGAAGGTCCCGCGCCCGGTCCTCGGCCTGGCCCACGGCGGCCTGCAGGGCGAAGATCTGCGGCCCGATGCCGTCGTGCAGGTCGCTGGCGATGCGGGCGCGCTCGGCCTCGGCCAGGGTCATCATCCGGCCCTGCAGGCGGCGGTTCTCGGCCCGCTCGCGCGCCAGATGCGCGGCCAGCGCGTTCACCCCGTCGCTGAGCGCGGCCAGTTCGCTGAGCCCGGTCTGCGGCGCGGGATGGTCCAGATCGCCCGCCCGCATCCGCGCCAGCGCCGCGCCCAGCAGCCCCAGCCGGCGCAGCACCAGGCCGGTGATCGCCATGGTGACGCCGATGGCGGCCAGCGCCGTCACCGCCAGCATCGCCAGGATGCGGCGGAAATCGGCCCAGGCCTCGGCGATCTCGTCCCGGGGATCGGCGCGGATCTCCAGCACGCCCAGCACGTTGGGATATTGCGCGATCGGGATCAGGTCGCTGAGCGGTTCGGGACGGATCAGCGCCGCGAACCAGCGCGGGGCAGCGTCCGGCGGCGGCTGCGGTGGCAGGCGCAGCGGCACCGGCCGGCCGGTGGCGTCGCGCAGCTCGGCTGCGACATGGCGCTGCGATTCGATATCGGCGGCGATGCTCGCTGCCTCGGCCATCATGTCGCGCCGCGCGAAGGAGGTCGGCAGCCGCAGCGTGGCGAAGGCATTGGCCAGCCGGAAGGCTGCCTGCGTCTCGTGCCGCACCGATTCGCGCGCGTTGAGCACCAGGACCGAGGCGACGATGGCGACCATGGCCAGCCAGGCCAGCGCCGAGCCGCCAAGCGCCAGCAACCGCAGCGCCACGCCATGCGGCCGGGCCCGCGTCTGGGGCGCCTGTCGCACGGTCGCGATATGGCCGGTTGCGTCCATTCCCCTCCCCGCCGCCGCGAAGGCGGCCTCCTCGGGCGAAAGACTAGGCCGGGGACGGGCGCCGGGCAAGCCGGCTGGACGGGCGAGGGGGGGATGTGGCCAGGGGCCGGAGCGGCGATCCGCCCCGGCCCGCGGCTCAGCCCTTGGCGGCGGCGGGTTCTGCCGGTTCGGGGCGGCCGAGCGCCCGGCGTACCAGCACGAAGAACAGCGGCACGAACAGCACGCCCAGCACCGTGGCCGAGACGGTGCCGCCCAGCACCGTGGCGCCGATGGTGTTGCGGCCATTGGCGCCGGCCCCGGTGGACAGCGCCAGCGGCAGCACCCCCAGCGAGAAGGCCACCGAGGTCATCATGATCGGCCGGAAGCGCTGCCGCGCCGCCTCGGTCACCGCCTCGAACAGCGGCTTGCCCTGTTCGGCCTGCTCGCGGGCGAATTCGACGATCAGGATGGCGTTCTTGCCGGTCAGGCCGATCACCGTCAGCAGGCCGACCTGGAAGAACACGCCGTTGTCGAAGCCGCCCAGCCAGGCCCCGACCAGCGCGCCCAGCACGCCGATGGGCATGGCCAGCATCACCGCGAAGGGGATCGACCAGCTTTCGTAAAGCGCCGCCAGGCACAGGAACACCACCGCCAGCGACAGGCCGTAAAGCAGCGTCGTCTGGTTGCCGGCCCGCTGTTCCTCGAGCGACAGCCCGGTCCAGGCCACGTCGAAGCCGGTGGGCAGCCGCGCCGCGATCTCCTCGATCGCGGCCATGCCCTGGCCCGAGGAGACGCCGGGCGCCGGGTTGCCCTGGATCTGCATCGCCGGCACGCCGTTATAGCGCGACAGGCCCTGCGGCCCGTAGCTCCAGCGCCCCTCGGCGAAATTCGAGAAGGGCACCAGCCCGCCCGAGCTGTTCCTGACCCGCCACTTGTCGATATCGGTCGGCACGGCGCGCGAGACGGGCTCGCCCTGCACATAGACCTTCTTGATGCGGCCGCGGTCGATGAAGTCGTTGACATAGGTCCCGGCCCAGGCGACCGAGAGCAGGCTGCCCACATCGGTGGCCGAGACCCCCATGGCGCCGGCCTTGCGCCAGTCGATGTCCAGGTTGTATTGCGCCGCATCCTCCAGCCCGTTCGGCCGGGCCTGGGCGATGCGGCCGTCCTGGCCGACCATGCCCAGAAGCTGGTTGCGCGCGTCCAGAAGCTGCTCATGCGTCTGCCCGGCGCGGGCCTGCAGGTAGAAGTCGAAGCCCGAGACGTTGCCCAGCTCGATCACCGAGGGCGGCACGATCGGGAAGACCATGGCGTCGCGGATGCCCATCAGCGCCGGGAAGGCGCGCCCGGCGATGGCCTGCACCGACTGGTCGGGGCGCGGGCGGTCCTTCCAGTCCTTCAGCCGCAGGAAGGCGATGCCCATGTTCTGCCCCGAGCCGGCGAAGCTGAAGCCGGTGACGCCGAAGAAGCTGTCGACGTTCTCGGCCTCGTTCTTCTCGAAATACTCGCCGATCTGGCTGATGACCGCCTGGGTGCGCTCGGTGGTGGCGCCGGTCGGGCCCTGGACCAGCACGAACATGATGCCCTGGTCCTCGTCCGGCAGAAAGCCGGTGGGGGTTCGCAGGAACAGCAGCACCATGGCCGCGCCGATGCCCAGATAGATCAGCATCATGCGCAGCGGCCTGCGGATGATCCAGCCCACCCAGGAGCCATAGCCCTGCATGGTCCGGTCGAAGCCGCGGTTGAACAGGCCGAAGATGCCGCGGGTCTTGTGCCCGTGCTCGTTGCGCAGGAGCGTGGCGCAAAGCGCCGGGGTCAGCGTCAGCGCCACCACTACGGAAAGGCCCATGGCGCTGGCGATGGTGATGGCGAACTGCTTGTAGATCACCCCGGTCGAGCCGCCGAAGAAGGCCATGGGCACGAAGACCGCCGACAGCACCAGCGCGATGCCGATCAGCGCGCCGGTGATCTGGCCCATGGATTTGCGGGTGGCCTCGCGCGGCTCCAGCCCCTCCTCCTCCATGATGCGCTCGACGTTCTCGACCACGACGATGGCGTCGTCCACCAGCAGGCCGATGGCCAGCACCATGGCCAGCATGGTCAGGGTGTTGATGGTGAAGCCGAGCGCGGCGAGGATGCCGAACGTCCCCAGGATGACCACCGGCACCGCCAGGGTCGGGATCAGCGTCGCGCGCCAGTTCTGCAGGAACAGCAGCATGACGAAGAACACCAGGATGATGGCCTCGACCAGCGTTTTCACCACCTCCTCGATCGAGATCAGCACGAAGGGCGTGGTGTCGAAGGGGATGACGTAGTCCATGCCCTCGGGGAAGAAGCGGGCGAACTCTTCCATCCGCGCCTTGACCCGCTCGGCGGTGTCCAGCGCATTGGCGCCCGAGGCCAGGCTGATGGCGATGCCCGAGGCCGGCTGGCCGTTGTAGCGGGCATCGGTCATGTAATCCTCGGCGCCTATCTCGACCCGGGCCACGTCCTTGAGCAGGATCAGCCCTCCGTCGGCTTCGGCGCGCAGCACGATCTGCTCGAAATCCTCGGGGGTGGACAGCAGCGATTGCGCGGTGATGGTGGCGTTCAGCATCTGCCCCGCCGGCGCCGGGCGGCTGCCGAAGGCCCCGGCCGAGATCTGGGCATTCTCCGAGGAAACCGCTGCCACCACGTCCGAAGGCGTCAGCTCGTAGGCGGCCAGCTTCGAGGGATCGAGCCAGATCCGCATGGCGTATTGCGCGCCGAAGACCTGGACTGAACCCACGCCCTCGACCCGGGAAAGGTCGTTGACGATGTTCGAGATCAGGTAGTCGGACAGGTCCACCTGCTCGTAGCGGTCGTTGGTCGAGGTCAGGCCGATCACCATGAGGAAACCCGAGGCGGATTTCTCGACCGTGATGCCCTGGCGCTGAACCGGCTCGGGCAGCAGCGCGGTGGCCTGGGCCAGCTTGTTCTGCACCTGCACCTGGGCGATGTCGGGATCGGTGCCGGTCTCGAAGGTCAGGTCCGTGGTCGAGGTCCCGGCCGAGGTCGAGCTGGACGAGAAATAGCGCAGCCCGTCCAGGCCGGTCATCTGTTGTTCGATGATCTGGGTGACGGTATTGGCCACCGTGTCGGCCGAGGCGCCGGGATAGGTGGCGCGGATGGTGACCGTGGGCGGCGCGATCTGCGGATACTGGGCCACCGGCAGGTTGAAGATCGACAGGAGCCCCAGACCCATGATCAGGATCGAGATCACCCAGGCGAAAACCGGACGGTCGATGAAAAAGCGGGCCATGTGCGGTTCCTGTGCTGTTTCCTCGCGGCGTCCGGGTCAGTTCGCCGGGGTTTCGGATTCGGCTGGTTCGGATTCGGTCGGTCCTGCTTCCGCCGGGGCTCCGTCGGTTCGGGCAGCGTCCTGACCGCCGTCCTGCGCGGCCTCGCCGCCTGTTCCCGCGGAGGCGGGCTCCTCGGCGGGCTTTTCCCCCCCGGCCGCCGGCGCGTCCGGAGCCGCGGCCGCATCGGCGCCTTCGGTCGCGGCGGCCTGGCGTTCCTCGGGGGCGACGGTCATGCCGGCACCAATCTTCTGCAGCCCCTCGACCACGATGCGGTCGCCATCGGCCAGCCCCTCGCTGACGATCCACTGGTTGCCCATATCCTGCAGCACGGTCAGCTGGCGCTGCTCGACCACGTTATCGGCATTGACGACCAGGGCGATGGGCTGGCCGCGGCGGTCGCGGGTCACGCCCTCCTGCGGGGCCAGCACCACGTTGCGGGCGGTCGCCTGCTGCACCACCGCCTGCACATACATGCCCGGCAACAGGATGCGGTCGGGATTGGCGAAGGCCAGGCGCAGCGTCACCACGCCGGTGGTCTCGTTCACATAGGGCTCGGCCGCGGTCAGCGTGCCCTCCTGGTCGAACTCGGTGCCGTCGGCCAGCCGCAGCGTCACCTTCTGCTCGGCATGCTCGGCCCCCTCGTTCTGCGCGGCCATGGCCCGGCGGAAGCGGATGACCTCGGCCGCCGACTGGGTTACGTCCACATGCACCGGGTCCAGCTTGCGGATCACCGCCAGCGGCGTCTGCTGGCTGGCGGTGACCAGCGCGCCCTGGCTGGTCTGCGCCAGGCCGATCTCTCCGTCCAGCTCGGCGCGGATGGTGGTGCGCTCCAGCTCGATCTTCGCGGTCAGCAGCTGCGCCTCGGCGACCTTGACCGCCGCCTCGGCGGCGTCGCGCGCGGCGATGGCGTTGTCGGTGGTGCTTTCGCTGGCGACGCGGCGGTCGCGCAGCGCCCCGACCCGTTCGGCCTCGCGCCGGGCGTTCTCGGCCTGGGCGCGGGCCTGGGCGACGGCGGCCTCGGCCTGGGCGACGGCGGCCTGGTAGGTGGTTGCGTCGATGCGGAACAGCGGATCGCCGATCTTGACATGGCTGCCCTCGTCGAACAGGCGCTCGGTGACGATGCCGTTGACCTGCGGGCGCACCTCGGCCTCGGCCGAGGCGGTCACCCGGCCGGGCAGGGTGGTGGTCAGGGCCACGTCCTGGGTATGGACCGTAACCACCGTGACCGCCGGCGGCGGCATCTGCGACGGATCCTGGGCCATGGCTGCGGCGGGGATGAGCCCTGCCGAAAGCGGCAGGATCAGGGAAATCGCCATGCGGCGCGCAAGCGCTGACATCGTTCTAGCTCCGGGCAGTCTGCTGACGGGAACATAACGAACAGTTTAGATGGCGATGATCAATCCCCAATCGTTTCGGTCCGTTTCGACCCCGGCGCCCTGCGGCGCATGCGCCCATGGCGCGCGATCCCCATGGCAATCCGCCGCGTGGCTGGGCTAGGCTGCGGCGCGGGACGCGCCTTGGGCGCCGGATGAACGGGGGGAGTGATCGTGCCGAATTACGACATCTACAGTCAGGGCCTCGACGCCTGTGCGGCCAATTTCGAGCAGCTGTCGCCGCTGCGCTTCATCGAGCGGACGGCGCAGGTCTATCCCGAGGCGCTGGCCGTGGTCCATGACGGCGTGCGCCGCAACTGGGCCGAGACCTACGCGCGCTGCCGCCGCATCGCCGGGGCGCTGTCGCGGCGCGGCATCGGCAAGGGCGATACCGTGGCGATCCTGGCCGCCAACATCCCCGAGATGTTCGAGAGCCATTTCAGCGTGCCGATGACCGGGGCGGTGCTCAACGCCATCAACACCCGACTGGATGCCGAGGCGGTGGCCTTCATCCTGGCGCATGGCGAGGCCAGCGTGCTGCTGGTCGACCCGGAATTTGCCGAACTGGCCGATCGCGCCGTCAAGATCGCCCGCGGGCGCGAGATCCTGGTGGTGGACATCCTTGACCCCAGCTTCCCGGGCGGCGGCCGGGCCGGGCGGCTGACCTATGACGCGCTGCTGGCCGAGGGCGATCCGGATTTCGACTGGCGCATGCCGGACAGCGAATGGAACGCCATCTCGCTGAACTACACCTCGGGCACCACCGGCGACCCCAAGGGCGTGGTCTATCACCACCGCGGCGCGGCGCTGAACGCGCTGGCCAACATCACCTCCTGGGGAATGCCGCATCATGCGCGCTATCTCTGGACCCTGCCGATGTTCCATTGCAACGGCTGGTGCTTTCCCTGGACCATTGCCGCCAATGCCGGGGTCTGCGTCTGCCTGCGCGCCGTCAGGGCCGAGCCGATCTTCCGCCTGATCCGCGAGGAACGGGTGACGCATTTCTGCGGTGCGCCCATCGTGATGAACATGCTGGCCAATGCGCCGGACGCGCTGAAGGATTTCGACCATCCGGTCAAGGCCATGGTCGCCGGCGCGCCGCCGCCCGCCTCGGTCATCGCCGCCGTCGAGGCGATGGGCATCGAGATCACCCATGTCTATGGCCTGACCGAGACCTACGGCCCCTCGGTGGTCTGCGCCTGGAAGGGCGAATGGGACGGGCTGGAGGCCGAAGAGCGGGCGCGGCTGAAGTCGCGCCAGGGGGTGCGCAACCCGGCGCTGGGCGGGCTGATGGTCGCCGACCCGGCGACGCTGGAGCCGGTCCCGGCCGACGGCCGGACCATGGGCGAGATCTTCATGCGCGGCAACATCGTCATGAAGGGCTACCTAAAGAACCCCTCGGCCACGGAAAAGGCGTTCCGGGGCGGCTGGTTCGCCTCGGGCGATCTGGGCGTCCTGCATCCGGACGGCTATATCGAGCTCAAGGACCGCTCCAAGGACATCATCATTTCGGGCGGCGAGAACATCTCCTCGATCGAGGTCGAGGACGTGCTCTACAAGCATCCCGACGTGATGGAGGCCGCGGTGGTCGCCCGTCCGGACGAGACATGGGGCGAAACCCCCTGCGCCTTCGTGGCGCTGAAGCCCGGCCGGGTGCTGAGCGAGGCCGAGCTGATCGCCTTCTGCCGGCTGAACATGGCGCGCTACAAGGTGCCGAAGACGGTGGTGTTCGGCGAATTGCCCAAGACCTCGACCGGCAAGATCCAGAAGTTCCTGCTGCGCGACCGGGCGCGGGCGCTGGGCTGATTGCGGGCATTTGGGAAACGGTGAAAGACGGGCGGCGCCGCGCGGGCTTGCCCGGCCGCATGGGTATTTGGGGAACGAAGAAACCCCGGTGCCGCGACTTTCGCCTGTCCGGGAAGGACGAAGGCAGGGCTGGGCGGGACGGCGCGCGCGGGCTGCGGCGGATTTTGCGCTTGCAGCCTTGCGGGCAGAGCGATAATCAGGCCGGGCCTCGCGGGTGTAGCTCAATGGTAGAGCCGCAGCTTCCCAAGCTGAAGACGAGGGTTCGATTCCCTTCACCCGCTCCAATTTCAAGCGCGAGCGATTGTTCTTGCTTGGAAAATCTTCCCGGAGCATCTGCCATTTCCCTGCCGCAAGGCGCGGCAAGGCTCGGCTCTAGGCGATTTCTCCCTTGTCGAGGCCGGGATTCGGGGCCGTGATCCGCAAATGCGCGAGCCGATAGAGCATGGAAAGACTCCGGGATTTCTTCGCCTGGAGCTTTTTCATCAGGCTATTGTAGACTTTGCGCTCGCCATTCAGAACCGCCCGGACCACGGGAATCAGCATATGCTGATTGCGCAGCCAGGCGGGCATGAAATGGTTCCCCTGCGGCGCCACCCAATGGTCCAGATGAAAGGCCCTGAGGAAGCAGGGGATATGGAGCGGATCAGGCCCGTTCAGGCCGTGGAGAAGCATCCCGCCCTTGATCTTCCTTGATCCCTCCTTTGCGGTAGGAAAGCGCAGGCTGCCCGAGCTTTCGACCATCTCCTTGCGAACGCGCGGATCGCGAACAATGGCGGGGTCGGGCGACCAACGAGGAGCAAACGCCATCGTATGACGGACCGGGAGGATCGAAGCCCAGGAAATCGCCTCGAAAGCCTCGATAGAAAATTCCATGATATCAACGACCTCTGTTCCCTGCCGCGTCATTTCCGCGGCAATGATCGGGAAAATCCGTTCCACGCGCCGCGGCCGCGAATAATACCCGAAATCCTGTTCCAGGACGAACAATGTCTTGCGCCGCATGGCAGCCAGGGCATGGCGGAATTCCGGCGGGCGGCCTTTTGGCCCCCAGCTTCCGAAGCAAACCACCATGGGATCGGCTGTCGGGTTTGCCGGAACACCGCGCAGGATCGTCAGCTTTGGCTCATCCATGATGGCTTCGATGCTGAAGGCGTGAAAATCGTCTTGAGAGGTCATTGTAAACAGAGAGTTGCAGATCGGCGTTGATTGGAAAACCCGCCCGGATCGGCAGGAGCAAGCCTCCTGGACCCCAATCATCGGTGCAGTCAAGCAAGTTAACCCGCTGAAGCGCCGCCCGCGCCCCTTTGCCATGGGATGAAACTGTCCCGCCGCATCCGCTGCGCCTCGCAGGGCGCAGGATCATACGGAAAAATCCAGGCCAAAGCGAAAACGGGCAGGCCCCGAAAACGCCGGAAATCCGGGAGGCGCGCGCCGGGCTGCCCGGTCCGGGTTTGCGCCCTTTTTGCACCCCGGGCATCGGTGCCGTGTCGAGACAGCGGCTGCTGCGGTCGCGCCGCCTGCCCCCTTCCTCTTTCGACGGTTCCGGCGCGGGGCTCAGCGCAGGCCCATATCGGCCAGGGCGCGGGCGATCTCGGGCGGCAGGTTCGGCTCGGCCTCGCGTCCCTCCGGCAGGTCGGGCGGCGCATCCGCGACCGGCAGGTAGCGCCAGCCCTGGAAGGGCCGGCGCGGCACCGCCGCCACCCGCACCAGCCCGGGGTCGAGGATCAGGGCGCAGCGGCGGATGCCGTCCTCGCCGGTGACTTCCTGCAGGTCCAGGATGCGCTGGCGGGCCTGCATCACCCCCTTGAACACCCAGTAGATCGAGCCGCCGTTCAGCAGCTCGGCCTCGCGCTTGGGCCACATGCGGGTGACGTGCCGGGCCGGGCCGCCCTGGAAGCGATGCTGCTGCCAGGCGGCAAGCTCGGCCGGATCGTCGCAGCCGACGCAGAGTTTCATGAGATTCAGCGATGCGCCCATGCGCCAGATATAGCCCGGCTGTCGCCATGCGCAACCGGCCGGCCTTGAACCGCCGGCCTGGCAGGGTTAGGCCCCGGTGGCGAACAGCCGGAAATCACCATTCGACATGACCGATCCCATTGCCCGACCGCTCCGCAGGCAGCCCCTGCCGGAATTCATCGCGATGCTGGCGCTGATCTTCGCCGTCATCGCCTTCTCGATCGATTCGATGCTGCCGGCGCTGCCCCAGATCGCCGCCGCCCTGACCCCCGAGGACGTGAACCGCGCCCAGCTGGTGCTGACCGCCTTTGTCGGCGGCATGGGGCTGGGACTGCTGGTGGCGGGGCCGGTCTCGGATTCGCTGGGCCGCAAGCCGGTCATCGTCGCCGGTTTCGCGCTTTACGCCGCGGCGGCGGTGGCGGCGATCTTCGCCGATACGCTGGACCATCTTCTTGCCGCGCGTTTCGTGCAGGGGCTGGGGGCGGCGGCGCCGCGGATCGTGGCGCTGGCCATGGTGCGCGACCTTTACCAGGGGCGCGAGATGGCGCGGATCACCAGCTTCGTGATGATGATCTTCATCCTGGTGCCGGCGGTGGCACCGTCGATCGGCGCGGTGGTGATCCATTTCGTCGGTTGGCGCGGGGTGTTCGGATCCTTCGTGGTGCTGGCGCTGATCGGCAGCCTGTGGATGCACCTGCGCCGGCCCGAGACATTGCCGCCCGGGAAGCGCCAGCGGCTGAACCTGCGCAACCTGGCGACCTCGGCCGCCGAGGTGCTGGGCAACCGCCAGGTGCAGCTGGTGACGCTGGTGATGACGCTGGGCTTCGGGCAGATGTTCGCGCTGCTCAGCTCGGCCCAGCAGCTTTTCGTCGACACCTATGGCAAGGGCCAGGACTTCCCGCTGTGGTTCGCGGCCATGGCGCTGCTGTCGGGCAGCGGCACGGTGCTGAACGCGCGCTATGTCGTGCGGCTGGGGATGCGGCGGATCGTGGTGATGGCCTATCGCATGCAGGTGGTGGTTTCCGGTGCCATGACGCTGCTGGTCCTCGGCGACCTGCTGCCCGAGGCGCTGCGCTTCCCGGCCTTCTTCTTCTGGGCGGTCAGCGTGTTCTTCATGGCTGGCGTGACCTTCGGCAACCTGAACGCCATGGCGCTGCAGCGCATGGGGCATGTGGCCGGCATGGCGGCGTCGGTGATCGGGGCGGTCTCGACCTTCGGCGCGGTGCTGATCGCGGCGCCGGTCGGCCTGCTTTTCGACGGGACGGCGCGGCCCATCGTGCTGGCGACGCTGGCCTGCTCTGGCCTGGCCGCGCTGCTGATGCGCCGGGTGCACGAGGTCTGACGGAAGGCGCGCAGCCGCCGGGCGATTCCGGGTCGGTGGGGAGCGGCGTGCCGGGCGAAGGGGGGAAGGTGCAGGATTCTGTTGCCAGGCTCCTGCGGGCCCCGCCTTACGCTGCTAGGCGGAAGGGCTTGAGGTTTCGGTTACCCGAGCTGCTTACGCAGCCAGAGCGACCGGAGCACGGTTGTCGTTGGCAACTGTACATTTTGCACCGATGACGGTGGTAGCTCACCGAGACAAGGCAAACAGCTTTAGACGTTCGTCGATCCTGTTTCGGCCCCATGCGCCCCCAACGAGGGTTTGATGGTGGAGCCGCCGGGTACCGCCCCCGGGTCCGATCCGCTTATTACCTGCGCGTTTATGTCCATAGCCCGACTGACGCCGGACGGTGCGAATATAGGGCCGGCACTTGCGGCGCGCAAGAGAGGGGAACGCCGTTCGCCTCTTGTCCCGCTGCGCGGGCCGATTCACCCCTTGGCGTATCTGGGAAACGAAGAAGGCCGGGCAGCGCGTCCCGGCCTCCTTCGTTGTCCAGATAGCCATGCGGCCGCGCCACGGGCGCTGTGCCCGCCGGTCGGGCGGGGCGCCGGCAGGCGGTCAGAAACCGGCCTTGATCTTCTCGAACTCGGCCAGCTGCTTCTCGCGCTGCTCGGGGTCGTTCGGGGTCTGGGCCAGGATCGGGGCGTCGACGGGCGAGAGGCCCTCCTTCACCGCCGGCTCGTCCTTGATCGTCTCCATGGCCACGGTCGAGGTATGGCCGTAGCCGATGGTGTCCAGGAGGCCCTTGGCCGATTCCGGCGCCAGCCAGGCGTTGATGAAATCATAGGCCTTGTCCTCGCTGCCCGGGCCGTCCTTCAGGTTGATGAAGCCGCAGAAGAAGGTCGAGCTGCCCTCCTTGGGCGCGCGCTGGAAGCCGACCGGGAAGCCGTCGTTTTCCAGCAGCACCACGCCGTCGTTCCAGGACCAGGCCACGTCCACCGCGCCCGAGGCCATCAGCTGCGCCTGCTCGGCCGGGTCGGCCCAATAGGCGGCGACGTTCTGATGGGCCTGGCGCAGCCAGTCGGCGGCGGCCTTGAACTGCTCGTCCGTGACCTTGGTCCAGTCGGTGGTGCCGGTCGCCAGATAGGCCAGCGCCCAGACGTCGTCGGCCGAATCGGGCAGGCTGGTGCGGCCCTGGTATTTCGGGTCGATGAAGACGTTCAGGCTGGCCACGTCCTCGGCCGGCACGTTGTCCTTGTTATAGGCGATGGCGGTGGCGCCCCAGTCGGTCGGGATGTACCAGACCCCCTGGTCGTCCTTGAAGATCGGCGAGTTCAGGAATTTCGGGTCGATGCTCTCGAAGGCCGGGATCTTCGCGGTGTGCCAGGGCTCGATCAGCCCGGCATCGCGGTATTTCGACACCATCTGCGAGCAGGGATGCGCCACGTCCGCCTTGAAGCCCGAGGCGAGCTTCTGATAGGCCTCGTCGTCATCGCCGTAGAAGGCGAAGGTCGGGCTGTCGCCATGCTTGTCGAGATAGCCTTGGAAGATCACCGGCTCCTCGAATCCGGCCCAGTCGAAGACCGTGAGCTCGGGGTCGGCGGCATGGGCGGCAGTCAGGGCGGTGCTGGCCAGGGCGATCGCCAGGGCAGAGGAGCGCAGGAATGTCATGTCGGATCTTTCCTTGAGGGCGGACTGACCCGACGCTAGCCGGACCCGCATCGCCTCGCAAGCGTGGCATGACTACCAGCGGCCCGAGGCGCCGCCGCCCCGCGACGAGCCGCCGCCGAAGCCCGGGGAACCGCCCGAGCGGCCGCGGAAGCCGGGCCTGCGCTCGCTGCGCAGCACCGCGCCCGCGGGGTCGTACCAGACCGTCTGCGGCAAGGGCCGCGACCGGGTCCGGGACCAGCCGCAGCCGGGGCAGCGCCGGGTGACGGATTCGTGCGAGACCATGTGGCCGCCCTCGGGCAGCGGGGTCTGCAGCGGCTCGGTCCGGGTCTCCAGCCCGCGCCGCCCGCATTCCGGGCAGCGGTTGCGCCGCCAGACCTGCCGCGCCATGCCGCCGAGGATCGCGAGCCATGCGCCGCCGAAGATCCAGGGAAACAGCCGCTCCAGCCAGGAACCGCCCGGCCCGCCGACCGGCCGCCCCGCGGCCGTGGGCCGGGCGATGAGCGTGATCGCCGCCTCGGTGCCGTCGCGGATGCCCCGCGACATCTCGCCTTCGCGGAAGGCGGGCAGCATGCTGTTGCGCATGATCTCCTGCGCCAGGATGTCGGCGTCGTTCTCGTAGCCGCGGCCGAGCTCGATCCGCGCCTCGCGATCCCGGGCCAGCACCAGCACCATGAAACCGTCGTTGCGCGCGGCATCGCCGATGCCCCAATGGTTGAACAGCCGGGTGGCGAAGGGCTCCAGCCCGTCGCTTCCGCCGTGCTGCGCCCGGTCGGCCAGCGTGACCACGGCGCCCTCGATGCCGGTCTGCTCGCGCAGCGCGCTCAGCGCCGTGTCGAGAGCGCGGGCATCCTCGGGCGACAGCAGGCCGGCGAAATCGTTGATGCGGGGATGCTGCCAGTCCGGCAGGCCCTGCGCATGGGCCGGAAGCGCCAGCCACAGCAGGACGACAAGCCCCGGAACCCTTCGCAGGGAAGGGAAGCGGGGCAGGGTGGCGGCGGAGGGCGCGCGCATCCTGCCTCGCCTCAGCTCGGCAGGATTTCCGGGCCGCCGGTGATCTTCGGGTCGGGCTGGCCGATCACCGCGTCGTCGCGGCCGGCGAATTCGACCGCGCGCAGGATGGTCTGGATGGCGGCGATCCGCGCCCGCCTCTTGTCGTCGGCGCGAATCACCGTCCAGGGCGCGATGCCGGAATGGCTGCGCAGCAGCGTGTCCCGGATCGCCGCGCTGTATGCGTCCCATTTCGCCAGCCCCTCGACGTCGATGGGGCTCAGCTTCCATTGCTTCAGCGGGTCCTGCTCGCGGTCGAGGAAGCGGCTGAGCTGCTCGGCCCGGCCGACCTCGAGCCACAGTTTGACCAGGATCACCCCGTCATCGGCCAGCATGGTCTCGAACAGCGGCAGCTGGCGGAAGAAGGCCTCGCGCTGCGCCTCGGTGCAGAAGCCGAAGACCTTCTCGACCACGCCGCGATTGTACCAGCTGCGGTCGAAGAGCGCGATCTCGCCCCGCGCGGGCAGCCAGTCGACATAGCGCTGGAAATACCATTCGCCGGCCTCGCGCTCCTCGGGCTTGGGCAGGGCGACGATATAGGCCGAGCGCGGGTTCAGGTTCTCGCGCACCCGCTCGATGGTGCCGCCCTTGCCGGCGGCGTCGCGGCCCTCGAACAGCACCGCCATGCGCTTGCCGGTATGGATCACGTCGCGCATCAGCCGCACCAGCTGCAATTGCAGCCCGGCCATCTGCGCGTCGTAATCCTTGCCCTTCATCTCCTCGGCATAAGGGTAGGAGGGGTCCAGGATGCGGTCCCTGTCGGCCGCCTTCACCGCCTTGCGCAGGTCGTCGGGCGCCTGCTTCTCCAGATAGCGGGTGATGGCGCCGACGAAGGGCAGGTCGGGCAGCGCCTTGTCCTGCTGGTCCTCGCCGGTCCTTGCGCCGTTCTTTCCGCCGTTCTTTCCCATGTTCAGGCCTCGCCGATGCGGTTCAGGTCGAAGGGGGTGGTCTGGTAGATCTCGTTGATCCAGTTGCCATAGAGCAGATGCGCATGGCTGCGCCAGCGATTCGTCGGCAGGCGCGAGGGGTCGTCCTCGGGATAGTAGTTCACCGGCACGTTGATCGGCTTGCCCGAGATCACGTCGCGGTCGTATTCGTCCTTCAGCGTGGTGCTGTCATATTCGAAATGGTTGAAGACATAGAGCGCGCGGTGGCCGGCATCCTCGATCAGGCAGGGCCCGACCTGGTCCGAGGCGATCAGCGTCTTCAGCGCCGGGATGGCGTCCACCTCGGGCTGGCGCACCTCGGTCCAGCGGCTGACCGGCACCAGCACGTCGTCGGAAAAGCCGCGCAGATAGGGGCTGGAGGGCGCCAGGTTGCGGTGGCGGAAGCAGCCGAAGGCCTTGTGGTCCAGCAGGTGCTTTTCCAGCCCGTGGAAATGCCAGGCCATGGCCATGCCGCCCCAGCAGACGCCGAAGGTCGAATGCACATGGCTCTGCGTCCATGCGAAGACCCGGGTCAGCTCGTCCCAATAGGTCACCGCCTCGAAGGGCAGGTGCTCGATGGGCGCGCCGGTGATGATCAGCCCGTCGAACTTCTCGCCCGTGGCCTCGACCTCGCAGAAGCGGCGGTAGAAGCTTTCCATGTGGTCGGCGGCGGTGTTGCGGCTTTCGTGGTCCGACATGCGGATCAGCTGGAAGTCGATCTGCAGGGGCGTGGCGCCGATCAGCCGGGCGAACTGGTTCTCGGTCTGGATCTTCTTCGGCATCAGGTTCAGAAGCCCGATGCGCAGCGGCCGGATGTCCTGGGTCGCCGCCCGGCCCGGCGACATGACCATGACGCCCTCGCGCGACAGGATGTCGAAGGCGGGCAGGTCATTGGGCAGGGTAATGGGCATCATGCGTCCTTTCTGTCGGTCTTGGCTTCCGGGATCCGCCGGTCGATCGCCTGGCCGACCAGCCGGATCAGGTCGTCGGGGGTCCTGACCTGCGCCACCTCCTCGGCCAGCAGGGTCACGCCGCGCCGGGCCATGGCTTCGTAGCGCGGCTGGCGGTGGGCCAGCGCCCGGGCATAGGTCCAGCGGATGAAGTCGTCGGGATTGACCTCATCCTCGCTGAGGCCCTTCTCCACCCGGTAGTCGGTCCAGGCCCGGTCCAGGAAATCCGGCTGGTAATACATCGGCTTCGGCGCCCGGTCGAAGCGGCGCACCAGCTCCTCGGTATGTTCGGCCGAGCCCTTGATCCAGACCAGCAGCAGGTCACGTTCCAGCGCGTCCAGCACCGGGTCGCGTTCGGCGAAGGGATCCACTACTTCGCAGACCGAGCCGCCGGAATCGCAGACGAAATGCCCCAGGTTGTAGATCTCCTGCGCGCGGCGGATGAAATGGCCGGTATCCAGCAGCGCCGCGATCTCGGCCATGCGGTGCTGGTCCTGGCGGCGCATGTATTCGTCGAATTCCAGCCCGCCGCGGGTCACGCTGCCAGGCTTGCCGAGATAGGTGGACAGCGGCGCCAGGTTCTCGAAGGTGATGTTGCTGGCGATATAGACCGAATCCGACAGCAGCAGTTCGCGCAGGAACGGCACCTTCATCGCCTCGCGCTTGAAGTTGTCGGCGATCAGCTCGCCCATGTAGCGGGTGCCGATGCGGTAATCGACCGAATAATGGAACCATTCCCCCGAGCCGCGCAGCATCGAGGCGAGGAAGGTCTTGCCCAGCCCCGACATGCCGAAGAACAGCACGCGCTTCCTCGGGGCGGCCAGCCACTCGGCTTGGGTCTTGTAGAGCATGGGCCTTCCTTTTGCTGGGCTTGGCGATAGTTAGTCCCGCGCGGGGTCAAGGAAAAGGGGTGGCTGTCCCCGCCGATCGGCCCGCAGCCCGGAAAAGCGACCGGCCCGGACTTGCATCGCGGCCCCGAGCCCCTATCTGGTGCAGGCGGACCGGGCCCCTCTGACGACGCTTGTCGTGATGTCGGACCGCATCGAGCCCTGCTCGGTGCCAGCCCGGAACCCCTTTCCCGTCCAAGGCTTCGCACCGGCTTTCGTTCAACGTGGAGCCTGACATGGAACCTTTCTACCTGACCCTCTTTCTCGGCACGCCGATCTGGCTGTGGCTGGTCTTCGTCGGCCTGGTCGGCCTGCTTCTGGCCTTCGACCTCGGTGTGCTGAACCGTGGCGACAAGGAGATCGGCGTCGCCGAAAGCCTGAAGCTGTCGAGTTTCTACATCACGCTGGGCGTGCTGTTCGGCGGCTTCGTCTGGTATCAGCTGGGCAGCAATGCCGCCGCGGAATACATGACCGCCTTCGTGGTCGAAAAGACCCTGGCGATGGACAATGTCTTTGTCATTGCGCTGATCTTTACCACGCTGTCGATCCCGCGCCGCCATCAGCACCGGGTGCTGTTCTGGGGCATCCTGGGGGTGATCGTGCTGCGCGGCATCATGATCGGCGTCGGCGCCACGCTGGTCGCGCAATACGGCTGGATCCTTTATGTCTTCGCCGGCTTCCTGATCCTGACCGGCATCAAGATGCTGTTCATCGGCGACAAGGAGCATGACATGGGTTCCAACCCGGTCCTGAAGTTCCTGCGCCGCCGCATGCCGCTGACCGAAGGGCTGCACGGCCATGCCTTCGTCGTGAAGCGGCCCGACCCCGCGACCGGCCGCATCCGCCGCTATGCCACGCCGCTGCTGCTGGCGCTGGCGATGATCGAGATCGCCGACGTGATCTTCGCCGTCGATTCGGTGCCGGCGGTCTTTGCCATCACCACCGACCCCTATATCGTCTACACCTCGAACATCTTCGCCATCCTGGGCCTGCGGGCGCTGTTCTTCGCGCTGGCGGCGATCATCCACCGCTTCGAATATCTCAAGCAGGCGCTGGCGGTGCTCTTGATCTTCATTGGCTCCAAGGTGTTCCTGGCCGACCTGATGGGACTGGCGAAATTCCCGCCGGCCCTGTCGCTGGGCATCACCTTCGCGATCCTCGGCGCCGGCGTCGGCTGGTCGCTGTGGCGCACCCGCAAGGACGCCGCGCGGGTCTGAGAGCCGGACCTGCGGCGCCGCGCCGGGCCGCGCGGTTGCCGTCGGGTATTTGGCAAACGGAAAGATGCGGCCGCGGCGCCGGATCCGGGCTGCCGCGGCGTCGCGCAATCCGCAGTAGCGCGCCGGGGGCAATCGCGCTATGCTGCCGCCCAGACCCGGCAAACGGGCCCCCGGAAACGGGCAATGCAAACGAGGCAGTGACGGCGGTAACCCATGACCGAGATGGTCTTTGGCACCACGCCCGTGCGGGCTGGTGATCCGATTCTTCCCCGCTGGTGGCGCACCCTGGACCGCTGGTCCCTGGCCTGCGTCCTGGGGTTGTTCGCGGTCGGGCTTCTTCTGGGACTGGCGGCCTCGGTGCCGCTGGCCGAAAAGAACGGCCTGCCGCAATTCTACTATGTCACCCGCCAGGCGGTCTTCGGCGCCATGGCGCTGGCGATCATGCTGGTGATCTCGACCTTCTCGCCGCGGCAGGTGCGGCGGATCGGGGTGCTGGGCTTCCTGGTGGCGCTGCTGGTGCTGTTCGCGCTGCCGGTCATCGGCACCGATTTCGGCAAGGGCGCGGTGCGCTGGCTGCGGCTGCCCGGCGGCATGTCGGTGCAGCCCTCGGAATTCCTCAAGCCCTGCTTCGTCGCCATCTGCGCCTGGTTCATGGCCGCGAGCCAGGAGGTCGGCGGCCCGCCCGGCAAGTCGCTGTCCTTCGGCCTGGCCGTGGTGGTGGTGCTGCTTCTGGCCATGCAGCCCGATTTCGGCCAGGCCTCGCTGGTGCTGTTTTCCTGGTGCGTGATGTATTTCATCGCCGGGGCGCCGCTTTACCTTCTGGGGGGGGTGATGGGGCTGGCCTGCGTCGGCGGCGTCTTCGCCTATGGCGCCTCGGAACATTTCGCCCGCCGCATCAACGGATTCCTGGCTGCAGAGGTCGATCCGCGCACCCAGCTCGGCTATGCCACCAACGCCATCCAGGAGGGCGGATTCTTCGGCGTCGGCGTCGGCGAGGGCACGGTCAAGTGGTCGCTGCCCGACGCCCATACCGATTTCATCATCGCCGTCGCGGCCGAGGAATACGGGCTGATCCTGGTGCTGATCATCATCGCGCTTTACACCACCATCGTCATCCGCTCGCTTCTGCGCCTGCAGGACGAGCGCGACCCCTTCGCCCGCATCGCCGGCACCGGGCTGGCCTGCGCCTTCGGGGTGCAGGCGCTGATCAACATGGGCGTGGCGGTGCGGCTCTTGCCGGCCAAGGGCATGACGCTGCCCTTCGTCAGCTATGGCGGCAGTTCGGTCATCGCCTCGGGCATCGCCATGGGCATGCTGCTGGCGCTGACCCGGGCACGGCCGCAGGGCCGGCTGGGCGACCTGCTGGGCCGGGGCCGGGGATGAGCGCGGCCCCGCTCTGCCTGATCGCCGCCGGTGGCACCGGCGGCCACATGTTTCCGGCGCAATCGCTGGCCGAGGTGCTGCTGGCGCAGGGCTGGCGGGTCAGGCTGTCGACCGACGAGCGCGGCGCCCGCTATGCCGGCGCCTTCCCGGCCGAGGTTGCGCGCGAGGTGGTCAGTTCGGCCACCACCGCCCGCGGCGGTGCGCTGGCGAAACTTGCCGTGCCGTTCCGCATCGGCGCCGGCGTGCTTGCGGCCATGCGCCGGATGCGCGCCGACCGCCCGGCCGTGGTGGTGGGCTTCGGCGGCTATCCGACCATCCCCGCCATGGCGGCGGCGCTGGCGCTGAAGATCCCGCGCATGATCCACGAGCAGAACGGCATCATGGGCCGGGTGAACAGGGCCTTCGCCCGCCGGGTGGATCGCGTCGCCTGCGGCACTTGGCCGACCGTGCTGCCGCCGGGGGTGCAGGGCATCCATACCGGCAACCCGGTGCGGCAGGCGGTGCTGGACCAGGCCGCCGCGCCCTATCTCCCGCCGGGGCAGGGGCCGCTGAACCTGCTGGTCATCGGCGGCAGCCAGGGCGCCCGCGTGCTTTCGGACCGGGTGCCCGAGGCCATCGCCGGCCTGCCCGAGGCGCTGCGCGCCCGCCTGTCGGTCAGCCACCAGGCCCGAGCCGAGGACGGCGAGCGCGTCACCGCCGCCTATGCCGCGGCCGGCATCGCCGCCACGGTGCGGCCCTTCTTCGACGATGTGCCGCAGCGGCTGGCGCAGGCGCAGCTGGTGGTCAGCCGGGCCGGGGCCTCCTCGATCGCCGACATCACCGTGATCGGCCGTCCGGCCATCCTGATCCCCTATGCCGCCGCCACCGGCGACCACCAGACCGCGAACGCCCGGGCCCTTGCGGAAACCGGCGCGGCGATCCTTTTGCCCGAATCCGTGCTTGACGCCGAGAGCCTCAGGCGCGACATGCGGGACATCCTTTCCGACAGCGCCCGCGCCACCGCCATGGCAGCCGCGGCGCTTTCGCTGGGTCGCCCCGATGCGGCGCAGCGCCTTGCAGATCTAGTGACGGACCTGACCCGATGAATGCAGCGACCAAACTCCCGGGCGAACTGGGCCCCATCCATTTCGTCGGCATCGGCGGCATCGGCATGTCCGGCATCGCCGAGGTGCTGATGACGCTGGGCTACCAGGTGCAGGGCTCGGACGCGAAACGCTCGAAGATCACCGACCGGCTGGAAAGCCTGGGCGTCACCGTCTTCGAGGGCCAGCGCGCCGAGAATATCGGCGAGGCGGGCGTGGTGGTGATCTCGACCGCGATCAAGAAGGGCAACCCCGAGCTCGAGGAGGCGCGCCGCCGCGGCCTGCCCGTGGTGCGCCGTGCCGAGATGCTGGCCGAGCTGATGCGGCTGAAATCCAACGTCGCCATCGCCGGCACCCATGGCAAGACCACCACCACCACCATGGTCGCGACGCTGCTGGACGCCGGCGGCTTCGATCCGACCGTCATCAACGGCGGCGTGATCCACGCCTATGGCTCGAACGCCCGCGCCGGCGCCGGCGAATGGATGGTGGTCGAGGCCGATGAATCGGATGGCAGCTTCAACCGCCTGCCGGCGACCATCGCCATCGTCACCAATATCGATCCCGAGCATATGGAGCATTGGGGCAGCTTCGACGCGCTGCGCAAGGGCTTCCAGGATTTCGTCTCGAACATCCCCTTCTACGGCCTCGCCGTCTGCTGCACCGACCACCCCGAGGTGCAGGCGCTGGTCGGCCGGCTGACCGACCGCCGCGTGGCCACCTTCGGCTTCAACGCCCAGGCCGATGTGCGGGCGATGAACCTGCGCTATGAAAACGGCGTGGCGCATTTCGACATCGCGCTGCAGGGCGAAGCCGCGCTCAACGATGGCGAGATCCCGATGATCGAGGGCTGCACCCTGCCGATGCCCGGCGACCACAATGTCAGCAATGCGCTGGCCGCCGTCGCCGTCGCCCGCCACCTGGGCATGAAGCGGCGCGAGATCCGCGAGGCGCTGGCCAAGTTCGGCGGCGTCGGCCGCCGCTTCACCCGCGTGGGCGAGGTGGGGGGCGTCACCATCATCGACGATTACGGCCACCACCCGGTCGAGATCGCCGCCGTCCTCAAGGCCGCGAGACAGGCCACGAAAGGCCGGGTCATCGCCGTGCACCAGCCGCATCGCTACACCCGGCTGTCGAGCCTCTTCGACGATTTCTGCACCTGCTTCAACGAGGCCGACGTGGTCGGCATCGCCGAGGTCTATTCGGCGGGCGAGGAGCCGATCCCCGGTGCCTCGCGCGACGACCTGGTCGCCGGGCTGATCGCCCATGGCCATCGCCACGCCCGGGCGGTGATCGACGAATCCGACCTGGCGCGGCTGGTGCGCGAACAGGCGCGGCCGGGCGACATGGTGGTCTGCCTCGGTGCCGGCACCATCTCGACCTGGGCCAACAACCTGCCGGAACGGCTGACGGAGAAGGCCGCGTGATCGCGCTGATCGCCCATCCCGTCGCCGCGGCGCTCTGCGCGCTGCTCTGGGGCGTCGCGGCCTGCCTGCTGCCCTTTGTCCGGCTGCGCTGGCGCCATGCGGCGCTTTGGGTGCTGGTGCTCTGCGGCGTGCCGGTGCTGGGCTGGCTGACTTATCTCTGCGGGCCGGGCTTCGGGGTGCTGTTCCTGGCGCTCGGCCTGTCGCTGCTGGTCTGGCCGCCCCTCGAGGCACTGCGCCGCCGCCGCGCCCCCCTGCGCCGCGGCCTGCACTGACCGGACGGCATGGAACTGGTCTGGCTGATCGTCGCCGTCACGGTGATCCTGACCGCCACGATCGGGGCTCTGCGCGCCGCGGCCCGTTCCCTCGCCCCGCTTGCCCTGCAACTGGCGCTGCTGCTGGGCGCGGCCGGTCTGTGCTACCTGATCAGCGGCACCAGGACGGGCGGCTACCTGGCCGGAATCATTGGTGCGCTCCTCTGCCTGCTGATGCTGATCGCCGCCGGCGGTCTGGCGCTTGGCGCGGCCGGGCGCTGGCTTTACGGCCGGCTGTCCGGCGCATCCGTCCGGCCCGCGCCGGGCTTCGCCTGGGACTGCTGGCTGCTGGGCGCGTTCGCGGCGCTGGCGGTGCTGCTCAGCGCGCTGGAATAGGCGCCGTCCTCGGCGCCGGCAGGGCTGTGCCCTTCGGATTTCCAGAAGCGGATTGGCGGGACTCGTCCCGGAGCGATGCGGCAAGACCGGCTGCAAGGCGTTGATCCGTTCGCCGTCCCTGTGCTTTTCATGGAATGCGTTCAACGCGCGCTTTCGCGCCTCCTTGTCCTTGTCGAGCCTGGATGCTTCCCGCCGCGCCAACAGGATCCCGGCAGCTCCAGGCGCCAATCCTGCAATCGGCAGGATGAACTCTTGCAAGACAGGCTCCCTCCAGCGCCTTTCCAGCGGCTTTCCGTCAAGGATGGCGGGCGATTGCTTCACCGTGCTGTTCACGCGGTCGATCAGCGATCTGATCCTGGCCGCATCGTCCTGATGACCGCATTCTTCCTTGGCCAAGCGTCGCTGAAAGCGCGTGGGTTTCGCCGTGAGCCGGAAAGAGCACGGCGCGGCGGCAAGAAAAGCGGTTTCCACGCCAAAGTTGAAATGCGCGGCCCGGATGCCAAGGGTTTCCTCGGCCGGTCGTTGACCGTGCACGGACGCGCCTCCGGCAAGGCGCGCTGGAACAGCGCATCCTCTCCCCGCAGCCCCGGCAGGGCCTGTCGCCGGTGCACGCCCTGTGTACGCGCGGTGCACACGGGCTGCACGCCGGTCACGACGAAAAACCCGGCATTTGCTGGCAAATCCCCGCCCGGGCGGGGCATCGGCATCCGCCCGGCAACGCGCGCCGCATTGACGCCCCGCGCAACGCCGATTAACCAGCCGGCCATGACCCGGATGCTTCCTGCGCCGCGCGGCGCCCTGACCCCGAACCGGCCCTTGGCCGAGCTGACCTGGCTGCGCGTCGGCGGCCCGGCCGACTGGCTGTTCCAGCCCGCGGACGAGGCCGATCTGGCCGAGTTTCTCGCCACGCTCGACCCGGCCGTGCCGGTCTTTCCCATGGGCGTCGGCTCGAACCTGATCGTGCGCGACGGCGGCATCCGCGGCGTGGTGATCCGCCTGGGTCGCGGCTTCAATGCCATTGAAATCGCAGGGGAAACCGTTACCGCCGGCGCTGCCGCCCTCGACGCCCACGTCGCACGCAAGGCGGCCGAGGCCGGGCGCGACCTGACCTTCCTGCGCACCATTCCCGGCAGCATCGGCGGCGCCGTGCGCATGAATGCCGGCTGCTACGGCACCTATGTCGCAGACCATCTGGTCGCGGTGCGCATCGTCACCCGCCGGGGCGAGATCGCCGAGCTGCCCGCCGCCGACCTGCACCTGGCCTATCGCCATTCCGAGATCCCCGAGGGCGCGGTGGTGACCCGGGCGACCTTCCGCGCCCCGGCCGGGGAACCAACTGAACTTGCTGAGAAAATGCAGGATCAGCTCGCCCGGCGCGATGCCAGCCAGCCGACCCGCGACCGCTCGGCCGGCTCGACCTTCCGCAACCCGGCCGGCTATTCCTCGACCGGCCACGCCGATGACAGCCACGAGCTGAAGGCCTGGAGCCTGATCGACGCCGCCGGCCTGCGCGGCCATCGGCTGGGCGGGGCGCAAATGTCTGAAAAGCATCCGAATTTCCTGCTCAACGCCGATGGCGCCACCGCCGCCGAGCTCGAGGCGCTCGGAGAGCTGGTGCGCGACCGGGTACGGCAGTCCAGCGGTCACGACCTGCAATGGGAAGTGATCCGCGTCGGTGAGCCGTAACCCGCCGTTATCCCCGGAAATCTCGCCCGAAACGCGAAAAGGGACTTTTGCGATTCCGCCTTAGCCGCTATCCTGCCGCAATAAATTCCCGGATCAACCGGGGCATGAGGCAGAAAAATTGGCGGGCAGGTCGAGCAGGACAGCCCCGAAAGTCGTCGTCCTGATGGGCGGCCCCTCGGCCGAGCGCGAGGTGTCGCTGTCTTCCGGGCGGGAATGCGCGAAGGCGCTGCGGCAGGCGGGCTATGACGTCGTCGAATTGGACGCGGGCAGGGATCTGCCCGCGCGTCTGGCCGAGCACGCGCCGGACGTGGTCTTCAACGCGCTGCACGGCCGTTGGGGCGAGGACGGCTGCGTCCAGGGCCTGATGGAATGGCTGGGCATCCGCTATACCCATTCCGGCGTGCTGGCCTCGGCGCTTGCCATGGACAAGTCCCGGGCGAAACAGGCCTTTCGCGAGGCGGGCATTCCCGTGGTGGACAGCGTCATCGCCGATGCCGAGGAGGTGCGCGCCCGCCATGTCCTGCCGCCCCCCTATGTCGTCAAGCCCAATGACGAGGGCTCCTCGGTCGGGGTCTATATCGTCCACGAGGCCGCCAACGCCCCGCCGCAGCTCTCGGACGCCATGCCGGCGCGCGTCATGGTCGAGACCTATGCCCCGGGCCGCGAGCTGACCGTGGCGGTGCTGGGCGACCGTGCCCTGGGCGTGACCGAGATCATCTCCGAGGGCTGGTACGACTACGACGCGAAATACAAGCCCGGCGGCTCGCGCCACGTCATCCCGGCCGGGATTCCCGGGGAAATCGCGGCCGCTTGCCGCGACCTCGCGGTGCGCGCGCATCAGGCGCTGGGGTGCCGCGGCCTGAGCCGCAGCGATTTCCGCTGGGACGATGCGCGCGGCCTGGACGGGCTGGTGATCCTGGAAGTGAACACCCAGCCCGGCATGACGCCCACCTCGCTGGCGCCCGAGCAGGCGGCACATGTCGGTATGGATTTCCCGGCGCTCTGCCGCTGGATCGTCGAGGAGGCGCTATGCAGGGACTGAACCCCTTCCAGCGCGGGCAGGGCGACGGCGGCCGGCCGGCGCCGGTGCGTCATGTGCCTTCGCGTCCCGCGCCGCAGCCGCAGCGCCCGGTGCGCAAGGACCCGGCGCCCTCGCGCCTGGCCTATCGGCTGAACCGGATGATGCTGCGGCCGCTGGTGCGGCGGCTGGTGCATGTCGGCCTGCCGGCCTTCCTGGCGGCGCTGGTGGCAGGGATCTGGCTGTCGGACGACACCCGCCGCGCCAATCTGACCGGCGGTCTCGACGCCATCGTGGACCGCATCCAGCACCGCGAGGCCTTCATGGTCAAGATGATGACCATTGAGGGCGCCTCGCCCGTGGTGGACAAGGGGTTGCGCGCCATGCTGCCCGTCGACCTGCCGGCCTCGAGCTTCGAGATCGACCTGGAAAAGCTGCGCGAGCGGGTGCTCAAGCTCGACGCGGTCGAGGCGGTGGACCTGCGCATCAAGCCCGGCGGCATCCTGTCGGCGGTGGTGACCGAGCGGGTGCCGGCGGTGCTGTGGCGCCATGCGCGCGGCATCGAGATCCTGGACAAGACCGGGCATCGCGTCGCCTCGGTCACGGCGCGCGACATCCGCAGCGACCTGCCGATCATCTCGGGCGAGGGCGCCGACCGCGCCGCCGCCGAGGCGCTGGCGCTGATCGACGCGGCCGGGCCGATCCTGCCCCGCCTGCGCGGGCTGGAGCGCATGGGCGAGCGGCGCTGGGACGTGGTGCTGGACCGCGGCCAGCGTATCAAGCTGCCCGAGACCGGGGCGCTGCAGGCGCTGGAGCGGGCCATCGCGCTGGACCGCGCCCAGCACATGCTCGAGCGCGACATCACCGTCGTGGACCTGCGCAAGCAGCAGCGGCCGGTGGTGCGGCTGGGGCTCGATGCGCAGAACGCCATCCGCCGCGCCCGCGGCCAGCCCGAATTGGGTCCGGACGGCCAGCCCATCGCGGCCAAGGCGACAAACGGCAGGAAGAAGAGCGGATAACAGCTTGGAGAGGCAGGAAAGATGAAGGATCTCTACGAGGTGCAGCGGGCGATGCGCAACATGCGCCGCCAGGCCATGCAGCGCGGCGTCATCGCGGTTCTGGATATCGGCACCTCGAAGATCGCCTGCCTGGTGCTGCAATTCGACGGCCCCAGCCAGTTCCGCGAGACGGACGGCGTCGGCCCCATGGCCGGCCAGTCGAATTTCCGCGTCATCGGCACCGCCACCACCCGCTCGCGCGGGATGCGCTATGGCGAGATCGAGACCATGGCCGAGACCGAGCGCGCCATCCGCACGGTGATCCAGTCGGCGCAGAAGGTTGCCGGCGTGCGCGTCGATCACGTCATCGCCTGCATCTCGGGCGCGCGCCCGGCCAGCTATGGCCTGGCCGGAGAGATCGCCCTGCCCGCCGGCAAGGTGACCGAGGGCGACGTGGCCCGGGTGCTGGCCTCTTGCGACGTGCCGGATTTCGGCCGCGGGCGCGAGGTGCTGCACGCCCAGCCGGTGAACTTCGCGCTGGACGGCCGCTCGGGCCTGTCGGATCCGCGCGACCAGTCCGGCAGCCGGCTGGCCTGCGACATGCACGTCCTGACCATCGACGGCGACGCCGCCGGCAATCTCGAACATTGCATCCGCCGCTGCGACATGGAACTGGCGGGCGTGGCCTCGGCCTCCTACGCCTCGGGCCTGGCGGCGCTGGTCGAGGACGAGCAGGAGCTGGGCGCCGCCTGCATCGACCTGGGCGGCGGCACGACCGGCGTGTCGGTCTTCATCAAGAAGCACATGATCTTCGCCGATGCGGTTCGTGTCGGCGGGGAACTGATCACCCAGGATATCGCCAAGGGCCTGCGCGTCAGCCATGCCGTGGCCGAGCGGCTGAAGACCCTGCATGGCGGTCTGGAGGCCACCGGCCGCGACGACCGCGAGATGATCGAGCTTGGGGGCGAGACCGGCGATTGGGAGACCGACCGCCGCAGCGTCAGCCGCGCCGACCTGATCGGCATCATGCGGCCGCGGGTCGAGGAGATCCTGGAAAACGTCGCCGGCATTCTCGACGCGGCGGGCTTCGATTCGATGCCCTCGCGCCAGATCGTGCTGACCGGCGGCGGCAGCCAGATCCCGGGGCTGGACGTGCTGGCCTCGCGCATGCTGGGGCAGAACGTGCGCATCGGCCGGCCGCTGCGCATCCAGGGCCTGCCGCATAACGCCACCGCGCCGGGCTTTTCCTCGGCCATCGGGCTGGCGCTGCTGACGGCGCATCCGCAGGACGAATGGTGGGATTTCGACATGCCCGCCGAACATTACCCGGCGCGCAGCCTGCGCCGGGCCTATCGCTGGTTCCGCAACAACTGGTAGGCCAGCGAAATCCGGATGCGGTGGTGCGGGCGGGGGTCCACACCACATGCTGGAGAATGGGCAAGATACCGCCGAAAACACCCCGTCCAACCGCCATATTTGGTGGTTCGACCGTGTTTTTCGGGTGACGCTGGGGCCGAATCTGGCTAGGCTGGCCAGCATACGGGGATTCGACCGGACTGCGCACATGTCCGGCGCAAACATAAGGCAGGCGAGACATGGAACGGCAGATCCACCTGATGCTCAACGATGACCAGGAACTCAAGCCGCGCATCACCGTCTTCGGCGTCGGCGGTGCGGGCGGCAACGCGGTCAACAACATGATCGACAAGCAGCTGGAGGGCGTCGAGTTCGTCGTGGCGAACACCGATGCCCAGGCGCTGCAATCCTCCAAGGCCGAAAGCCGCATCCAGATCGGTCCCAAGGTGACCGAGGGGCTGGGCGCCGGCGCCAAGCCCTCGATCGGCGCCAAGGCCGCCGAGGAGACCATCGAGGATATCGTCGATCACCTGATGGGCGCGCATATGTGCTTCATCACCGCCGGCATGGGCGGCGGCACCGGCACCGGCGCTGCCCCGATCATCGCCCAGGCCGCGCGCGAGATGGGCATCCTGACCGTCGGCGTGGTGACCAAGCCCTTCCAGTTCGAGGGCACCAAGCGCATGCGCCAGGCCGAGGAGGGCGTCGAGGCCCTGCAGAAGGTCGTGGACACGCTGATCATCATCCCGAACCAGAACCTGTTCCGGCTGGCGAACGAAAAGACCACCTTCACCGAAGCCTTCGCCATGGCCGACGACGTGCTCTACCAGGGCGTCAAGGGCGTGACCGACCTGATGGTGCGGCCGGGCCTGATCAACCTGGACTTCGCCGACGTGCGCGCGGTGATGGATGAGATGGGCAAGGCGATGATGGGCACCGGCGAGGCCTCGGGCGAGAACCGCGCCGTGCAGGCGGCCGAGAAGGCCATCGCCAACCCGCTGCTGGACGAAATCAGCCTGAACGGCGCCAAGGGCGTGCTGATCAACATCACCGGCGGCTACGACCTGACCCTGTTCGAGATGGACGAGGCGGCCGAGAAGATCCGCGAAAAGGTCGATGCCGATGCCAACATCATCGTCGGCTCGACCCTGGACCCGTCCATGGAAGGCACGATCCGCGTCTCGGTCGTCGCGACCGGCATCGACGCCTCGGCCGCCGAGATTCCGGCGCCGCGCCGCGGCATGAAGGAGCCGCTGACCCAGAACCCGGCCGTTGCGCACAAGGCGGTCGAGGAAGACCTGCCGCCGCCGCGCCGAGTCGCCCCGGCCGTCGCCCCCGCAGCCGAGGCCGCGCCTCAGCACGCCGCCGCGCCCCAGCCGATGGCCGCGCCG
>NZ_JAEHFP010000046.1 GCF_016446475.1 Paracoccus binzhouensis | reverse complement strand
CCTGTAGGTTGGCGGTGTGGGTCTGCTCATACATCACAGCTACCACCCTGGATTCACGATCTGAATCCCTGACGGGATTTGTGCAACATGTATAACCGCCCCTTGCGCAAGAGGGTTTTGGAGCAATTTGGCGCGGTGTCGGGTGCTGACATGTATCCGGCCTCGTGATGCGGCCATAGTCATGCCGCGGGCCCGCATGGTGTTCGCGGGTCGGAACCAAATCAAAGCCGCGTGCTCGATGGCACTCTGTTGCGCTCTGGTTTTCCGACCTTGTCTTGCGACCGTTGCGCCAAGTTGCTCTCAGCCCTCCTCCGCTCCGACGACCTCGCGACCGCTGACGGACTTTACGCCGCCATGGCCGGAGCCCGGTAGACCTCTCCGCTCTTCATCAACGCCCAGACGATCCGCGCCATCTTGTTGGCCAAGGCCACGCGCACCAGCATCGGCGGCTTGCGCTCCAGCATCCTTGCCAGCCAGGTGCCGGCGCGCGCTGACGCATGACTATGGCGCTTGATGATGACACTGTTGGCGCCGATGATCAGCAACCGGCGTAGGGAACGCTCACCCATCTTCGTCGTGGCTCCCAGCCGTTGCTTTCCGCCCGTCGAATGCTGCCTGGGCGTGAGCCCAAGCCATGCCGCGAAGTCTCGGCCCTTCCGGAACGCTTCCAGCGGCGGAGCCAGTGTGGCGATGGCCGTGGCGATCAACGGGCCGATGCCAGGGATCGTCATTAGGCGCCGGGCGACTTCATCGGTCTTGGCGCGCCGGTCGATCTCGGCATCCAAGGTCTCGATCTGACCGTCGAGCTGGACAAGCGTTTCAGTCAGGACCGTCAGGGATGCCCGCGCCGTGGCGGGCAGGCCCGATTCTTCATCCGCGACGAGGGCAACCAGGCGCCGGGCATTCGTCGCACCCTGTGGCACCACCCAGCCATACTCGGTGAGATGTCCGCGGAGCGCGTTGATGGCCTGGGTACGCTGCCGGATGAGCAACTCCCGGACGCGGAAGACGCTGGCCGCTCCTTGCGTTTCCTCGCTCTTCACGGGAACAAAGCGCATGTTCGGTCTTTGCGCCGCCTCGCAGATCGCCTCGGCATCCGCCGCATCATTTTTTTGCCGCTTGATGAAGGGCTTCACATAGGCGGGCGGGATGAGCTTGATGTCGTGGCCGAGCTTGGCCAGCTCCCGACCCCAGAAATGCGCGCCACCGCAGGCCTCCATCGCCACCAGGCAGGGCGGCAACTTGGCGAAGAACTCAAACACCTGAGCCCGTCTGAGCTTCTTGCGTAAGACAGCACTGCCTTTGCTGTCAGCACCGTGGACCTGGAACACATTCTTCGCCAGATCCAGTCCGACCGTGATAATCTCCGACATGACCGCCTCCCAATACGGATTGTTGCGATCCCACCTTGGCACGTCGATGCCGTCGGGGGGCGGTTACAGCATCAGAGCCGTCATACACAAAAGATCGCACACTCCCCGCGGATGTCGGACTTCAGCAGATCCACCACATCCTCGAGCCGCACGGTCGGCGGGAACACCCCGTCGAAGCCCATCTCGAGGAAGCGCTGCTCGACCTCGGCGAAGGCGCGCTTGCCGATCACAAGGTTGCCGCCGACATAAAGCAGGATCTCGCCCAGCCCGCGCTCCTCGCAGCGGGCGCGGATGTCCTGGCAGTCGATCTCGCCATGGCCATAGATCGACGAGACGAGGATGGCATCGGCCTTTTCCTCGATGGCGGCCTGGATGAACTCGTCCTGGCTGACCATGACGCCCAGGTTCACCACCTCGATGCCGTTCCGGCCCAGCACGGCCGAGATGATCTTGTTGCCGACCGCATGGCAATCGGCGCCGGTGACCCCCAGGATGCCCCGGTATTCCGGGACCGCCTCCAACATGGTTCCTCCCCTTCGCAACGAACCAGCGCCGAGGGGTAGGGGAATCATCCGCATTCGGTCAAGTTTTGTGAAGCGACATTATGAATCGGTAATTGTTATTG
The DNA here is from genome assembly GCF_016446475.1 of Paracoccus binzhouensis. Classification (GTDB taxonomy): domain Bacteria; phylum Pseudomonadota; class Alphaproteobacteria; order Rhodobacterales; family Rhodobacteraceae; genus Paracoccus; species Paracoccus binzhouensis. Next base: position 34,205 of record NZ_JAEHFP010000046.1, on the reverse strand, counting down.
GTTAATTTGGGCGCCGAGGCCGATATCGGACTCCCGCCGGAAAATTCTGCGGCGATCAGGGCTGCGATGGCGCAAGCGGCACCTGTGGGGATTGGCGGCGCATCCCGGGTCGTTGCTGCGCTCAGCCTTCGGCTCGCCCATCCGGACATGCCCCGCCCGGAAGCGCCGGGCCGGCCGCGCCCCGGCTTTCCTGTCGGACGCTAGACCACCGCCCGGCGATAGAGGTGCCATGTCGCATGGCCGAGGATGGGCAGCACCACGATCAGCCCGGCGAATAGCGGGATCGTCCCCAGCAGCAGCGCGACCGCGACGATCAGCCCCCAGAGCGCCGTCGTCCCGGGGTTGCGGCGCGCCACGGCAAGCGAGGTCGCCAGCGCCACCGGCACGCCCACCGGCCGGTCGATCAGCATCGGGAAGGAGACCAGGCTGACGCAAAGCACCCCGGCCGCGAAGACGAAGCCGACGCCGAACCCGGCCAGGATCATCGTCCAGCCGGCGCTGGTGGTGACGGTGTCGCGCAGGAAGACCCGCAGGCTGTCATAGGGTTCGGGTCCCAGGGTGGCGGCCCAGATCGCATGCGCGGCGATGACCCAGAAGGCGAAGATCACCGCCAGAAGGCAGCCCAGTGTCAGCACCGGGCCCAGCACCCGGCCGCGCAGCGTGGCCAGCACCGCGCCCCAATTGGTGTCTTCGCCCCGCTCGCGCCGCCGGCTCATCTCGTAAAGGCCGATCGCCGCCACCGGTCCGACCAGCGGAAAGCCCGCCGCCAGCGGAAACAGCAGATGCACTTGCCCGGCGTTGAACGCCCAGGCGGCCAGGACGAAGCCGATCACCGGATAGAGCGCCACCGCGGTGATCACGTCGGTGCGTAGCGCGGCGAAATCCTGAACGCCCTTGCGCAGCGCCGCGCGAATATCGGCCAGGCCGATCTGCCTGACCCCGGGCAGGGTCATCTCGTGGCTGCCGATCCCATCCACCGCCGCCCCGGCGCTGCGGCCGATGCCGGCCAGTTTCTGCGCGCTCCAGCTCAGCGGGTTTCCAATCGTCTCTCGGTGCATGGCTGCTCCTCCCTTCCTGGAGGGCCCGGAACCGGGCGAGGCAACGGCCGGAGAACCCGGCCCCGCCCGCGAAGATACCGAGCCGAACCGTCCTCGACCGGCAGTCTAGCAGATGCAGCGTAAGGTTGCACGTTCGGAATCGAGGGGCCGAGGCGCCGCTGCCGGCGTGCGATCGCGGTCTGTCCGATGCGCTTTCCTGCTGCTGCGGCCGGCTCATGCGGACCCGCTGTGCCGGATGGGCCGGAACGGTCATCGTCGCTGCGTGGTCCGGCGATGGCGGCTGGTGCCCCGCGCAGCCGCGTGCTGGCCGGCGAGAATGTGCGGGTGGATCACTCGACAGCCGGCGCTGCGCTGCTGCGCGCCCGGGCGTCCGATGACCTGCGGCCTGTCTCCGAGGTGATCGGCTATGCCATCCTGGGCCATCACGCGACTTGCCCGACCGCCATGGTGCCGAGGGCAGCATGGAGCGCCGGCTCGAGGCTTTCCACGACCCGATCGCGCCGGAAATCTCGGCTGCGGCCAGTCCCGATTTCGGTTCGATGGCCAGGGAACTGGCCGCGCTCATGCGCCCGGCATCCTGCGGCTTCGACCTGTCGGTCACCGCGCGCATGGGTTTTCCTGCCTGGGCGATGCGGATTTCCGCGATACCGAGACCTTCCATGCCGGGCTGGATGGCAGGCCCTGGCAGACCTGTTGCCGGGCTGGAGACAGGTTTTCAACGCGTATAAGGTGAAATTCGACGGCTCTGGCCCGATCACCGTCCACGCGCAGATATTCTGACCCATGTCCGGCAGGGGGCCGCCATGGCGCCGGGGCTTTTCACCTTGGCTATGCCTGCCGGCGGGGGCAAGACGTTGGCCTCGCCGGGCTTCGCGCCGGACCATGCGGCGTATCATGGGCATTGCAGAAATATATACCAATTCCATACACTTCCATCGTCTCCCAGACGGCCGCCATCTTCCGCGAACTTTTCGGCGATGCGGTGCTGGATCACCATTCGGCCATCGGCGATGAGAAAACCGACCCGAAAGGGCGGGAGGGAAAAGATAAGCGGTGCCTTGCCATGGAGGATTGCGCCGCGCCTCTGGTGGTCTCCACCAATGGGCAGCTTTTCGAAAGCCTTTTCGCCGCGTGCCCCTCGCGCTGCCGCAAGTTGCACAACATCGCCGGCTCGGTGATCGCGCTGGATGAGGCGCAATCCCTGCCGCGCAAGCTGCTGACGCCGGCGCTGCGGATGATCGACATGTTCTGCACGCATTGCGGCTGTTCGGTGGTGCGGTGCACGGCGACGCAATCCGCTTTCGACAGTCGCCAATTGAGGCGGGGCGGCTTGCCGCTGGAGGGCCGCGAACTGGCGCCCGACCCCGAGGAACTGGCCCGCCGCCTGTGCCGCGCCCGGATCGTGCAGGGCGGCGAGACGGATGATACCGCGCCGATCGAGGCGCTGCGCGACACGCCGCAGGGCATGATCATCGTCAACAGCTGCGCCCATGCACTGGAACTGTTCAACGAAGCCAGGGCGGCCGGGCTTGACGGGCTCGTCCACCTGACGACGCGGCAGTATCCGATGCATCGGCGGGCGATCTTGGAAGATATTTGCGCGCGTCTGAAGTCCGGCTCTCCCTGCCGCCCGATCGCGACCAGCCTGATCAAGGCCGGTGTGCCGTGCTTGCGGGCCAGCCATTCCCCATCGCCCAGGAACTTGATTTCCGCGCTGTCGACAAGCAGGTTCGGCGGGCCCGGCGCACGGCGATGCGTTATCTGCACCTCTATGGCTTTTTGCCTGCGGCTCAGGGTGGAAAAGTCGGGAACGGCCCAGTCGAGACCGGCCATCGACAGGATACTTGCCACGATCCCTGTCGTTTGCCGCAGCGGCCGCCCGAACAGGACCGTCACCGTCAAGCAGAATCGGATCGCTGCATCGCTGAACACCGGCGGCCGGCCGTTGCGACCAGCCTTCGGGGCAAGCCAGACCAGGTTCTTGCCGAACCATATCAGTAGGTTATGTTGACACTGGCGCAGCCATAGCCTGATGCAGGCGAGGTTGACGAAGCCGAGGAAGCTGCCTGCGGTTTTGTCGTAGCGGGTGCGCTGCTGTCTGGGGAGCGAGATGTGTATCGATCCGGTCATGGTCACTGGCGTCCGTGAAGTCGGTTAGCCCAAGCCAGCAAAGGGTGCGAACGTGGCCGGCTGTTCGAGCGGCTGCTTAATCTCAGTGACAACAGCGCGCTGACCGCAGGAGACATGTTAACTTTCCTTGCTACGAGGTGGCGCTCTGAAACCTGGCCAATTATGCAGCTGAGATAACGAAGCTTCCTCTCTCCGTGTCACCCAACCCCGGCGAAAGCGCAGCATCGCTGGCTTCACGCCTCGCGCGGGCGAACTACGTGCCGTTGCGCGAGTTCCTGCGGGACATGGGGATAAAGCCTTCTGATCTGTTGGCTGGAGAGGATGTTGCGCTTCAGAGATTGGCCGCGCTGTCCGGAATCCCGGTTGCGGAGATTGGTGCCGGGACGCTGCGGTTTCAAGGCGATGATGCCTGGTTTGGCGATGTGCGCTTTCCGTCGCGTATGGTCGGCGGCAGGCTTGTCCGCGGCTGTCCCGACTGCCTACAGATTCAGCCTGGGTTGCTCGGTATCTGGTCCTTGCCCTTCGTCATGATCTGCCCCGAGCATCGACGACCGTTGATTACGCTCTGGGCGGTGCAGGACGAACTGGACCGACACGATGTGGCGAGCCGACTGCCAGAGCTGGAGCTGCGCGACGAAACGCTCCCTGCACAACGAGACGTATCCGAGTTCGAGCGGTGGTTTTTTCGCAAGGCTCAACGGACAGGTGAGCAGGGCAGGCTGGCTTGATCGGTTCGATCTTTTCGCAGCCGCGCAGGTCTGCGCGCAACTTGGCTGCGCGGCGATGGCGACGCAGCTATCCAAATGGCGCCGTCTGCCTGCGGATCTGGATTGGTCGCCATGCCAGGTGGGCTATTTCCTCTGCGTTGAAGGTGAGGCGACGCTCCGCGGCGCGCTGACTGACCTGCAGCATCTGATGGGTGGGCCCGATGAGGGGCCGCGCAAGATCTTTGGCGGGCTCTATGATCTTCTCGTCGCTGATCCTTGCCCGGTGGAGCTGCAGCCTTTCCGTGCCATCTTGCAGCAGCATATCCGTGAAACCTGGCCGTTTGCGCCCGGCGATGAAGTGCTGGGCGAGCCGGTGCTGCAACGGACCCTGTGTTCTGTTCGAGAAACCGCGTGCCTGCTGCAAAGACCGGATACCGAAGTCATCACGACTCTGGAGGCTGCGGGGCTCGAGATCCCGTCCAGGCTGCCGATCACCTGGCGGATCTATGACCAGGACGCGGCAAAGGGTGTGCTCGAGCAACTGAACCATGGACTGACGGCGGCGGCGTTCTGCAAGGCGCTGTCCGTGGCATCATGGGTTTTTGCGGAAATGCGCGATTCGGGCCTTCTTATCGAAGTCGCGCATGGTCGCTGGGATCCGCTGGCGGCGCAGCGGTTGATTGATGATCTGCTGGTCGGCGCGGCGCCGGTCTATGTGGGATGCATGACTGGTGCAGCCTGGCGGAGGCCGCATCAAGGTTGCAGCTGACGGTTCCCGAGGTGATCGAACGGATCCGGGATGGCCGTTTGCCTCGGGTGGGGACGTATCTGCAACGATCCGGATTTGCCTCGGTTCTGGTCAATCTCGGCCATGTCGGACAGGAGGGCGAGGTGGTTTCTCTGGCTGTCTTCGCCAGTTCTGAAGGGCTGCGCATTGCCGAACTGGCGACGTTCATCCGGCGGATGGGCTTGCCCTTTCGTCGGATCCATGGGCCGCGTGGCGGCGATCAGGTGCGGTTGACGGCGACCGATAGGCAGGCGTTTCACGACCGTTTCATCTCTTTGGCAGCAACACGCGCCCCGCCTCAGCCGAACATCGGTTTCCCCGCCACATAGGTCTGGGCAATCGCGCGGTCGTCGCCGAGGATCTGCAGGATGAAAAGCTCCTCGGCCAGGGTCTCGGCCCGGTCCATGCGCAGCGCCATCGCCGGCGTGGCGCGGCTGTCGAGCACCACCAGGTCGGCATCGCTGCCGGGCTCCAGCGTGCCGATGCGGTCGGCCATGCCGAGCGCCAGCGCATTGCCGCGGGTGATCCAGTGGAAGGCGGCGAAGGGATGCAGCTTCTGGCCGCGCAGCTGCAGGATCTTGTAGCCCTCGTTCAGGGTCTGCAGCATGGAATAGCTGGTGCCGCCGCCGACGTCGGTGGCGATGCCGCTGACCACGCCCGCGGCGCGCAGCCCCGCCTCGTCGAAGAGGCCCGAGCCGAGGAACAGGTTCGAGGTCGGGCAGAACACCGCGCGCGAGCCGGTCTCGGCCATGCGGGCGATCTCGCGCGGTTCCAGGTGGATGGAATGGCCGAGCAGTAGCTTTTCGGACAAGAGGCCATAGGTCTCGTAGATGTCGAGATAGTCGCGCGCCTGCGGATAGAGGCTGAGCGTGAAGGCGATCTCGTCCTTGTTCTCGCTGAGATGCGTCTGGATGTGGCAGTCGGGATGTTCGCGCACCAGTTGCCCGGTCATCTCCATCTGCTCGGGCGTCGAGGTGATGGCGAAACGCGGGGTGATGGCATAGCGCTGGCGGCCGCGGCCGTGCCATCGGGCGATCAGCGCCTTGCTGTCGTCATAGCCCTGCTGCGGGGTGTCCAGCACCGCCTCGGGGGCATTGCGGTCCATCATCACCTTGCCGGCCACCATCGCCATGCCCCGCGCCTCGGCGGCCGAGAACAGCGCCTCGGCCGATTGCGGATGCACCGAGCAGAAGGCCACGGCGGTGGTGGTGCCGTGCGAAAGCAGCAGGTCGAGAAATTTTTCCGCCATGGCCGGGGCGTGGCCCTGCTGGGCGAAGCGCGATTCCTCGGGGAAGGTATAGGTGTTGAGCCAGTCGAGCAGCTGCGCCCCCCAGCTGGCGATCACCTGGACCTGCGGGAAATGGATATGCGTGTCGATGAAGCCCGGCAGGATCAGGTGCGGGCGGTGGTCGATTTCCGGCAGGGCGGGGTCGCGCAGCGCGGCATAGTCGCCGATGGCGGCGATCTTGCCGTTCTCGGTGATGACGGCGCCGTCCTCGTGGTAGGTGAAGGCGTTTTCGGTTTCCACGGGGTCGGCGTGGAAGGAGAGCGTGCGCCCCCGGATCAGCTGTCGCATGGGTATTTCTGGAACGAAGAAGTTGGCTGGGTCAGCCGGCCGATGATCTCGGCGGCGGTGAAGGCGGCGATGACCTCGGGGCGCTTGTCGCGCGAATAGCCGGCGCCGATGGGGCAGGTCAGCCGGTCGGTGTCGAGCCCCTGGGCGCGGGCGAAGCGGCGGAACTGCGCCAGTTTCGTGCGGCTGCCGATCATGCCGATATAGGGTGCGTCCATCCGGCGCAGCGCCTCGGCCGCCAGCAGGAAGTCGAGCGCATGGTCATGGGTGACGATGATGTGGCTGGTGCCGAAGGGGGCGCTGCGGATCTCGGCCTCGGGCAGGGGGGTCAGGCGGGTCTCGCCTGTCGCCTGCCGGAGTTCGCTTGCGCGCTGGTCGATCAGGATCGGGCGCAGCGGCAGAAGCGCCAGGGCGCGGGACAGCGCCCGGCCGACATGGCCGGCGCCGAAGATCAGCACCTGCGGATGCTCGGGGCCGGCGGGGGCTTCGGCCACGCGGGTCAGGGTAAGCTCGACCCTTCCGCCGCAGCATTGGCCGATCTCGGGGCCCAGGGGCACGTCCATGCGGGCGGATGCCTCGCCGCGGGCCAGCATCTGCCGGGCGCGGTCGATGGCCATGTATTCCAGCTGGCCGCCGCCGATGGTGCCGGTCAATCCCTCGGGGGTGACGACCATCGCCGCCCCTTTCTCGCGCGGCGAGGAGCCGCGCGTGCGGGTGATCTCGACCCGGATCATCGCCGCAGCCGTTCGATGGCCATCAGCACGCGCTCGGGGGTGGCGGGCGCGTCGATGCGCGGGTTTTCGCGGTAGCCGTTGAAGCTCGCCACCGCCATGTTCAGCGCCTGGAACACGCTGATGCCCAGCATGAAGGGCGGCTCGCCCACGGCCTTGGAGCGCTTGATCGTCGCCTCGCGGTTCACCGACCAGTCGGCCAACGCGACGTTGAAGACCTTGGGCCGGTCCGAGGCCAGCGGGATCTTGTAGGTCGAGGGGGCGTGGGTGCGCAGCCGGCCCTTCTGGTCCCACCAGAGCTCCTCGCTGGTCAGCCAGCCGGTGCCCTGCACGAAGGCGCCCTCGACCTGGCCCTTGTCCAGCGCGGGATTCAGGCTGCGGCCCACGTCATGCAGCACGTCGGCGCGCTCGATCACATATTCGCCGGTCAGCGTGTCGACCGAGACCTCGGAGCAGGCGGCGCCATAGGCGAAGTAATAGAACGGCCGGCCCTGTCCGGTGTCGCGGTTCCAGTGGATCTTTGGCGTCTTGTAGAAGCCGGCCGCCGACAGCTGGATCCGCGCCAGATAGGCGGTCCTGATGAACTCTGCGAAGGGCATTTCCTCGGTGCCGATCTGCACCGTCTCGCCGATGCTGACCAGTTCCGGCGGCACGCCCTTGGCCTCGGCGGCGAAGGCGGTCAGCCGCTCGATCAATTGCCGGCAGGCGTCCAGCGCCGCCATGCCGTTCAGGTCCGAGCCCGACGAGGCGGCGGTGGCCGAGGTGTTGGGCACCTTCTCGGTCGTGGTCTTGGTGATCCTGATGCGGTCGATGCTGATCCCCAGCGCCTCGGCCACCACCTGCGCCACCTTGGTGTTCAGGCCCTGGCCCATCTCGGTGCCGCCGTGGTTCAGGTGGACCGAGCCGTCGGAATAGATGTGGATCAGTGCGCCGGCCTGGTTGTACCAGGTGGCGGTGAAGCTGATGCCGAACTTGACCGGGGTCAGGGCGATGCCCTTGCGGATCGCGCCGCCCTGTTCCTGGGCGCGGGCGTTGAAATCCAGCACCGCCTGGCGGCGGGCGTGGTAGTCGCTGCTGGCCTCCAGCTCCTCGAAGATGCGCGGCAGGATCTGGTCCTCGACCTCCTGGTGATAGGGGGTCAACTGGCCGTTCTGGTAGAGGTTCAGCTTGCGGATCTCCAGCGGGTCGCGGCCGAGCTGATAGGCGATGTCCTCGACGATGCGCTCGGCCATGACCACCCCTTGCGGGCCGCCGAAGCCGCGGAAGGCGGTGTTCGAGCAGGTGTTGGTCTTCATCGGATGGCTGCGCAGCTCGACCGCCGGGTAGTAATAGGCGTTGTCGGCATGGAACAGCGCCCGGTCGGTCACCGGGCCGGACAGGTCCGAGGAAAAGCCGCAGCGGGCGTAGAAATCGGCGTCGACGGCATGAATCCTGCCGGTCTCGTCGAAGCCCACCGCATAGTCGATGACGAAATCATGGCGCTTGCCGGTGATCTGGAAATCGTCGTCGCGGTCGGGGCGGATCTTGACGGCGCGTTTCAGCTTCTTCGCGGCCAGGGCGGCGATGGCGCAGAAGCCGTTCATCTGCGATTCCTTGCCGCCGAAGCCGCCGCCCATTCGGCGCACGTTCACCACCACCGCGTTCGACGGCACGCCCAGAACATGGGCGACCATGTGCTGCACCTCGCTGGGGTGCTGGGTCGAGGTGTTGACGATCACCTCGTCATCCTCGCCAGGGATGGCGAAGGCGATCTGGCTTTCCAGGTAGAAATGCTCCTGCCCGCCGACGGTCAGCCGGCCCGACAGCTTGCGGGGCGCGCGCTCCATCCCGGCCATGTCGCCGCGCTTGAGCTTCAGCGGCTTGGTGACATAGCCCATGCCGGCATCGCGGGCCGAGATGGCGTCGATGGCGAAGGGCAGTTCCTCGTATTCCACGCGTGCCAGCTGGCAGGCACGGCGGGCCTGGTCGCGGGTCTCGGCCACCACGGCAAAGATCGGCTGGCCGACGAACTGCACCTCGGGGAAGGCGAAGACCGGCTCGTCATGCAGGCCGGTGGGCGAGATGTCGTTATGGCCGGGAATGTCCTCGGCCGTCAGCACGGCATGGACGCCCGGTGCCTTGCGCACCGCGTCGAGGTCCATCGCCGTGATCCGGCCATGCGCGACCGAGGAAAGCCCCAGATAGCCGTGCAGCGTGCCGACAGGCTCCAGCAGGTCGTCGGTATAGTCGGCGGCGCCGGTGACGTGCTTGATCGCGGAATCGTGGATGATGGGCGTATGGGCGGCGCCCTTGACGAAGACGTCCTGTTTCATTCGGCCCTCCTCAGGCGGTGTTCCGCGCCGGACTGTTCAAGCCAGAAGCGGCGGAAGAAGTTGGCGGCGAGTTGCTGGCGATATTCCTTGCTGGCCCGCCAGTCACTGAGCGGCTGGAAGTCGTTGGCGACCGCGCGCGCAGCGGCCTCGAAGGTTTCGGCGGTGAAGGGCTGGCCCTTCAGCGCCGCCTCGGCATGGCCGGCGCGCTTGGGCGTGCCCGCCATGCCGCCGAAGGCGACGCGGGCGTCGATGATCGTGGCGCCGTCGGTCTCGACCCGGAAGGCGGCGGCCGAGGCGGTGATATCGGCATGGTGGCGCTTGGAGACCTTGTAGGCGGCGATCTTCGCCTCGCCCTTCAGGGGCACGGTGATCGATTCCACGAACTCGCCGGGGCGGCGGTCCTGCTTGCCGTATTCGATGAAGTAATCCTCGATGGGCAGTTCGCGCGTGCCCTCGGCGCTGCGCAGCCGCAGCGTGGCCCCCAGCGCGATCAGCAAGGGCGGCGTCTCGCCGATGGGCGAGCCGTTGGCCACGTTGCCGCCGATGGTGCCGGCGTTCCTGACCTGCCAGCCGCCGATGCGCAGCCAGTAATCCACCGCCTCGGGGAAATGCTGGCGCAGGAAGGGCTCGAACTCGGTATAGGTCACGCCGGCGCCGATGGTGACGCGCCCCTCGGCAAGCTCGATCTGCTTGAGATCCTGCAGATGGCCGATGAACACGGCGGGAGAGATGTTGCGCAGGAATTTCGTCACCCACAGGCCCACGTCGGTGGCGCCGGCGACGATGGTCGCGTTCGGATGTGCGGCCAGCACCTGCGCCAGGTCGGCGGCGTTGGCCGGCAGGATGGCGCGGTCCTCGCCGCGCGAGACCTCGACCCGCTCGGCCGGGATGGCTTGCAGGGCGGCGGTGACGCGGTCGCGCTCGACGGTCAGCGCGTCCATATGCTGCCCGCCGGCTTCCGAGGCCGCGAAAGCCGCCTTCACGATCGGCTCGTAGCCGGTGCAGCGGCACAGGTTGCCCTGCAGCGCCGTTTCGATCGCCAGCATGTCGGGGCGCGGGTTTTGCATCCACAGCCCGTAAAGCGCCATGACGAAGCCCGGCGTGCAGAAGCCGCACTGGCTGCCGTGATGCTCGACCATGGCGGCCTGGACCGGGTGCAGCCCGCCATCGGCGCCGCGCAGATGCTCGACGGTGACGACATGGCAGCCGTGGCACGAGGCCAGGAAGCGGATGCAGGCGTTGATCGGCTCGTAATGCAGCCGGCCCTGGTGCAGGCGGCCGACCAGCACGGTGCAGGCGCCGCAATCGCCTTCGGCGCAGCCCTCCTTGGTGCCGGTCAGGCGGCGGTTGAGCCGCAGGAAGTCCAGAAGCGTGTCGCGAGAGCCCGCCTCGGTCAGGCGGATCTCGGTGTCGTTCAGTAGAAAGCGCAATTCGTGGCCCATTCGGTCCTCGCTCGGGATGGCTGGGTATGGGGAAAGCCTAGATGCGAATTGCTCTTTGCGAAATCTCGGATTGAGCATAAGACTTTCAGCGATTCCTTGAAAGAGGCGGGTTGAGACCATGCCATATCTTGAAAGTCTGCGGGTCTTCGTTCGTGTGGTCGAACTGGGCTCGATCACCGCCGGCGGGCGCGACCTGCGCATGTCGCCGGCGGTGGCCTCGAACCGGATCAAGGATCTGGAAACGCGCTATGGGGTGCGGCTTCTGAACCGCACCACCCGTAAGCTGGTGCCGACCGAGGTGGGGCGGGCCTTCTACGACAATGCCCGCCGGGTGATCGAGACGCTGGACGAGGCCGAGGCGGTGGTCTCGGGCTTTTCCGGCATGCCGCATGGCGCCTTGCGGGTGACGGCGCCCCTGGGCCTGGGCCGGCGGCTGATCGCGCCCCTGGTGCCGAAATTCTGCGACGAATATCCCGGCGTCGAGGTGCGGCTGCGGCTGTCGGACCGCAACGTGGACATCATCGCCGACGGGATCGACCTGGCCTTCTTCCTGGGCGAGCCGCAGGATTCGGCGCTGAAATGGCGGCGGATCGCGGAATGCCGGCGGGTGCTGGTGGCGACGCCGGGCTATCTGGAACAGCACGGCCGCCCCGAGCGCCCCGAGGAGCTGACGGCGCATAATTGCCTGCTGCTGCGCTATCCGCGCAGCCCGGAATATTACTGGGTGCTGCAGACTCCCGAGGGGCCGCAGAAGATGCTGGTGAACGGCAAGTTCGACGCCGATGACGGCGACGTGTTGAGCAGCTGGGCGCTGGGGGGCAGGGGGATCGTCAACCGTCCCCGCTACGAGGTGGCCGAGCATCTGGCCTCGGGCCGGCTGGTCGAGGTGCTGCCGGATTACCCGCCGATCCCCTCGCAATTCGGCGTGCTGACCCCGCATCGGCGCCTGCAGGATCCCAAGGTGCGGCTGTTCGCGGATTTCATCGCGCGCGAGGTGCGGGGGGTGTTCGCCTGAGCGGGTTCAGCGCCGCGCCTCGGTAAGCATGCGCAGGGCCAGCCCGGCCAGCACCGTGCCCATCAACCAGCGCTGGACCAGCAGCCATGCCGGCCGGCCGGCCAGGAAGACGGCGATCTGACCTGCCGTCAGCGCGATCAGCGCATTTACGGTGACGCTGACGGCGATCTGCACCGTGCCGAGCGCAAGGGATTGCGTCAGCACGCTGCCCGCCTCGGGGCGGATGAATTGCGGCAGCAGCGATAGATACATCACTGCGATCTTGGGGTTGAGCAGGTTGGTGAAGAAGCCCATGGCGAGCAGCCGGCGCGGGCTGTCCGGCGGCAGGTCGTGCAGTTGGAAGGCCGAGGGCCCTCCGGGCCGGACCGCCTGCCAGGCCAGCCACAGCAGATAGCCGGCGCCGGCAATGCGCAGCGCGTCATAGGCATAGGGCACCGCCAGCACCAGGGCGGTGATGCCGAAGGCCGCGCAAAGCATGTAGAAGACGAAGCCGAGTGCTATCCCGGCCAAAGAGATCAATCCCGCCCGCGGGCCTTGGCAGATGGCGCGCGAAACCAGATAGATCATGTTTGGTCCCGGGGTGAGCACCATGCCAAGCGCGATGGCCGCGAAGGCCAGAAGCTGAACGGTGGCGGGCAAGGGCGCTCCTGACATGACAAGGCCGCCCCGAGCATAGGGCGGCGGCGCGGCAGGCTCAAGCCGTCGGGGGTCAGTTCAGTGCGAAGGTCTTGGGCAGGCCGCGATACCAGTCCATGATCGCCTGGCGCTCCTCGGGTTCCATGAAGCTGACATTGGCGGGCGGCATGGCGTTGGTCACGCCGGCCTGGATGTAGATTTCCCGCGCGGCGCGGGTGATATCGTCGGGGGTTTCCAGCAGCACGCCCTTGGGCGCGGTATGGATGCCCTCATACGAGGGCTCCCTGGCGTGGCACATCGAGCAGCGGCCCATGACGGCGTTGTAGGCGTCCTCCCAGCCGGGCGCGTCGACCATGGCCTGCTGGGTGGGGGTCAGGACGCGGGCCTCGGATTCCTCGAGCGTCTGGCGGAACATCGGCGCGGTCGAAAGCCACATGACGATGATGAACAGGATCGTGGTGATCGCCCAGGTCCACCATTTCATGCCGCCGCCGGCATGCATGGTGTTGAAGAAGTGGCGGATCGTCACGCCCATCAGGAAGATCAGCCCGGCGATGATCCAGTTGTATTCGGTGGCGAAGGCCAGCGGGTAGTGGTTCGACAGCATCAGGAACACCACCGGCAGGGTCAGGTAGTTGTTATGCGTCGAGCGCAGCTTGGCGATCTTGCCGTATTTCGGATCGGCGGGACGCCCGGCCTTGAGGTCGGCGACGACGATGCGCTGGTTCGGCATGATGATGAAGAACACGTTCGCCGTCATGATCGTGGCGGTGAAGGCGCCCAGGTGCAGCATGACCGCGCGGCCGGTGAAGACCTGGTTGTAGCCCCAGCCCATGGCCATCAGCAGAACGAACAAGAGCAGCATCAGCAGCGTCGGCGTCTCGCCCAGCTTGGACTTGCACAGGTTGGTATAGACCAGCCAGCCGATCGAGAGCGAACCGGCCGAGATCAGGATCGCCTGCCAGGGCGCCAGCTCCATCTTGGCGGGGTCGATCAGGAACAGCTCGGATCCGACCCAGTAGGTGACCATCAGGAGCGCCGCCCCCGAGATCCAGGTCATGTAGCTTTCCCATTTGAACCAGATCAGGTGCTCGGGCATGCGCTCGGGGGCGACCAGGTATTTCTGGATATGGTAGAAGCCGCCGCCATGGACCTGCCATTCCTCGCCATGCGCTCCGGCCGGCAGGCCCGGCACCTTGCGCAGACCCAGGTCGAGCGCGACGAAATAGAAGGACGAGCCGATCCAGCAGATGGCGGTGACGACATGCGTCCATCGGATGGCAAAGGCCAGCCAATCCCAGATGACGGCGAAATCGGACATACTTTGTCTCCTGTCTAGCTGGCGAAAGACTAGCCGCTTCGCGGGGTTGCGAGTATTCACGCATTTCCCCTTGCTGTCTTAACGACGCGTTGAAAATCTTTCGCCACGCGCGGCAGAAACGAAAAAGAGGGGGCTTTGCCCCCTCAGGCCCCCAGGGGCCTTTCACCCCCAGGGTATTTGGAAAACGGAAAGACTGCTGACGGCTCAGCTGCCGCGATAGGTCGAGAAGCCGTAGGGCGAGATCAGCAGCGGCACGTGGTAATGGTCCTGTTCGGACATGCCGAAGCGCAGCGGCACCTGGTCGAGGAAGCGGGGCTTGGCCGCCTGATGTCCCTGGGCGTCGAGCCAGGCGCCGACATGGAACACCAGCTCGTATTCGCCGGTCTGGAATTCCGCCTCGGGCAGGATGGGCCTGTCGGTGCGGCCGTCGTGGTTGGTGACGGTCTCGGCGATCAGCCGGCGCTCGGGGTCGAGGCGGTAAAGCTCGATCCGCATGCCTTCTGCGGGCGTACCGTTGGCGGTGTCGAGCACATGGGTGGTGAGATAGCCGGGCATTGTCTTCCTTTCCTTGTCAATCGGGCCTTGTCAGCCCGCCAGCCGGGCGATGGCGGCGCGGGCCTGTTCGTTCAGGCGATTCGGGTCTGCGGTCAGCAGGTGGTGATCCTGCACCACGGCGCGGCCCTCGACATAGACCGCGCGCGGCCGGATCGGGGCGCAGAAGATCAGCGCCGCGACCGGGTCCCATTGTCCGGCGGCGGGCAGTTCGGACACGTCCCAGAGCACGAGATCGGCGCGCTTGCCGGGCTCCAGCGCGCCGATGTCGCTGCGGCCCAGCACCCGGGCGCCGCCCAGGGTGGCGATCTCCAGCGCCTCGCGGGCGCCGAGCGCGGCCGGGCCGTCCTTGAGGCGCGCGACCAGCATGGCCTGCCGCGCCTCTAGCCCGAGATGGCTGCAATCGTTGCTGGCCGAGCCGTCGACGCCGAGGCCCACCGGCACGCCCGCGTCGCGCATCCGGCGCACCGGGGCGATGCCCGAGGCCAGCCGCGCGTTCGAGCAGGGGCAATGCGCCACCCCGGTGCCGGTGCGGGCAAAGAGGTCGATTTCCTTCTCCGACAGCTTCACGCAATGCGCATGCCAGACGTCGTCGCCGGTCCAGCCCAGGCTTTCGGCGTAATCGCCGGGCAGCATGCCGAAGTTTTCCAGCGAATAGGCGATGTCCTCGTCGTTTTCCGCCAGGTGGGTGTGCAGGCGCACGCCCTTCTCGCGGGCCAGGATCGCCGCGTCGCGCATCAGCTCCCGGCTGACCGAGAAGGGCGAGCAGGGCGCCAGCCCGACTTGCACCATGGCGCCGGGGTTCGGGTCGTGGAAGGCCGCGACGACGCGCTCGCTGTCCTTCAGGATCGCGGCCTCGTCCTCGACCAGTGCATCGGGCGGCAAACCGCCCTTGCTTTCGCCGATCGACATGGCGCCGCGCGTGGCGGTGAAGCGGATGCCGATCTCCGCCGCCGCCTCGATGGTGTCGTCCAGCCGTGACCCGTTCGGGAACAGATACAGGTGATCTGACGAGCAGGTGCAGCCCGACAGCGCCAGTTCGGCCAGGCCGATCCGGGTGGACAGGCGGATGTCGTCGGGTGTCATGCGGCCCCAGATCGGATAGAGCGTGCGCAGCCAGCCGAACAGCGCCGCGTCCTGCGCCGCCGGCACCGCCCGGGTCAGGGTCTGGAACAGGTGGTGATGCGTGTTGACCAGCCCGGGGGTGACCACGCAGCCCCGCGCCTCGACCACCTCGGCGCCCTCGGCGGAAAGGCCCAGACCGACGGCGGAGATGACTCCGCCGTCGACCAGGATGTCTCCGCCCGTGATCTCGCGCCGGGCGCCGTCCATGGTGACCACCACTTCGGCGCCCCTGATGAGCAGGCGTTTCGTCATCAATGCGCCTCGGCTGCGTGGGCGGCGGCGGCGATCTCCTCGTCCGAGGCATGCGGAGCGCCGTTGAAGAACCAGTTCAGCAGCACGGCGGCCAAGGCGGCCAGCAGGATGCCGGAATGGATCAGCGTGTGCAGCGCATGCGGCAGCCACTGGTTGAAGTCCGGGGCGATCATCGGCACCATGCCCAGGCCCAGCGAGACGGCGACGATGAACAGGTTGTGCTTGTTGCCCTTGAAATCCACCGTCGACAGGATGCGGATGCCGGTCGCGGCGACCATGCCGAACATCACAAGCCCGGCGCCGCCCAGCACCGTGGTCGGCAGGCTTTCCACCAGCGCGCCCATCTTGGGGATCAGCCCCAGCACGACCATGATTGCGCCGCCCGCCACGCAGACGAAGCGCGAGCGTACGCCGGTCACGCCGACAAGGCCCACGTTCTGGCTGAAGGAGGTATAGGGGAAGGTGTTGAACAGCCCGCCGATGGCGGTGCCCAGACCGTCCACGCGAAGCCCGGCCGACAGCGCCCTGGGCGTCATGCGGCGGCCGCAGATGTCGGAAAGCGCCAGGAACATGCCCGTCGATTCGATCATGGTCACGAACATGACCAGCAGCATGGTCAGGATCATCACCGGGTCAAAGATCGGCATGCCGAAATGCAGCGGCTTGATCGGCGCGAACCAGGCGGCCTCGGCGATGCCGTCGAAATGCATCATGCCCAGCGTGGCGGCCAGCAGCCCGCCGATGACGATGCCCAGAAGCACGGCGATATTGGCGACGAAGCCCCTGGCATAGCGGGCGATCAGCAGGATCGCCGCCAGCACGGTGATGCCGATCAGGATGCGCGGCAGCGAGGCGTATTCGGGGTTGGCGACGGTCGGCAGCAGCTTGACGCCCTCGGGCACGCCGCCGGCGGCGCGGGCGGCGTCAAGCCAGGCCTGGGCGGCCGGATCGACCAGCTTGGGCGCGGTCGGGCCGACCGGCAGGCCGAAGATCCAGTTGATGCCCACCGGCATCAGGCTGACGCCGATCACCAGGATCACCGTGCCGGTGACGACGCTGGGAAAGAAGCGCAAGAGCCGGCTGACCAGCGGCGCAAAGAAGATCGAGATGAGACCGGCGGCCATGATGGCGCCGAACATCATCCGCGCGCCCTCCTGCCCCGGATTGGCCGAAGCGATGGCGACCATCGGGCCCACGGCGGCGAAGGTGACGCCCATCATCACCGGCAGCTTGATGCCGAACCATTGCGTGGCGCCGAAGCTCTGGATGATGGTGACGATGCCGCAGACGAACAGGTCGGCGGAAATCAGGAAGGCCACGTCCTGCGGCGAAAGCTGCAGGGCGCGGCCGACGATCAGCGGCACCGCGATGGCGCCGGCATACATGACCAGCACATGCTGGAAGCCCAGGGCCAGCAGCCGAGGCGCGGCGATCCGCTCCTCGACCGGGTCGAATCCGGGGCTGGTGTCAATGGTTTGCATTCGTCCTATACCTCCCTAGTTTCAGGACGTTACTCTTTAGATCTCGACTTCTTGCGCCAGTCCTTCTTGTTTTGCGATTTCGAGGACTTTTTGCGCGACGGCGAGGTCCTGCAGCCCGACGCCGGTGCCGTCGAAGATGGTGACCTCGGCATCCCCGCGGCCCGGGTCGTCGCCGGCGACGACGGCGCCCAGTTCGCCGATCTGCGCCTCGCGGATCAGGCCCTGCGCGATGGCGTGCTGGCATTCGCCGATGCTGACCGACTGCGCGACCTCGTCGGTGAACACCCGGGCGCGCGCGACCAGCGCCGGATCCAGCTCCTGCTTGCCCTTGGTGTCGGTGCCCATGGCCGCGATATGCGTCGGGCCCTTGACGTGCTGATCCATCAGCAGCGGCGAGAAGGACGAGGTGATCGAGATGATCACATCGGCTTCCGCGCCCAGCCGGTCCAGCTCGACCGCCTCGAAGGGCAGGCCCAGCTCGGCCGCGGTATCGGCCAGCCGGCCCAGCATCTCGGGATGCGGGTTCCAGCCGATGACCTTCTCGAAGCGGTGCACATTGGCCGCCGCCCGCATCTGGAAGGCGGACTGATGGCCGGCGCCGATCATGCCCAGCACCTTGGCGCCCTTGGGTGCAAGATACTTGATCGACACCGCCGAGGCCGCCGCCGTGCGCAGCGCCGTCAGCAGGTTGCCGCCGATGGCCGCCGAGACCCGGCCGGTATCCGGGTCGAACAGGAACACCGTGGACTGGTGGTTGATCAGCCCGTGCTTCTGGTTCAACGGCCAGTAGCCGCCGGCCTTCAGCCCCAGCACCAGCGCCGAGGCGTCGAAGCCGCCCTTGAAGCCGTAGAGCGCGTCCTCATGGCCGATGGCCTCGCGCACCACGGGAAAGTTCCAGGCCTTGCGCCGGGCCATCGAGGCAAAGACCGCCTCGATGGCCTCGAAGGCCGCCTCGGGGGTCATCAGACCCGCGATTTCCTTTTCGGCGACGATGAACATCAATAGCCCTTCCCGCGCGCCGAGACCGGCCAGACCGTCTCGACCTTGCCGTTCCGCACGCCGACATACCAGTCGTGGACGTTGCAGGTCGGGTCGCAATGGCCGGGCACCAGCCGCAGCTTGTCGTTGACCTTCAGGACGCCGTCCTTGTCCTCGACCACGCCATGCTCGTCGCTGCACTTGATGTATTTCACGTCGTCGCGGCCATAGACGAAGGGCAGGCCGCTATCGACCGACTGCGCCTTCAGGCCGGCATCGACCACCGCCAGATGCGGCTTGGCATGCGACATGACCGAGGTCAGGATGAACAGCGCGTTTTCCCATTCGCCCTGGTCGATGCGCTTGCCCTCGGCATCGTGGATGCGGCCGTAATCGGCATCCATGAAGGCGTAGCTGCCGCATTGCAGTTCATTGTAAACCCCCGAATTGCTTTCGAAATAATAGGAGCCCGTGCCGCCGCCCGAGACGAATTCCGGCTTCAGGCCCTCGGCCTCCAGCGCATCGACCGCTTCCTTGACCTGGGCGATGGCGGCGTCCAGCTTGGCCTTGCGGTCCTCGTAGCTGTCCATGTGCTGCATGGCGCCCTGGTAGGCCTGGATGCCCTTGAAGACCAGGTTCGGCGCGGCATCGGCGGCCTTGGCGATCTCGACCACGGCCTCCTTGGTGGTCACGCCGCAGCGCCCGGCGCCGCAGTCGATCTCGACGAAGATGCCCAGTTCGGTGCCGTGCTTCTGCGCCGCCGCCGACAGGTCGGCGATGTTCGCCACGTCATCGACGCAGACCGTTACCGTGGCGCCGGTCTTGGGCAGCCGGGCCAGGCGGTCGATCTTGGCCGGCTCGCGCACCTCGTTGGTGACCAGCACGTCCCGGATGCCGCCGCGGGCAAAGACCTCGGCCTCGCTGACCTTCTGGCAGCAGACGCCGTCCGCGCCGCCAAGGCTTTCCTGCAGCTTCTGCACGTCCACGGACTTGTGCATCTTGCCGTGGCTGCGGTGGCGCATGCCATGCGCCTTGGCGTAATCGCCCATCTTCCTGATGTTGCGCTCCAGCGCGTCCAGGTCGAGGATCAGGCAGGGCGTCTGGATCTCGCTCTCGTCCATGCCGGGCAGGGCGGGGATGTCGTAGCCGACCTCGTAGCCGGAGAAATCCGTTTTCGCGTTCATGGCACTCTCCTCAATTCGGGTTCAGATCCAGGGCAGCTTGTCGAGATCGACATTGCCGCCGGTGACGATGATGCCGACGCGCTTGCCGGCGAAGGCTTCGGGGTTCTTCAGGATGGTGGCCAGCGGCACGGCGCTGGAGGGCTCCATCACGATGCGCAGGTGCTTCCAGATCAGCTTCATCGCATCGACGATCTCGGCATCCGAGGCGGTGTAGATTTCGCTGACGTGGTTCCTGACGAAATGCCAGGTCAGATCCTTCAGCGGCACCAGGAGCCCGTCGGCGATGGTCTTCGGGGCATCGTCGGCGATGATGTGGCCGGCCTTGAAGCTGCGATAGGCGTCGTCGGCCTGCTCGGGCTCGGCCGCGATGACCTTGACCTCGGGTGCCAGGGTCGAGAGCGTCAGGCAGGTGCCCGAGATCATGCCGCCGCCGCCGATCGGGGCCACGACAGCCTCGAGCCCGTCCACCTGTTCCATGAACTCCTTGGCGCAGGTGCCCTGGCCGGCGATCACCCGCGGGTCGTTATAGGGGTGGACGAAATCGCCGCCGGTCTCGGCCTGCACCTTGGCGAAGGTCTCCTCGCGCGAGCTGGTCGAGGGCTCGCATTCGGTGATCTTGCCGCCATAGCGGCGCACGGTGTCCTTCTTGGCCTGCGGCGCGGTGCGCGGCATGACCACGTTGCAGGGAATGCCGCGCAGCATGGCCGCGTAGCTGAGGCAGGAGGCATGGTTGCCCGAGCTGTGCGTGGCGACGCCCTTGGCCGCCTGCGCCTCGTCCAGGCCGAAGACCGCGTTGGTGGCGCCGCGGACCTTGAAGGCCCCCGGCTCCTGGAAGTTCTCGCATTTGAAGAACAGCTGCGCGCCGGCAAGCTCGTTCAGGTAATCCGAGCTGCGGATCGGCGTGCGCCGGATATGCGGCTTGATCCGCTCATGCGCGGCCAGCATGTCCTCATAGGTCGGGATATACATCGCGTCCCTCATCCTCAGGCGGCTTTCTTCTGGGCGGTGGCGGTGGTCTGGCGGTAATGCTCCTGCGCGGCGGCGACGCCCGAGCCCAGCCGGATCGGCAGGCCCAAGTCGGCCATCACCATCTCGGCGGTGGCGATGCCCGCCAGCGCCATGGCGTCGGTCAGGCTGCCCAGGTGGCCGATGCGGAACACCTTGCCCGCGACCTGGCCCAGGCCGGTGCCGAAGGCCATGTCATAGGTCTCCAGCGCATGGCTGACGATCAGGTTGGCATCGAAACCCTCGGGCACGCGGATGGCGCTGACGCTGTCCGAGTAAAGCTCGGGGCGGACGGCGCAAAGCTTCAGCCCCCAGGCCTCGACCGCGGCGCGCACGCCGCCGGCGATGCGGCGATGGCGGGCGAAGACGTTCTCCAGCCCCTCGGCCAGCAGCCGCTCGCAGCTGGCGTTCAGCCCGTTGATCAGGCCGACCGGCGGCGTGTAGGGATAGCCGTTGCGGGCATAGCCGGTGGCCATGTCGCGGATGTCGAAGAAGGTGCGCGGCAGGCGGGCGGTCTCGACTGCTTCGATTGCCTTGGGCGAAAAGCCGACGATGGCCAGGCCCGGCGGCAGCATGAAGCCCTTCTGGCTGCCGGTCACGGCGATGTCCACGCCCCATTCGTCCATGCGGAAATCCATCGAGCCGATGGAGGAAACGCCGTCGACGAACAGCAGCGCCGGGTGCCTGGCCGCGTCCAGCGCCCGGCGGACGGCGGCAATGTCGGATTTGACGCCGGTCGCGGTCTCGTTATGCGTGGCCAGCACGACGCGGATCTCGTGGCCCTTGTCGGCGGTCAGGATCTCTTCGAAACGGTCGGCGGGGATGCCCTCGCCCCAGGGCGTCTCGACGAAGGTCACGTCAAGGCCGTGGCGCTGGCACATGTCGATCCAGCGATGGCTGAACATGCCGTTGCGGGCCGCCAGCACCTTGTCGCCGGGCGACAGCGTGTTGGTGATCGCCGTCTCCCAGCCGCCGGTGCCGGTCGAGGGGAACAGGAACACCTGCGCCGTTTCGGTTTTCAGCACCTTCTTCACCCCCTCCAGCGCCGGGTGCAGCATGCGCCCGAACACCGGCGAGCGGTGGTCGATGGTCGGCATGTCGACGGCCTTGCGCATCTCCTCGGGGATGTTGGTCGGGCCGGGAATGAAGATCGGGTTCTGGCTGGTCATGGCAATTCCTCCTGCGCTTGTGGACCAAGCTACGTTTTGCTGTCCATTGATGCAATTTTTCTGAAAAATATTTCGCAATCGCGGAAAAATGGCGTAAATTGGCGCAGAATCATGGGCTTGCCCTTTTCCAAAGTGCCTGCATGATTTTCAATAAATCAGAAATATTGTCGAAAGGAAAAATTGAATGTCGCTGCAGACCCGCAAGAGGGGCCGACCCAGGGGTCGCGCCGGGGGGCTTGGCGCCGAAGATTCGGGCGGCATCCGGGCGCTGGACCGGGCGTTGGACATTCTCGACCTGATCGCCACGTCGAACGGGCTGACGCTGACCGAGATCGCCCAGCGGCTGGACATGGCGCCCTCGACCGTACACCGGGTCCTGGTGACTCTGGCGGCGCGGGGCGTGGCGGAAAGCGACGGCCAGAGCCAGGCCTGGCATGTCGGGCCGACGGCCTTCCGGCATGGCTCGGCCTTCATGCGCCGCTCGGGCCTGGTCGAGCGGGCGCGGCCGCTGCTGCGCCGGCTGATGGAGCAGACGGGCGAGACGGCGAACCTGGGCATCCTGAACGGCGATGCGGTGCTGTTCCTGTCCCAGGCCGAGACGCATGAGACGATCCGCGCCTTCTTCCCGCCCGGCACCCGCTCGGCGCTGCATGCCTCGGGGATCGGCAAGGCGCTGCTGGCCCATGCCCGGCCCGCGGACCTGAAGCGGATGCTGCGCGAGCTGACGCTGGAGCGTTTCACCGACATGACCCTGACCGATCCGCAGGCGCTGCTGGAGGATCTGGCCCGCATCCGGGTCCGCGGCTATTCGCTGGACAACGAGGAGCGGACGCCCGGCATGCGCTGCATCGCCGCGCCGATCTTCGACCTGGCCGGCGAGGCGGCGGCCGGAATCTCGGTCTCGGGGCCCACCCTGCGCATGTCGGATGCGCGGCTGGCGGCCATGTCCGATGCGGTGATCGCGGCGGCGCGTGAACTCTCGCTCGGCATGGCGGCGCGCAGGGAGCCGGGCGAATCGTGATCCTGTCCCGGAATCGGGCTGAAATTCCTGGGAAACAATGAAAACCCGGGAATCGCCGGGCCGGGCCGGCTCGGGGCACGGATTCACATCCAGTTCACGCCGGCCGGCCTAGCCTGAGCCCCGAAGTCCGCGACTCTATCCTTCCGGGATCAGGCGCGTGTCCCGCAAGGAGCTTTGGCATGGATGATCACGTTCCCGATTTCGGCCTGGCGCGCGACCTGCGCGATCGGCGGGTGTTGCTGGACAGCGCTCCGCAGGATCCCGCCGAGGCCCCGTCCTGCGGGATACCGGATGCCTGCGAGACGCCCAGCCATGTCTATGGCGCCTGCAGCGTCGAGACCTATCGCGCCGCCGGGGCGCTGCATGCCGCCCATCGCGATGCCGGCGGCTTCCTGGACGCCGTGGACCGCTTCGCCACCCCGGATTACTGGCGTCGCGACGCCGCGGTGAAGTCATGGCTCTATGACCGCGCCGGGATGCGGCACGCGCCGGGCCGCGACATGGATTCGGTGCGGGTGTTCTACCATGCCGGCCATGGCCGCATGGATGACCGGGGCCTGTTCCACCTGCCGATGGGCGCGCAGTGGACCGGGACCGATTCCTGCCTGGGCGCGGACCGGATGCGCTTCGGCGACGACGCGCTGCGCTATCTGTTCTGGTCCACCAGCCAGTCGTTGCGGGTCGGCCCCGACCACGATCCGCTGCGCAGCTGGGCGCGGGCGAATGGCGGGCTGCGGATGATCTTCGGCTTCGACTCGATCTGCTGGGATTCCGGCCGCTACGGCCAGAACTTCTGGCAGCACTGGCGGATGGGCAAGTCCTTCTCGCAATCCTGGCTGGATGGCGCCTGGGACGTCGCGCATGACCAGAGCCCGGTGGCCTGCGCCTGCGGCGACAGCCGCGACGAGGCGCTGGCCACGCTGTTCGGCGAGCGGTGCTTCCGCGCTGCGCGGGCCTCGGCCGAATGGTGGGCGTGGCGCTGGAACCTGCCGGCGGCGCTTTACCAGCGCGAGCCGGCGCTGCTGCAGCCGCCGGCCGAGTTCTCGGCCGCGCGGCTGGTCCCGGTCTCGGAGGACCGGGCGCTGGCCGCCGAGGTGCTGTCGCGGCTGGGCTTCGATCCGGCGCTTCTGCATTGCCAGGCCGGGGGCGCGCTGGCCGTCCGCCACGGCCGCACCCGCTTCCAGCGGCTGGCCGACGGCCGCATCCTGCTGGAGCTGGAGCCCGGCACCCCCGGCAGCCTGCTGCGCGCGCCGCTGCAGCGCCGGGCGATCCTGGGCCGGGCCCGCAGCGCGCTGCGCCGCTACGGCTTTCTGCCGCCGGGCAGCGAGCTGGTCTTCGACCGCGTCGGCCTGGCCATGTCCGCCACCGCCAGCCTGCGCCGGCAGTCCGAGCCGCCAGCCGAAACCCTGGACGAGATCGTCGTGCAGTTCCGCCAGGCCCTTGACGGCATCCCGGTGCTGACCCCGGATGCCGGCAGCCTGCGGCTGGCGATGCGCCCGGACGGTACGGTGCTGCGCATCGAATCCAGCCTGCGCCGGATCGCCGAACGGCTGCCGGCCCGCGCCCATCGCGACGGCCAGCCCGACGACCCGCCGCCGCCGGTGTCGGCCGAGGGGGTGCCCGCGCCGCAGCCGGTGCCGGTCCAGCAGGCGCTGGCCCAGCATTCCGCCCGGCTGATGCGCGATCTGGCGGCGCGCGGCGCGGCGCCGCTGACCCTGCGCATCCTGCCGGGCAGCACCGAGATCGGATACGGAATCCGCAGCAACACCATGCGGCTCGTTGCCCGCCAGGGGATCGAGATCGAATGCGTGCGCGGCTTCCGCAAGCGTTACTGGATCCAGTCTGACCTGGGTGACTGAGGATCCGGTAGCCCGGAGGTGGAGGCAGCCACCTCCGGGCGCAATTCATGGGCGGCCCGGCCGACCGGGCTGGTAAAGAGGGTGGGATGGCGGAATTTACCCGGGCCGAGATCGTCCGGCGCATTGCAACGATGGGTTCCTTGCACCTGGCCGGCTCGGACCTGGCCGGGCTCGACCTGTCGGGAATGACCCTGGTGGGGGCGGACCTGTCCTATGCCGATCTGACCGAGTCCGACCTGACCGGGGCCCAGCTGGCCGGCGCCAGCCTGTGGTCGGTGCGGGCGGTGGGGGCGCGGTTCCACAGGGCGAACCTGGCCGGTGCCAGCCTGGGCCTTGCCGACCTGACCGGGGCGGACCTGCGCGACGCGGTGCTTGAACGCGCCGACCTGACCGGCGCCAGGCTCGACCGCGCCGACCTGACCGGGGCGCGGCTGCGCGGCGCCTGGCTCGATGCCATGCAGCGCGCCCTGGCGATCAGCGCGCCGCCGCTGCGCTATCCCGACCGGCGCCAGCGCGCCACCACCTGCATCCTGCACGAGGGGCACCTGGCCACGCTGGTCTCGCTGCGCTGCGGGGACCGGCTGGAGATACATCTGCAAACCTCGCCCGATACCTCGGCGCGGGCCGAGATCGTCGCCCGGCTGGACGGCGAGCCGATCCTGTCCGGGCCGGAACCCTGCGCGCCCGCCTCCGAGGCCATCCGCATCCTGACCTTCCTGGCCCTGGCGCCCGGCCGCGCCCGGCTGGTGCTGGAGCGCGGCGAGGACGGGCCGCCGGTCTCGGTCGAGCTGCTGGTCGTGCCCTGAGCGCGTCCCGACCGCGCCTTGGCCCGCCCTTGCCGCCCTGTATCAGAGCCCCGAGCGGGTGATCTCCATCAGCCCGGCCATGCGCAGGGTCTTCACCGGATAATCGGGATGCGCCATCAGCTCCAGGGTGAAATCCGGCTCGACGCGGCGCAGATGCCGCAGCGCATCCGCCGCCCCGGCCCTGTCGCCGCGATGATAGCGCAGCGCCGCCAGGAAGCGCAGCGAGGGGCGGTTGTCCGGCGCGAAGGCAAAGGCGGCTGCAGCGGAATTCTCGGCATCGCCCAGCCGGCCCAGCCGCACCAGCACCTGGGCCCGGCGCATCAGCCAGCAGGCCGGGCCCAGCACCGCCAGCGCCCCGCGCGCCCCGCGCTCGGCCGCCTCCAGCGCCTCCTGGTCGCGGCCCACCTCGGTCAGCGCCTGCGACAGGGCATGGCAGGCCAGTTCGTTGTCGGGGTCGTTGCGGCAGGCGGCCTGCGCCAGCTCCAGCGCCCCCACCGCATCCCGCCGCCTGGATGCCGAAAGCGAGGCCACCGCCAGCACCACCGGGTTGTTCGGCGCCAGTTCGCGGGCGCGGCGGGCGAAATCCTCGGCCTCGTCCGAGCAGCGCCCCGGATCCTCGGTCAGCCGTTCGAGGATCAGGGTGTTGCGCAGATAGGAACGCAGCGCCAGCCCGACCGCGCTCTGCCGCTCGGGCGGCAGCTCGGCCAGCACCCGATCGGCCGCCTCCAGCCGCTCGCGCGAATAGCTGAACACGTCCCAGATCGGAAAGGTCAGCCATTTCGCCGAGGCGGTGCGCCGCGCCCGGTCCAGCAGCGCCACGGTGATCTGCGCCACCGCATGGCGCATGGTCGCGGTCTCGTCCGCCGCGCGAATGGTGAAGCGCCGGGTCCAGCCGCGCCGGCCGCTGGGCAGGTCGCGCATCACCACCATCAGCGAACAGTCGATGCCGGCGGAATAGCACAGCGCCACGACCTGGGTGCCCAGCTGCTGGGCGGTCTCGACCCGGTCGGCCAGCATGGCCGGGATCATCTCGCAGGCCCGGGCGGCGGCCTCGTTCACCACCATCTCGCCGATGACATGGGCGCGGCTGTCATTGCTTTCGACCGGGTCCAGCGCGACGACATAGCCGCTTGCCGGCGGCTCGGCGGACGGGCGCAGCAGGGCCGGGGCTCCGGGGCGCCGCCGCGGCCCGTCGCATTCCGGCAGCAGCCGCAGCCGCATGTCGCGCAGCCAGCTCTCGAATTCCGGGTCGGGAATGTCGATGTCCGCGGCGAATTCCAGCGGCGTGCCGCCGGCGTCATAGACCGGCGTCAGGTCGATGCGCAGCCGGTCGGGATCCAGCCCGACCCAGCCCACCCCGGTCAGCAATATGTCCCTTTCGTCGCCCATCTGGCAGCGCAGCTCGCGCAGCATCTGCCGCAGGCTGTCCGAGCCCTGCTGCTTGCCGCGCTCGCTCCACAGCAGGTCCTGCAGCCGCGCCCGGCTCAGCCGCAGGTCGGGGGCCGTGCCCAGCAAAGCCAGGGCTCCACGCGCTTTTTGGCTGCGGGGCGTCAACTCGTTGCCGCTTGCGCCGCGCAGGCGCACGGAACCCATCAGACTCAGCGTGGCTGGCATGGCGACTCGCCGCTTGGCTTCGTGTTGGTCGGATATTGCCCATTATGGCGCAACCCACCGCGAAACAACAGGAACACTTGCCGGCAAGGGGTGGGGCAGGGGCCGCGCCGCCTTGCCGGGAATCGCCGCAGGATCGCAGCCGATCATTGCCTGTCGGCCCGGCCTGCGCTATCGGGGCGTCAAAGCAAGGGGGACCCCAAGATGACCGAGCGCAAAAGCGGCCTGTCCTATGCCGAGGCCGGAGTGGATATCGACGCGGGCAATGCGCTGGTCGAAAGGATCAAGCCTGCCGCCGCCGCGACCCGGCGCCCCGGGGTGATGGAGGGGCTGGGCGGCTTCGGGGCGCTGTTCGACCCGCGCGCCGCCGGTTATCGGGACCCGGTGCTGGTGGCGGCGACCGATGGCGTCGGCACCAAGCTGCGCATCGGCATCGACACGGGCGCGCTTGACGGGCTGGGCATCGACCTGGTGGCGATGTGCGTGAACGACCTGGTCTGCCAGGGCGCCGAGCCGCTGTTCTTCCTGGACTATTTCGCCACCGGCAAGCTCTCGGTCGACGAGGCCGCCCGCGTCATCGCCGGCATCGCCGAGGGCTGCCGGCGCTCGGGCTGCGCGCTGATCGGCGGCGAGACGGCCGAGATGCCGGGCATGTATGCGCGCGGCGATTTCGACCTCGCCGGCTTCGCCGTCGGCGCGATGGAACGCGGCACGGCGCTGCCTGCCGGGGTGGCGGATGGCGACGTGCTGCTGGGCCTCGCCTCGGACGGGGTGCATTCCAACGGCTTCTCGCTGGTGCGCAAGGTTGCCGAACATGCCGGGCTCGGCTGGGAATCGCCGGCGCCCTTCGGCACCGGCACGCTGGGCCAGGCGCTGCTGGTGCCGACCCGGCTCTATGTCAAGCCGGTGCTGGCGGCGATCCGGGCCGGGGGCGTCCACGCGGCCGCCCATATCACCGGCGGCGGCATCACCGAAAACCTGCCGCGGGTGCTGCCCAAGGGCCTTGGCGCGGAAATCGACCTCGACAGCTTCAGCCTGCCGCCGGTCTTCGACTGGCTGGCCGAGGCCGGCGACATCGCCGAGGCCGAGATGCTCAAGACCTTCAACGCCGGAATCGGCATGATCCTGGCCGTCGCCGCCGAACGCGCCGCCGAGCTCGAGGCGCTGCTGCAGGATCAGGGCGAGACGGTGGTCCGCCTTGGCCATGTCACCCCGGGAGAGGGCGTGCGCTACAGCGGCCGGCTGCGGTGAAGCGGGTCGCGATCCTGATCTCGGGCGGCGGCTCGAACATGGTGAAGCTGGTCGAGTCGATGACCGGGGACCACCCGGCCCGACCGGTGATCGTCGGCTCGAACGACCCGCAGGCCGCGGGCCTGGCCCGGGCCGAGGCCCTGGGCGTGCCGAGCTTTGCCGTGGACCATCGCCATTACAAGGGCGACCGCGCCGCGTTCGAGGCGGCGCTGCTGGAACCCTTGCTGACGGCGCAGCCCGACATCCTGTGCCTCGCCGGCTTCATGCGCATCCTGACCCCGGATTTCGTGCAGCGTTTCCGGGGCCGGATGCTGAACATCCATCCGTCGCTCCTGCCGAAATATCCCGGCCTGCACACGCATCGACGCGCCATCGAGGCGGGTGATGCCGAGGCCGGCGCCACCGTCCATCTGGTCACGCCCGAGCTCGATGCCGGCCCGATCCTCGGCCAGGCCCGCGTCCCGGTCCTGTCCGGCGACACGGCCGAGACCCTCGCTGCCCGGGTGCTGGTGCAGGAACACCGGCTCTATCCCGCGGTGCTGCGCCGCTTCGCCCTGGGCGACCAGAGGCCGATCACCCTGACTGCGGCATAGGAAAAAAGGCGCAAGTCCTGCGCCCTTCTTTGTTCTCCAAATACCCTGGGGGTGCGGGGGCAAGGCCCCCGCGAACTCATCCCCCCCCCCCCCCCCCGAACTCAGAACCCCTGCTATTTCTCGGGCACCAGCCCGCGCGGCGCGAAACGCAGCACCAGCAGCAGCACCAGCCCCAGCGCGATGAAGCGCATATGCGGCGCGCTGCCCAGCATGTGGCTGCGGAACGCCCCCTCGGGCAGCGGCAGGGTGATCAGCCGCATCAGCTCGGGGCCCCAGACCTCGGCCTTGATCCACAGGAACCAGATCAGGATCGCGCCCAGCACCGCGCCCCAGTTGTTGCCCGAGCCGCCGACGATCACCATGACCCAGATCAGGAAGGTATAACGCAGCGGGTTGAAGCTGTTGGGCGACAGAAGCCCGTCCAGCGTGACCATCATCGCCCCGGCCAGGCCGATCACCGCGCTGCCGATGACGAAGATCTGCAGGTGCCGGCGGGTGACGTTCTTGCCCATGGCGCCGGCCGCGGTCTCGTTGTCGCGGATCGCGCGCATCATCCGCCCCCAGGGCGATTTCAGCGCCAGTTCGGCCAGCAGGATCAGCGCCAGCAGCACCGCGGTGAACAGGCCGGCATAAAGCAGCTTCACCCAGATCCCCGAGGCCAGCCCCGGGCTCAGCCCCCATTCGGCGGCCCGGGCCACGAAGCCGGGATCGGCCTGCAGGTCCACCTCGTAGGGCACCGGGCGCGGGATGCCCGACATGTTCTTGACCCCGCGCGACAGCCATTCCTCGTTGCGCATCACCGCGACGATGATCTCGCCGATGCCCAGCGTGGCGATGGCCAGATAGTCCGAGCGCAGCCCCAGCGCCACCTTGCCGACCCCCCAGGCCGCGGCCGCGGCCATCAGCGCGCCGACCGGCCAGGACAGCAGCACCGGCCAGCCGAGCCCGCCGATATTGCCGGCCGAGGCCGAGTTGTTGGCCTCGATCGCGGCGACGGCCGGGTCGAACAGGAAGCGGTAGAGCACGAAGCCCAGCACCAGCACCGCGATCAGCGCCAGCACCCGCGGCCGGCCCGGCACCCGTTTCCAGACCTGCGCCGCCAGCACCAGCGTGCCCAGGCCCACGGCCAGCGCCAGGATCACCCGCGGCCCGCCCGCCGCCCAGGCGCCCTGGACCGGCGGGGTCGAGACCAGCACCGGCGCCAGCCCCCCCAGCGCCAGGAAGCCCACGACCCCGGCGTTGAACAGGCCCGCATAGCCCCATTGCATGTTGACCCCCAGCGCCATGATAGCCGAGATCAGCCCCATGTTCAGGATGCCGAGCGCGGTGTTCCAGCTGCCCGAGAACAGCGCGTTGCGGAATGTCCCCTCGGCCAGGAACAGCAGGGCCAGCACCAGGAACAGCACCGGCGCGCGCCAGGCGCCATGGGCTTCGGCTTGACGTGTATGCGACATGGTGAAGCCCTCCTCAGACGGATTTGCCGCGGAACAGGCCGGTCGGCCGGAACAGCAGGACGACGATCAGGATCACGAAGCTGACCGCGAACTTGTATTCGGTCGAGAGCAGCTGCAGCAGACCCTCGGGCTGGAAGCCCAGATAGTTGGCGATCTTCTTCCAGGGATAGGTCACCGCCACCTCGGAAAAGGCGACGATGAAGCCGCCCGCGACCGCGCCCAGCGGATTGCCCAGCCCCCCCACGATGGCGGCGGCGAAGATCGGCAGCAGGATCTGGAAATAGTTGAAGGCCTTGAAGCTCTTGTCGAGCCCGTAGAGCGTGCCCGCCGTCACCGCCAGGGCCGTGGCGATGATCCAGGTCAGCCGCACCACCCGCTCGGGGTCGATGCCCGAGAGCAGCGCCAGATCCTCGTTGTCGGAATAGGCCCGCATCGCCTTGCCGGCGCGCGAGCGGCTCAGGAAGCGGAACAGCGCCCAGCAGGCCAGCGCGGTGACGGCCAGCGTGATCGCCTGGCTGACGCGCAGCGACAGCCCCTCGCTCAGCCCGGTCCAGGCCCGGAACTGCTGCACCGAGACCAGGAAGCGGGCGCCGTCGTCGAAGCGGATCTCGTCCACGCCGATCACCAGCCGGGTCAGCCCGTTCATGATGAACATGACCCCGACCGAGGCCATGACCAGGATGATCGGGTCCGAGCGTTTGCGGCGATAGAAGCGATAGACCGTCCGGTCGGTGCCCAGCACGAAGACCGAGCATAGCGCGATGCCGATGGGCAGCGCCAGAAGTGCGGTCGGCACCGGGCCCAGGTCGATGCCGA
The DNA here is from genome assembly GCF_016446475.1 of Paracoccus binzhouensis. GTDB lineage: Bacteria > Pseudomonadota > Alphaproteobacteria > Rhodobacterales > Rhodobacteraceae > Paracoccus > Paracoccus binzhouensis. The sequence goes on along the minus strand of NZ_JAEHFP010000046.1, from coordinate 3,336 downwards.
TGGCCTGCAGGCCCCAGGTGACCAGGATCACCAGCGCCGTGCCGAAGGCCATGGTGTCGCCATGGGCGAAGTTGGAAAAGCGCAGGATGCCATAGATCAGCGTCACCCCCAGCGCGCCAAGCGCCAGCTGCGCGCCGTATGAGGCGGCGGGGATCACCACGAAGTTCAGGATCGCCACCAGGGCGTTCAGGATGTCCATGGTCAGCCCCCCAGGAAGGTGCGGCGGACCTCGGGATCGGCAAGAAGCGCCTGTCCGCTGTCCGTGTAACGGTTGGCACCCTGCACCAGCACATAGCCGATATCGGCGATCTCCAGCGCCTGCCGGGCGTTCTGTTCCACCATCAGGATCGAGATTCCAGTGCGGGCGACTTCGATGATGCGGTCGAAAAGCTCGTCCATGACGATGGGCGAGACGCCCGCCGTGGGCTCGTCCAGCATCAGCAGGCTGGGCTTGGTCATCAGCGCCCGGCCGACCGCGACCTGCTGGCGCTGGCCGCCGGACAGCTCGCCCGCGTTCTGCTTGCGCTTGTCGGCCACGGCCGGGAACAGCTCATAGACCTGGGCCATGGTGTCGCGGAAATCGTCCTCGCGGATGAAGGCGCCCATCTCCAGGTTCTCCTCGACGGTCATGGTCGGGAAGATGTTGTGGGTCTGCGGCACGAAGCCCATGCCCTTGCGCACCCGCTCCTGCGGGGTCAGGGCGGTGATGTCCTCGCCGCCCAGGGTGACGCGGCCCTCGCGCAGGTTCAGCATGCCGAAGACCGCCTTCATGGCGGTGGACTTGCCGGCGCCGTTCGGCCCGACGATCACCGCGATCTGGCCCTTGTCGACGGTCAGGGTGCAGCCGTTCAGGATGTCGGCCTTGCCATAGCCGCCGTGCATGTCGGTGGCGGAAAGATAGGGTTCGGTCATCACAGGTCCCCCGCCGGCTTGCCGTCGCCGCCTTGCCCGGCCTCGGCCCCCAGGCCGGGTTGGGCGCCATGGCTTTCGCCGAAGGCGCTTTCCTCGGCCAGTTCGGCCGCGACCTTGTTCTTCAGGCCGGTGCCCAGATAGGCCTCGATCACCGCCTCGTTCTTCATGATGCTGTCGGCCGATCCCTCGGCCAGCACCTTGCCCGCCGCCATGACGATCACCGGGTCGCAAAGCCGGCCGATGAAATCCATGTCGTGCTCGATCACGCAGAAGGTATAGCCACGCTCCTTGTTCAGCCGCACGATGGCATCGCCGATGGTGCCCAGAAGCGTGCGGTTCACGCCGGCGCCGACCTCGTCCAGGAACACGACCTTCGCATCCACCATCATGGTGCGGCCCAGCTCCAGAAGCTTCTTCTGGCCCCCGGACAGATTGCCGGCCTTTTCATCGGCGACATGGGAAATGGTCAGGAATTCAAGCACCTCGTCGGCCTTGCGGCGCAGCGCCCGCTCTTCCTCGCGGATGCGGCCGCGGCGCAGCCAGGTGTTCAGCAGCGTCTCGCCGCACTGGCCGCCGGGCACCATCATCAGGTTCTCGCGCACCGTCATCGAGGAAAACTCGTGCGCCAGCTGGAAGGTGCGCAGCAGGCCCTTGTGGAACAGTTCATGCGGCGGCAGGCCGGTGATGTCCTCGCCCGCCATGGTCACGCGGCCGGCAGTCGGTTTCAGAACCCCGGCGATCACGTTGAAAAGAGTAGATTTTCCGGCACCGTTCGGACCGATCAACCCGGTGATCGAGCCGGTCTCGATGGTCAGGCTGGCGCCGTCCACGGCGCGGAAGCCCCCGAAATGTCGGTGCAGGTCATGGACCTGAATCATGTCGCTCCCCAACTTCATGCCTTGCATGAAGAATTCCCATTAAGGGATTGTCGTATATTGCAGAAAGGGCCCGGATTTCACCGGACCCCCTTCCGGATCTCCCCGTTGCTCAGCGGAAGCCGACCACGTTGAGCTTGCCGCCCTTGAAGTCCACCTCGCGATAGACGCCGGCGCTTTCGCCGGGCTCGACCAGCTCGACCGAAGTGGCGCCGACATAGTCGATGTCGGTGCCGGCGGCCAGCAGCTCCAGCCCCTTGGCCAGCTCGCCCGGATAGATCTTCTCGCCCGGCGCGTTGGCGACTTCCATCACCTTGTCCTTGTAAACCTTGGGATCCGAGGACTTGGCGGCCTGCATGGCCAGCAGCATCAGCGCGCTGGCGTCATAGGATTCGCCGGCATAGGCCGAGGTGCCGTCGAAGCCCGCCGCCTTGGCCAGTTCGGCGAACTTGTCGTGGCCTTCGCCCTCGGCCGAGGGGTTCTGGCCGAAGGAGGTTTCAAGCTGGGTGCCGAATTTCTCGACCAGCACGTTGTTGACCATGCCGTCGGGCAGCACGAAGGTCTCGAAGGCGCCGGTGTCCAGCGAGCCCTGGATCACGCCCGAGCCGCCCTGGTCGGCATAGCCGGCCACGACCAGCGCGTCGCCGCCGGCGGCGGCCAGCGCCGCGACCTCGGCCGAATAGTCGGCCTTGCCGTCGTCATGGGCCGAGACCACGGTGACGGCGCCACCCTTGGCCTTGTAGGCCGCGGCGAAGCTGTCGGCCAGACCCTTGCCATAGTCGTTGTTGGTATAGGTCACCGCCACCGACTTGATGCCACGTTCCAGCACGATGTCGGCCATGACCTCGCCCTGGCGCGCGTCCGAGGGCGAGGTGCGGAAGAAGAAGCCCTTGTCGTCGATGGTCGAGAGCGCCGGCGAAGTGGCCGAGGGCGAGATCATCACCACGCCCTGCGGCACGCCGACCTGCTCCAGCGAAGCGATGGTCTCGCCCGAGCACATGCCGCCCATGACGCCCTTGACCCCCTCGGCGGTGACCAGGCGGGTGACGGCGGCGACCGAGGCGGCCGCGTCGGTGCAGGTGTTGTCGGCGACCACCGGGGTCACGGTCGAGCCGTCCAGCAGCTTGCCGCTGTCGCTCACTTCCTTCATAGCCAGCTCCGCGCCCTTCTGCATGGCGGGCGAGATCGACTCCAGCGGCCCGGTCAGGCCCAGCGAGATGCCCATCTTGATCTCCTCGGCACCCGCGGCGCCGGCAAGCAGGCCCCCGGCGACACTGGCAAGAAGAAGCTTTTTCATTCCTAGTCTCCCTGAGTGGAACATTGTCCTGTCAGACAGGTTATAAGCGCGCCGTCGAAAAGAAAAGCGGCTTGGAGGGCGGTCAGCACGGAAGACAGGCGCGGAAGATCGTCCCCCTACCGGCTTTCGGCTTCTCTTTGTCGATAGGGTGTGCTGCCATAGGTTGCGCGGTAGCATTTCGAGAAATGGGCGGTGCTTGCGAAGCCGCAGGCGAGGGCGATCTCGATCATGCTCATCTCGGTCTGGACCAGC
>NZ_JAEHFP010000045.1 GCF_016446475.1 Paracoccus binzhouensis | reverse complement strand
TACGACAAAACCGCAGACAGTTTCCTCGGCTTCATCGACATCGCCTGCATCAGGCTCTGGCTTCGCCATTTGTCAACATGACCTAGGCTTCTTCCTGCCAAGATATCCCAATTCCCGTTCGGCAAGGAGCTGACCATGACGAATATCCTCGACCGCGACAATCACCTCGTCCTGTCCCGCACCACGGACCTGGGCAAGACCTACGAAATCGGATACCCCAAGCAGCAGGGCTATGCCGCCGCATCGCTCGCCGATGAGCTGGCGCATGGACCGACCACCCCGCCCGGCTATCAGGCCCTGTGCTGGGAGCCGGGCGGCCTGGGCTATACCTCGCCCGGCGCCGAGAATATCGGCATCGTCAATGGCTATGTCAGCCATGATCGGGGCGCGATCTATTCCTACCGGATCAATTTCTACAACAGCAAGGGCTGGCATTTCAAATTCATCGACGAAAGCGGCGATGTCTATGCCATCACAACGATCCGGAACGGCTGGCATTATATCGACTATAATTCCGACAAGCCGATCATCTGCGGGGTTTCATGACCAAAGCCTTTTCAGGGTGTTGACGAGTGACGTTTTGACCAGTCCCGGGGGGCGGAGGCGCTTCGCCCCCCACCCGCCTGAAACCCGACGCCTCGGATTCCGAACGACGAAGCCGAGGAGATGCGTTCATCATGACAGGAGTCGAATCATGTCGCATCTTCAAAGTCCCGACATGGTTGCATTCACCATCGGCAGGGTGACACTGGCGCTGATGCAGGGCCGCGGAACCATCAGCGGCGACGCCATCGAGATCGCCCTGCACAAGATCGCCGAGGGCGACATCACCGACCGCATCTCGAAGGAGATGGCGCAGGGCGCGCTGGCGGCGATCGCCGCCGAGTCCTGAGCGCAAGTCCCGGGCGTGGCCCCGAGCCGACCCTACAGATCCCGATCCAGCAGCCGGTCCGGGTCGAGGATCGCGACCTCGCCGCGCCCGGCGCGCAGGATCCCGTCCCGCCGCATCGCCGACAGCGCCCGGCTGACCGCCTCGCGGTTGGCGCCGATCTGGGCGGCAATCTCGGCATGGGTGGGGAAGTCGCGCAGCACCGCGCCGGGGTTCAGGCAGCCGGACTCGGCCGCGCGGCGCAGGACGAAGGAGCGGACGCGATCCGGCACCGACAGCGATGTCAGCTGGCACATGCGCTCGGTCAGGTCGCGCACCCGATGCGTCAACCCGGCCAGAACCCGGTCGCGGAACAGGGCGCTGTCGTGGATCAGTTCGCGGAACGTGGCGGCCGGCATGATCGCCAGTTCCGCCGGGCTGCGCGCATAGACGCAGAGCGAGCGCGGCGCGCCATCGAGCGCGGTCAGCTCGCCGAAATAGCTGCCCTCGGACATGGCGGTGAAAATGATCTCGCGGCCGTCCCGGGTCCAGTAGACGGCCATCAGCTGGCCGCGGGCCAGGAAATGCACGTCGGCCTGTTCGTCGTCGCGGTCGATGACGATGGCGCCGCTGTCGAAATTCTGCCAGCGCAGCGACCGGGCCGCGCGCTGGCGGACGGCGTCCTCCAGCCCGGCAAGCAGCGGAAACCGCCCGATATCCCGCGCAGGATCCGGGCTCATGCCGGCACCCAGCCGATGCGCTCGCCCGCGCGCTCGGCATGGGTCAGCCACAGATGCGCCCGCATCGCGCGGGCCTGGCCCCATGCCTGCGCCAGACTGGCCTGCGCCGCCTGCGGCTGGTCCTGCGCGGCCAGAAGCTGCGCCTCGGCGATCAGTGCCGGGGCCAGGAACTGCGCCTCTCCGCTCTGGGCCAGGCGGGTCTTCAGCCCCGGCAGATAGGCCTGGGCGCGGGACGGCTCGCCCGCCTTGACCAGTTCCTCGATCACCATGGCCTCGAACAGCGACTGCCAGGCGATGAAATTGGTCCGCCGCCAGCCCTCGAGCCCGTCGATCATCGTGGCGATCCCCTCGGTGCGGGTCGCCGGCTGCCGCGTCAGCGCCCAGCCCTGCGCGAAGCCGGCCATGGCCAGGAATTCCGGGAAATGATGGGTGCGGGCCAGGGTTTCGGCCTCTTTCGCATGGGCGACGGTGGTTTCAGGATCGCCGCGGAACATCTCGGTCAGGAACATCGCCAGCAGGGAAAAGCCGCGGGCATGGGCGATGCCCAGGCTCCGGCCCAGCTCGACCGCCCGGGTGGCGAAACCCTCGGCCGCGTCGAATTCCCCCGCGACCGAAGCGGTCAGCCCGGAATAGAATAGGCTGAACACCCCGAAATCCTTGAGATATTTCGAGAAGAGCGGCGCGTGCTTCTCGGGCCGGTAAAGCGCGATGGTGCGGCCCAGGTGATGGCGCGCCCGCCCCAGATCGCCCTTGTGCCAGGCTACCAGCCCGGCCAGCGTATGCCCGGCCAGCTGCGCGCCCTCGCCCTCGTTGGGCAGGGCCAGCACCGTCCTGGCGGTGGTTTCCGCCGCGTCCAGCCGGCAGCAGGCCCAGTCGTGCAGGCCGGAATTGTAATAGAGATGCGCGCGGTCCTCGTTCAGGCCCAGCTCGCGCATCAGGTCCATGCTGCGCCGCTGGGCATCGCCGAAGGCGGCGTTGCCCGGCCCGCCAAGGATCATCTGCAACGGCCCCTCGAGGCTGTAGAGCGCCAGTTCCTGCCGGCGCCTTTCCTGGTTCCCGGACAGCCGGGGCAGCAGGGCGAAGGCGCGTCCGATATGATCGCGCGCCTCTTGCAGGGCGCCGACGCGGACCGAGGCCAGCGTGGCATTGATCAGGTAGCGCAGCGCCTGCTCGGGCTGGCCGCCATTCTCGAAATGCAGGGCCAGGAAATGCGCCGGCACCTCGGGCCAGCGCGCCTCGATCACCGCGGCCAGGTCGGCATGCAGCCGCCGGCGCAGGTCAGAGCCGAGATTGCCGTAGATCGCCTCGCGCACCAGGTCATGCGCGAAGGCCATGCCCAGGATCCCGACGCGTTCCGCCGCCAGCTTTTCCGTGACCAGCCGGTCGACATGGCGGCAGGTGTCCTCGCCGCTTTCGCCCAGCAGCGCGGCGATGATCGCCGGCTCGAAATGCGGGCCCATGACCGCTGCGGCCTGGGCGAAGCGGCGGGTGCGTTCGGGCAGCCGGCCCAGGCTTTCCTCGATCACGTCGAGCAGGTCCAGCGGCAGGTCGGGGGCTCCGAAATCGGCCCTTTCCTTGCGCAGCGCGTAATCGGCGAAGGCGGTGACGTAAAGCGGCACGCCGCGCGCCTTGTCCTGCACCCAGCGGACCATCTCGGCATCCCCGGCGCGCGCGTTCAGCAGGCTGCGGATCAGGTCCTGGGATTGCGCCCGCGACAGCGGCTCAAGCCGCAGCGCCCGGTCGGCCGCCAGCACCGGCTGGTCCCCGGACCCCGCCGTGCGCTGGCTGAACAGCATCAGGATCGGCCGGTCGCGCAGCACCGCCTGGAAGCCGGCCAGGAATTCCAGCGAGCTGGGATCGAGCCAATGCGCATCCTCGACCACCACGATCAGCGCCGGCGAGACGCCCTGCAACTCGAGGATGCGGCTGGTCAGCTGCTCGCACAGCCAGCGTCGCAGCAGCACCGGGTCGGTGCTGAGCTGGCGGTCGGCGTCGGAATGCGCGTCCAGCAGCACCAGCAGGTCGTCGATGGCCGTGCCCTCCAGGCCCCAGACCGCGCCGAACATCTGCCGCAGCTTGGCCTCGCGCCGGTGCTCGTCATCGTCCATCGCCACCCCGGCAACCCAGAGCAGATGCGCCTTGATCGGGTGGAAATCGCCGCCCCTTTCGTCGCGGCGGCAGTTCAGGACCAGGCGCTGGCAGGACTGAGCCAGCGGCGAATGGGCGAATTCCTCAAGCAGCCGGGTCTTGCCGAAGCCGGCCTCGCCCATGACGGCGACCGTCTGGCCTCGGCCGGCTATCGCCTCGGCCAGGGCGGATTCCAGCGCCGAGATCTCGGCCAGGCGCCCGACCAGCGGCGAGCGGGGGTTTTCGGCGCGCTCGCCGCGCGGCTCGGCCGCCTCCCAGCAGCTGACCGCCTCGGCAAAGCCCTTCAGCGGCTGGTCCGGCAGGGCGCGGAACGCAAACAGCTCTTGCGCGCTGCGGCGGCTTTCGGCGCAGACCAGCACGCTGCCCGGCGGCGCGACCGCCTGCAGCCGGGCGGCAAGGTTGATGCAATGGCCGACCGCGCGCACCCCGGCGGCGCTGGCCCCGTCGCTGAACAGCGCCAACCCCGAGGCGATGCCGATGCGCACATTGGCGGGGAAGGCCGATCCGGGACGCTGGATCGCCCCGGCGATGCGCAGCCCGGCTGCGATCGCCGCCGCCGCGCGACCCATCTCCTCATGGCCGCGATGGAACAGGCACATCACGCCGTCGCCCAGATATTGCACCACCTCGCCGCCCAGCAGCCGGACATGCGCCGTGACCAGGTTGTGAAAGGCCCGCAGCGCGGCGTTGTAGCGTTCCGGCCCCAGCTTGCCGATCAGTTCGGCCGAGCCGACAAGATCGACAAACATGGCCGAGACCGGGCGATATTCCGACCAGTCGGCATCCTCGTCACGCACGGCGAAGGGCGCCGCGCCGGCGTCATCCATGCTAATGGACATCGAAGGTCTCTTGCTCCAGCCGCGCGTTTCCGGCGACCTCGTTATAGGCCGAGACCGCGAACATCAGCGCCATGTCGTAATCCAGCGCCACGACCCCGGCGCTTCTGGTCATCGGCTCGGAGCCGGGCCGGTTCTGGAACCAGCGCATCCACTCGGGCGAGCCGGGCTCGTACAGCAGGAAGGGCAGGTCGTCACGGGGAAAGCTGCGATTGGGCGAAGGGTAGAGATTGGCCGCCCGCGGGAATTCGGCCGTGCCATGGCAGCTCTGGCAGGATGAGGCGTTGACATGCTGGTCGTTCACATAGCGTTCGCCGCTGGGCAGGATGACGTTGTGCCGGCTCGAGACATCCATCGGCCCCGAAAGGCGCCCGCCCCAGCCGAAGGTCTCGCGGGTGAAGGCGGGGGCCGCGGGGTTGATCCAGCTTTGCCGGATCGCGGCCCGGCCGAAGCGGTCGGCCCTGGGTCCGGTGACGTCCGGGTCGTTGCCCCATTGCAGGCCCAGCGGCACGAACCGCTCCCATGCCGAAGTGCCGGGCGCGTCCCTGTCATAGACGAAGACCGCGAACACCCAGCCGCTGCCCTGCGCGGCGGTGCTGTCCTTGACGCGGACGGCCATCTGCAGCGGCCGCACCGGCAGCACCTGCGGGCGCAGGTTCGGCCCGCCGGCCAGCTGGTCCTCGGTCGTGGGGCGGAAGACATGCCAGACCGAGCTGTTTTCCAGCACCGGCCAGTCCTCGGGCGTATTGGTAACCGCCTCGACCTTGACCACGACCGAGCCTTCCGGAAAACCGACCGCCTTCAGGTCCGGGGCATAGAGATCGGCCCAGACCCGCCCCAGCATCGCCGCCGCCGGCGCATTGTAATAGATCACCGCGTGGTTCTGCACCGGGCTTTGCGGCGCCTGGCCTTCGGGAAAGGTCACGGCGGGCATGATCTGGCCGGAATAGCTGTTCATCAGCGCCTCGCGCCCCGAAGTCGGATCCGTCACCCCGCCCGAGACTGTTCCCTCGCCGCTCCAGACCATGTCGTACCAGCCGGCCTCGACCGGATCCCAGTCGTCGGGACGATCCACCAGCGTCGCCAGCGTCAGACCCAGATGGGCCTTGAGCCGTAGGGCATATGCGGGCGCGGTCTTTTGCGACAGCGGGCCGGCCGTCTCGCGGAAGGGCCAGCCCGGCTGTTCCGGCTGCCCGGGATAGTCCAGATTCGCCAACAGGAAGCGCCCGCGCCAGTTGTCGGAAGGATAAAGCCCGTTGTTGGATGCCAGCGGATCCTGCGCCGCGGCGGCGGCCGGAAGCGAAAGGCAGAGCATGGCGGCGATGAGGGGCGAAGATCCCGAAAGCCTGCTGGCGGATATCTGGCGCATCAGAACGACTCCTGAACAACGGCGGCTGCGGCAGAGCTTCCCCGGACTTCCGCACCGACCCTCCCCCACTGACCGGCAATGCCATCGGGGACGAACGGGTCGATCCGATCTGTCTTTCTGGTAACTTACGCCCGCCGCGGCTGTAAACCTAGCCCATATCGCCCGCAGCCCCCGGCAACTCGGGCTGGGGTTCCGGCCGCGGCGGCAGGATGTCGCCCCGCTCGGCACCTTGCCGGGCCCCTGCGCAGCGGGCGTTCCGGGGGACCGCATCGGCGCTGCGGTCCGAATGCGGCTCAAAGCAGCGCGCGCAGGGATTGCAGGAAGGGCTTGAAGAAGCGCGAGACCGGCCGCGCCGAATTGGTCGAAACCGCCACGTTCATCATCACCTGCGGCAGGAACGGGCGCGAGACCAGGCCCGGAAAGGTGCTCCAGCGCATCAGCCCGTCGACCAGGGCCACCCCGAGCCCGCCCGAGACGAGCGGCGCCGCGCCCAGCGACGACGAGATCTGGATCGAGAGATCGCGGCTGCAGCCGCAGCGCTCGAAGGCAGCGTCGAGCTGCGGGCCGACATCGGTATGGGCGCCATAGGAGATCAGCGCGCGCGGCACCAGATCATGCGGGGTGATCTCGGTCTTGGCGGCCAGCGGGTCGTCCTCGCGCATCAGCACCACCACCGGCACCCCGGCCAGCACCTCCGACCGCACGGTCGGCGCCTGGATGGTCGAGAGCGTCACCGCAAGGTCGATGTCGCCGATCAGCAATTGCTCGGAGATATCGGCCTTGGGCAGGGCGTGCAGATGCACCTTGACCGAAGGGTATTTCGCCCGAAAGCCAAGCAGAGCCTTGCTGAGCACCGAATAGGTGACCGGCAGGCTCGCCTCGATCCGCAGCAGGCCGATCCTGCGCTCGCCGATCGAAAGCGCAAGGTTCTTGAGCACCTCGATCTCGCGGAAGACCCGGTCGGCATCCTCGTAGAGCAGATGCGCCTCCATGGTCGGCACCAGCCGTCCGCCGATCCGCTCGAAAAGCTTGTAGCCAAGCTGGCTTTCGAGGTGATGGAGGATCTTCGAGACCGCCGGCTGCGAGACCGAGAGCGAATTGGCCGCCGCGGTGATCGAGCCGTCGCGCATGATCGCGCGGAAGATCTCGATCTGGCGAGCGTTCATCGCGGGACGATCCTTCCACGGGCATGGGTCGCGACAAGAATAGCGCCACGCCGCCGGCCGGCAAGGCCCGGGACGGCGCGAGGCCGGTCCGGGGCCGGCCGGGGTCTGGCATTGGGCTATTCGGCGGCGAGACGCGGCGCCGGCAGATCGAATCTTGTGCAAAGATCCGCGAAGATCCGTGCCATGGCCGCGGCGGTCGCCGCCGCATCCTGCGCTGCCGCGTCGGGCAGGGCCGCAACCGCCTCGAAGACCCGGTGCTTGAGGAAGTAGCGCCAACCGACCGGCATTTGCGCCAGGAAGGCGGTCAGCGCATCGTAACGCGCCACGCTCCAGACGGCCTCGAATGCGCGCCGCTCGGCTGCATGGGAAAAAAGCCCGCCGGGGACGGCGCGCCGGCGCGCACGCCGGGCCGCCGTCGCCGCTGCGTCGATCCGGCCGTCCCGGATCACCACGCCGTAATCGGCCTCGGCGCTCGCCGCCGAGATCGCGCCTCGCGCCAGGTCGCGCAGCACCGCCCGGGGATCGCGTAGGAAGGGATCGCCCCAGCCGCCCGCGCCCGGCCCGACCACCCGGATCACGTCACCCGGATCGCAATGCACCAGGTCGGCGTTGCGCAGCTGCTGCTCGGCCGGTCCCGGGTTGCGCAGGAAGCGCGACACCCGGCCCGGATGCGCCCCGCGCAGTCCCCATCCCGGCATGATCGAGCGGTTGCGGTTGCGCGCGGTCACCACCGTCTCGGGGGCGGTGACCTGGAACTCCATGACCGCCGAAAGCCCGCCGCGGAACTGCCCCGGCGCGCCGGTATCGGGTTCCAGCCCGTAGCGCAGGAAGCGGATCGGCACCTCGGCCTCGGAAATCTCGATCGGGGTGTTGCGCAGGAAGCCGGTCGCGCCCCCGGCCCCGTCCGAGCCGTCGCAGAAGGGCGTGCCGCCGCCGCCGCCCACCGGCCCGATCGAGGCCATGACCGGACGGCCGTTGCGGGCCGCGGTCTTGACGTTCATGATCGCATTGCCGCCGGGCGAGGCGGCCGGCATCAGGTCGGGCAGCGCCTGGGCGAAGGCGCCCACCGTCACGATCTGGGTCAGCGCGCAGGTCAGCGAGCGCATGCCGACCGCAGCGCCGGGCGCGCAGTTCACCACCGTGCCCTCGGGCAGGACCGCGCGCGCCGGGCGCAGCGTGCCGGCATTGAGCAGCAGCGAATCGTCAAGCGTGAACAGCACATAGGTCAGCCCCACCATCACCAGCGGATGACGCTCGCGCCCGCCCGTCGGCATGTTCAGCGAGGACGAAAGCTGCAGGTCCGATCCGGTGTAGTCCAGCTCGACCTCATCGCCGCTCACCCGCAGGGTCAGCGCGATCCGGCAGGGTTTGCCGCCGACCGAATCCTCGTCGGCAGAATCGGCAAAGAAATACTCGCCATCGGGCACGCGCGACAGCACCGCCCGGGCCTGCGCCTCGGCATAGTCGAGGACCCGCTCGGCCCCGCCGATGAAGGCGTCGAAGCCAAAGCGGGCGATGATCTCCTGCATCTTGCGCTCGCCGATATTGACCGAGGCAATCTGGGCGTTGAGATCGCCCCAGTTCTGATCGGGCAGGCGCACATTGGCGCGCATCACCGCGACGGCGAAGTCGTTCATCACCCCCCCGGCGACCAGCTTGACGGGCGGGATGCGGACCCCTTCCTGCGCGATCTCGGTCAGGCTGCGCGAAAGCGAGGCCGGCACCGCGCCGCCGACATCGGTGTTGTGGATATGCCCGACGACGAAGCAGGCAAGCCTTCCCCGATAAAAGACCGGCTTCCAGATATGCAGGTCGGGCGAATGTGTCGCGACATTGCCGGAATAGGGATCGTTGGTGATGCAGATGTCGCCCGGGGCGTAATCGTCGAACATCCGCAGAAGCGGGCCATAGTCGATCCCCGAATACCAGGGCGCACCGAATTGCGAGGGGCTGGCAAAGGCCAGGCCCTCGCGCGTCACGATCTGGCAGGAGAAATCCTCGGTCTCCTTGACGAAGGCCGAATGGGCGTGCGCATCAGCGTGAAGGCCATCGCATCGGCGGCGGCGGCGCAAAAATTGGCAAGCACGAAAAGGTTGCGCTGATCGACGACCATCTCAGGCCTCCCGGGTGATGACGAGATTGCCGAAGCGGTCCACCTCGACCGCGAAGCCCGGCGGCACGACCGTGGTCGTATCCTCCTGGCCGATGATGGCGGGGCCGGCGAAGCGGTGGCCGGCGCGCAGATCGCCGCGCCGATGGACCGGGGTGGCAAGGCCCCTGCCGCCGAACCAGCCGGTGACCTCGACCACCGGCACGGCCGGGCCGGCGGCGCGGGCGATCTCGGGAAGCGCAGGTTTCGGGGTCGCCCCGGCGATCACCAGCCGCAGGTTGATGAGCTGCACCGGCGCCGAGGCGTCGGCATGCCCGTGAAACCGCCGATGCGCGGCATGAAAGGCCGCGCGCAAGGCCTCGGCATCAAGCGCCTCGGGGTCCAGCGGCGTCTCGATCTCGTAGGCCTGGCCGGCATAGCGTATGTCGGCCGAAAGCGTGATCCGCGCCTTGCCGCGGAACCCCTGCCGGCCGTGCAGCCAGTCGAGCGCGGTGGCGCGCAGTTCGGCCAGCGGCGCGGCAAGCGCCGCCGCGCCGGCCGCATCGACATCGACATAAAGCGTGCGGATGAAATCGTTCCGAAGATCGGCGATCAGCCCGCCAAGCGCCGAGACCACGCCCGGGGTCGGCGGCACGACCACGCCTTTCGTGCCCAGCTCGCGCGCCAGGAAACAGGCCAGCATCGCGCCGGCGCCGCCGAAGGCGAACAGGTGAAACGCCCGCGGGTCGATGCCGAAGCGCGCGGTCAGTGCCGAGACCTCGGCATACATCGAGGAAACCGAGATATCGACGATATGCGCCGCCGCCTCCTCGACGGAGATGCCGAGCCGTTCCGCCAACGGCGCGATCGCAGCGCGGGCGGCGGCATGGTCGACCCGGACCGCGCCATAGCCAAGCGGGCTATGGCCGATCAGGTTCGCGGCCGCCATCGCATCGGTGACCGTCGCCCGCCTGCCGCCGCGCCCGTAGCAGGCCGGCCCCGGCGTCGAGCCCGCGCTGTCCGGCCCGACCCTGAGCATGCCGAGCGGATCGACCCAGGCCACCGAACCGCCACCTTGCCCCACGGACGAGACCGAGACCGTGGGCAGATGGATGTGGAAATCGCCGATCCGCTCGCCCATGCCGAATTGCGGCTGGCCGTCGACGATCACCGCGACATCGGCCGAGGTGCCGCCGATATCCAGGCTCAGCACCCGCGCAAAGCCGCATTGCCGCGCCAGATGGCCCGCGCCGATCACCCCCGAGGCGGTGCCCGACAGGATCATCTGCACGCATTCCGCCCGCGCCTGCTCGATCCCCATGACCCCGCCGTTCGACTTGGTGATGTGCACCGGGCAAGTCACGCCCTTTTCGGCCAGGGCAGCCTCGAAACGGTCGAGATAATGCGCGATGCGCGGCTGCACATAGCCCGAGATCACCGCGGTGATCGTGCGTTCGTATTCGCGGATGATCGGCCAGGTTTCGGCCGAGGCGACGACGGCGAGATTGGGGGCGAGATCGGCGATCATCGCCTTGACCGCGGCCTCGTTCGCGGGGTTGCGATAGGCATGCAGGAAGGCCAGAACGATGCCCGTGCAGCCCGCAGCCCGCGCGCGCCACCGCCGCCGCCACGTCTTCGCGCCTCGGAGCGACCAGGACGGCGCCGGTCGCGTCGATGCGCTCGTCGATGCCGAAGACGCGCTCGCGCGGGATCAGCGGCTCGGGGCGGCGGGAACAGAGATTGTGGATCTGCGGAATCCTCAGGCGCGCGACCTGCAGCACATCCTCGAAGTTCTTCGTGGTGAAGAGCGCCAGCTCATCGCCGTTGCGCTGGATCACCGTGTTCACGCCGACCGTGGTGCCATGGGTGAAATAATGCACCTTCCCGGGCTCGATGCCGTCCCGCGCGGCCAGGATGTCCAGCCCGGCCTCGATCTCGGCGCCCGGCGCATCGGGGCGCGAGAAGACCTTGAGCGTCGAGATGGTCGCGGTTTCCTCGTCGAATACGGCGAAATCGGTAAAGGATCCACCCACGTCGACACCGACACGGTAACCCATGGTTGCACCTCCTTGCTTCTGGCCCACAGCTGCCAGTCGCGCGGCAGGAAGGCCAATATCATGCGGCGGGGCGTGCAGAACGCCGGGTTATGGACGGGGCCCGCCCCGACAGCCCCGACCGCGGGCAGGGGTGAGCGTGCCGCCCGCGCGCAATCGGCCGAGCGCCCCATGGTTGGCCCGGATGGCTGGCCCGGATGGCGGTGGCCGGCAAAGCGGCGCAGGCTTCTCCTCAGCCGGCCCGCTGCGGCGGAACCAGCAGGGCGGCGAGCCGTTCCGCCGTCGCGGTCTCGATGTTGCACAGGGTTTCCAGCGCCGCCTCGGCCCGGGCCGCCCCCAGGACCGGCTCGCAGATCGCCAGGAACTTCTCGCAGAGCCGCGCCCGCGGGAAGCCGCCGCGCAGCACGCTGGTCGGCGGTTCCTCGATATAGGTCTCGCGGGTCTCGCCGTGCCGGGTGCGCAGCACGACGCGCACCGGGGTGGACATCGCCCGGTCATGCGCCGCGTCATAGGCGGGCTCGTGATGCAGGCTGATGCGCCCGGCCATCTCGGCCGCCGCCGGGCCGGCCAGATCCGCCTCGAACAGCCCGCGCGCCGAGGAACGGTCCAGCAACTCCAACGCGCCAAGATAGCGGGCGCTGAACTGCGCATCGACCACGGTCCCGGGCAACTCGCCGCCAAGCGCGTTGCAGAATTCGCCGAAGCCATGGACCTCGACTTGCGCCACATCCTCGGGGTCCAGCCCGCCGCGCAGGCTCGCCAGCGCCTCGAGCATGGTATGGGCCCAGCGGCAGCAGGCATAGGGCTTGAACTCGACCCGGGTCACCATCCAGTCCTCGCCCAGGCCGCGATAGCCCGCCGGATCGTGTCGGTCCGACCCCGCCATGATCCAGAAGCCATGCGGCCCGTCGAAGACGCTCTGATGTCCGTGAAAGCCGCGCTCGGCCAGCAGCGCGCCATGCAGCCCGGCCTGGGCGCAGGCGCCATAGGCGTTCTTGAGCCAGCCATAGGGCCTGAGTCCCTCGACCGACTTGCGCACCCCCGGCACCGGCGCCAGCAGCGCGGTGATGCCGAAGGCCGAGCGGATGCGGCGCGGATCCAGGCCCATCAGGCTTGCCCCGGCCGCCGTCGCGCCGAAGCTCTGCCAGCTGCCATAGCCCATCACCTGGGCCTTGCGCGCGGGGCTGGCGTCTAGCGCCCGGCCGATGCGCAGCGAGACCTCGTAGCCCGCGATCACCGCACGGAGCAGATCCGCCCCCGAAGCGCCGCGCACCTCGGCCAGCGCCAGCACCGGCGGGATCACCGTCGCGCCCGGATGCGAAGGCGCGCCGTCGCGGAAGCAATCGTCGAAATCCAGCGCATTGGCGCTATGGCCGCCAAGCCAGGCCGCATCGAGCAGGCCCAGCCGCTCGGGACTGCCCGGGACCGACACCTGTCTGCCCGAGCCCGCCGCCCGGAAGGTTTCGAGCACCAGCCGCGACGAGGCGGCCGAGACCCCGCCCACCATGCAGGCCACCGCATCGACCAGGCAGTCCTTGGCGGCCTGCCGCGCCTCGCAGGGGACGGCACCAAGCCGCAGCCCGGCGATCCAGTCGGCGAGCAGGGCGGCAGAGTCGGGCGTTTCATCGGGCGCTTCGCCTGCGGTCGGGGGAAAGGTCATCGCGCGCTCCTTGCAAACCGGCTGTCCGAGCTTCGCGGGGCCGCGCGCCCAAGGCCAATGCGCATTCGGCGGCAAGGAATAACCGCGGGCTATGGCGTCCCCGATGTGCTGCGTCAGGATCCCCGCCCGATCCCTGCCACCCAACCCCGGGTTATGAATGGCAGCGCGCATTGTATTGGCCCTGCTGCCGCCGCATGCCGCAGACTTGGGGGCACAAGACCAAGAAACACCCAGCCAACAGGAAGGATGACATGAGCTTCAGGGCCCTTTCCCATGCCTTAGGCGGCCTCACCCTGGCCGCAACCCTGACCGGCGCGGCGATGGCGCAGGAAACCGTCACCTATGCCACCGATGGCGGCAATATCCTCGACGTGATGACCAGGACGCTGATCCGGCCGGCCGAGGCGAAATACGGCCTGCGCGTCGTGCCCGATCCGAATGCCGACCGCTATCCGGTGATCAAGGCCCAGGTGATGTCGGGCAAGCCGACCTGAGATGTGTTCGACGCCTCGGCGGGCTATTGCGCACGCGGGCAGAACGAGGGGCTGCTCGAACCGCTGGACTATGCGCAGATCCCCAATGCCGCGGGCGTGCCCGATGCGTTCAAGGACGACTATTCGGTCGGCCTTTCGGCCTATGCCACGGTGCTGGCCTACAATACCGACACCTTTGGCGAGAACGGCCCCAAGAGCTGGGCCGATTTCTGGGATGTCGAGCAATTCCCCGGCAAACGGGCGCTGCGCAACTATGCCCGGCCGATGCTCGAGATCGCGCTGCTGGCCGACGGGGTGAAACCCACCGACCTCTACCCGCTCGATGTCGATCGCGCCTATGCCAAGCTCGAGGAGATCAAGCCGCATGTCGATGTCTGGTGGACCTCGGGCGCCGAGACCACGCAGCTGCTTTATGACGGCGAGGTGGACATGCTGCCGCTCTGGGACGGACGCGCCGCGACCGCGGTGGGCGAAGGCGCCGCCGCGACCTTCACCCGCAACCAGGCGATCATGGAATATACCTGCCTTGCGGTGCTGAAGGGAACGGCGCACCGGGACGCGGCGATGAAGCTGATCAACGGCCTGCTCGACCCCAAGGGCCAGGCCGGCTGGGCGACCGAATACACCACCGGCCCGCTGAACACCGAATTCGCCGTGTTCATGGACGCCGAACGGCTCGGGACCCTGACCTCGGCGCCCGAGAACCTCGCGATCCAGGTGCCGCTGAGCGCCGCCTGGTGGGCCTCGGAAGCCGGCGAGGCAGCCGAGAAGCGCTGGCTCGCCTTCATGCAGGACTGAGCCCCCCGGTGCCTTCGTCGCCACACCGGCGGGGCGTTCGCGCCCTGCCCATCCCTTCCCACCGGAACCGGAACCGATGACCGATCTGCCCATGGAAGACGCCATCACCCGCGCCGAGCGGGCCGAGCAGCGCGGCTACCTGCTGCTGTTCCTGCCCGCCCTGCTGCTCGTCGGGCTGTTTCTCGGCCTGCCGCTGGGCCTGCTGGCCTTCCAGTCGCTGCGCGAGGGCGATGCCTTCAGCCTGGTGCATTACGCCCGGATATTCGAGGAACCGATCTACTGGCGCACCTATGCCGACACGCTCAGGGTCAGCCTGTGGGTGACGCTGCTCGCCATCGCCCTGGGCTTTCCTCTGGCCTATGCGGCCGCGATCGCCTCGCGCGGGTGGTCGACGCTGATCCTGGCGCTGGTCATGCTGCCGTTCTGGACCTCGGTCCTGGTGCGCACCTATGCCTGGCTGGTGGTGCTGCAGCGCAAGGGGATCGTCAATTCGACGCTGATCGCCCTGGGCATCATCGAACAGCCGCTATCGCTGTCGCACAATTACACCGCCGTGCTGATCGGCATGGTGCATGTCATGGTGCCATTCATGGTCTTCCCGCTTTATGCGGCGATCTCGAAGATCCCGGCGGAATTGCTGCAGGCCGGTCACAGCCTTGGCGGCGGCGCCTTCCACGTCTTTCGCCGGGTGCTGCTGCCGCTGGCCCTGCCCGGGCTCTTCGCGGGTTCGGTTCTGGTCTTCATCCTCTGCCTCGGCTTCTACCTGACCCCCGAACTGCTGGGCGGCGGCAAGACGATCATGGTCTCGTCCCTGGTGCAGCGCAATGTCGAGCTCTACCTGCAGTTCGGCGCCGCCAGCGCCGTGGCGATGATGCTCCTGATGATCGTGATGCTGATCTTCTGGGGCGTCGACCGCATCCTGCCGGTCGAGAAGATCGTCGGCATGCGCTGAGGAGGCCCGGCATGACCTCGTCCCTGCCCCGCCTGCTGCTCTGGATCGCGACCGGCGCGATCTTGGCCTTCCTGGTGCTGCCGATCGGCATCGTCATCATCATGTCCTTTTCGGATTCGCGTTTCCTGACCTTTCCGCCGCCGGGCTTTTCCTGGCGCTGGTACGCGGCCTATTTCGGCGATCGCGACTGGATGGACGCGACGCTGAACAGCCTGCTGCTGGCCTCGCTCTCGACGCTGATCTGCGTGCCCGTGGGCACCGCGGCCGCCTATGCCGCCAATGTCTCGGCTTCGCCGCTGCTGCGCCGGCTGCAGATCGTGCTGCTGACCCCGGTGATGGTGCCGGTGATCATCCTCGCCGCCGGGCTCTACATGGTCTATGCGCAGGTCGGACTGAACGCGACCAAGCTGGGCCTGGTCTGCGCCTTCTCGATGATGAACCTTCCCTATGTCTTCATCTCGGTGCTGGCGGGGCTGCGCTCCTTCGACATGAACCAGGAGAATGTCGCGCGCAGCCTCGGCCTCGGCCGCTTCGCCGCCTTCGTCAAGGTGACACTGCCGCAGATCCGCCCCTCGGTGGCGACCGGGGCGCTTTTCGCCTTCATCGGCGCGCTCGACGAGACGGTGGTATCGATCTTCATCGCCGGGGGCGAGAACCAGACCCTGCCGCGGCGCATGTTCATGAGCCTGCGCAACGAGATCGACCCCACCATCGCCGCGATCAGCGCGGCGCTGATCACGCTTTCCTTCGCGCTGGTCGTCCTGTCCAGCCTTCGCAGCAAGACCCGTCAGGGCGCCTGAGCCATGCGCCCGGCCCCCGCCAGACCGGAGCCCCCCATGACGCAATCGAATTTCGTTCCCGTCCGCCTGCAGGACATCACCAAGAGCTATCACGATTTCCAGGCGCTCAAGGGCGTGTCGCTCGACATCGCGGCGGGGGAATTCGTCTCGATCCTCGGGCCGTCGGGCTCGGGCAAGACCACGCTGCTGCAGATCATTGGCGGCTTCACCCGGCCAAGCGCGGGGCGGGTGTTCTTCGGCGATGCCGATGTCACGCTGCTACCGCCGCAGAAGCGCGATATCGGCGTGGTGTTCCAGAACTACGCGCTTTTTCCGCATCTCAGCGTGGCCGAGAACATCGCCTTCCCGCTGCGCGCCCGCAAGACCCCGCCCGAGCGGATCCAGCAGCGCGTGGCCCGCGCGCTGCGCAGCGTCGACCTGGCGGGCTATGGCGACAGGCCGATCGCCAATCTTTCGGGCGGGCAGAGGCAGCGCGTTGCGCTGGCGCGCGCGATCGTCTTCGAGCCGCGGCTGATCCTGATGGACGAGCCGCTGTCGGCGCTGGACAAGAACCTGCGCGAGGCGATGCAGATGGAGCTGCGCAGCCTGCATGCCGAGTTGGGCGCGACGATCATCTATGTCACCCACGACCAGCGCGAGGCGCTGACCATGTCGGACCGGGTGGCGGTGATGAAGGCGGGGCGGATCGTGCAGATCGACACGCCGCGCGGGCTTTATTCGCGGCCGGTCAACGATTTCGTGGCCGACTTCGTCGGGGAATCGACGCTCGTGCCGGTCGAGCGCGTGGGGGTGCGGGCGGTGCGGCTCGGATCGGCGGTGCTTGGCTGCCCGCGCGACCTGGCGCCCGGCCAGCTGTGCATCGCGCTGCAGGCCGAGACGCTGCTGCTATGCGGCGACGAGCCGGCGGAACCCGGGACCAATTGCCTGGAGGGCACGGTGGGCGAGATCGTCTTCCAGGGCGAGAGCCTGAAGGCGAGCCTGGCCCTGCAGGGCGGGGCCGAAATCGCCATCCGGATCCCCAGCCATCACTTCAACGCCCGCGCCCTGCCCGCCTCCGGCTCGCAGGTGCGTGTCAAACTGCATGTCGAGGATACGGTGGTGGTGCCCGTCACCGCCTGAGGTGCCGTCGCCCCGAATGCCGGGGCGCTTTGCCGGAACGGCCCTGCGGCCTCGACCAGGGCCTGGGCGATGGCCGACCAGCCGCCGCGCAATCCGTCCACAGGCGTTCGGCCTGAAGCCCGTCCGGCACGATATCGGCGATGCCGCCGCCGTCGATCATCGGCGCCGCGATCGGCCCGGGTGCATGGAGCAGGAAAAGCCAAGCGCCGCATCCGCCGCATCCCCGGCGGTCCCGGCCAGACGGGCGACGACCAGCACCAGCTCGGCCCCGACATCCTGGCGCTGTTGCGCTTCGACGGCATCGTGACGCAGGTCCGTCAAAGCGGCATGATCGCCCCCCGCACCGGCATGGAGGTGGCGGTCGCATTCCTCGAAGGCAATCCCGGCAAGCCCCCGGTCACGGGGCACAAGGCGCGCTCGACCTTCAGGACCAACAGGCCTGACGGAAAGGAACGGGGCGCGGCTTCGATGAACTCCGCTTTGAGGATCAGGAGGGTGAAGGGGAAACATTCCTTCACGCAGAAAAGGATCGCGATGAAGCGGTGGGTGGGAAACGACCGGGCGGGCCTTGTCGGCGGAAGGCGGCCCGAGGTCGTGGGCGCGTCGAAATCGACCATGACCGGCGGCACGGAAGCCGCGATATCAACCGTTCCCATGTCCCGCAGGTCGGTGTGGCGGCACCATGACCTTGCCCAGCGGCCGACACACCGACATCGTGACCGAGAGGTCGTTGCGGGCGACAGCCTCGTGCTGCGCTGCGGCAAGGCCGAGATCCGCCAGACCGGGGATGGCAGGATCCGCCTCGCCGACACGAAAGCGGCGGCCTCGCCCAGAGCCCGGCACCATTTGCCCGATACGCGCGACAAGATCCCGTTCGCCGGCATCGGCCTGGCCTCGGGGCAGACCCTGGTCGGATATCGCCAGCAGATGGAAAGGACGCACGCCGGATGGGCGATGCCCTGCAGATACCGGCCGAGGGGCCGGCCTGCGACAGGTTCGGGCCGGACCTGCCGGCCCGGCCGGCCCCGCGAGTCGATCACCGGCCATGGCCCCTGCGCCGGCCGGCCCGGAATCCTTCCTTTCGCCAAGGGACGCGCCCCGATCCGGCGCGATGCTGACGACGGCCGGCGGTTGCGGCGCCGATCCCGGCCATCGTCGGCGCAGGGCCGTCCTTGCCGATCGACGATCCGGTGACGGCGACGGCGACGGCGACGGCGACGGCGAGGCTAAACTGCGGCCGGGACATTTCCTCCGCCTATCTGTCCCGGGGGGCGGTGCAGGATCCGAACTCTCGCGCGAAGGCGAATTGGCGAGATGGCTTGTCATCACGCGCGCACCGCGCCAGTCCCGATCCTGCGCGCCCAATGCGGGCCACGCCCCAGCCGCACCGCCGCTTGGCTTCATCGCCCATGCGAAACGGCAAAGCGGGGCGAAGAATGGCGACGGCAAGAAATGCCGGCCGCGGTCCCCCTCTGCGCGCCTTCGGCAAGGATCGAGCCATTCTGCGGGCAGGGGTGCATGATCATGCCCGGCGGATGGGCTTATCCCTATTCCCCTGTTCCCGATCTGCGCTGAAAGCGCCCGGGAAGTCCCTGCTCAATGCGGTTTTTTTTTTTCAGCATGGCATCGCAGGGGCATCTCGGCTCCGCCCTGCCGCGCCCGGGGCCGGCATCCGCGCGGCGATTTCCGCCGCCTCGGCCTTTCCTCTCTGGTTTTTCGGCGCGCGCGGGCCTATTTCAGGCCTCATGCAAGGGAATGCCGCCATGAAAGACCTGACCACTTCCGATGCCGATGCGTTGATCGCGGATCTGGGGCAGAAGGCCCGCGCCGCCGCCGCCGTGCTGGCCGAGGCCTCGGCCGAGCGCAAGCATGCCGCGCTGATCGGCGCCGCGGAGGCGATCCTGAAGGCCGAGCAGGCGATCCTCGACGCCAATATCCTCGACATGCAGCATGCCGGGGAAAAGGGCCTGAGCCCCGCCATGCTGGACCGGCTGAAGCTGGACCCGGTGCGCATCCGCGCCATGGCCGAGGGGCTGCGCTCGGTCGCGGCCCAGGCGGATCCGGTGGGCCGGGTGCTGGCGGAATGGGACCGGCCGAACGGGCTGCACATCCGGCGCGTGGCGACGCCGCTGGGCGTCATCGGGGTGATCTACGAAAGCCGGCCCAACGTCACCGCCGATGCCGCGGCGCTGGCGCTGAAGGCCGGCAATGCGGTGATCCTGCGCGGCGGCTCGGAAAGCCTGAACAGCGCGACGGCCATCCACGAGGCGCTGGTCGCGGGGCTGAAGCAGGCCGGCCTGCCCGAGGCGGCGATCCAGATGGTGCCGACCCGCGACCGCGAGGCGGTGGCCGCCATGCTGCGGGCGCAGGACTTCATCGACGTGATCGTGCCGCGCGGCGGCAAGGGCCTGGTCGGGCTGGTGCAGAAAGAGGCCCGGGTGCCGGTCTTTGCCCATCTGGAAGGCATCTGCCACGTCTATGCCGACCGCGACGCCGACCTGGAGAAGGCGCGCCGCGTGGTGCTGAACGCCAAGACCCGGCGCACCGGCATCTGCGGCGCCGCCGAATGCCTGCTGATCGACTGGCAGTTCTATACCAGGCACGGCGCCGTGCTGGTGCAGGATCTGCTCGACGCCGGCGTCGAGGTGCGGGCCGAGGGCGAATTGGCCAGGATCCCTGGCACCGTGCCGGCCGAGCCCTCGGATTTCGGGCAGGAGTTCCTGGACAAGATCATCGCCGTCAAGCTGGTCGACGGCGTCGAGGAGGCGATCGCCCATATCCGCCGCTACGGCTCGGGCCATACCGAATCGATCCTGACCGAGAGCGACGCCACCGCCGAGCGCTTCTTCAAGGGCCTCGACAGCGCCATCCTGATGCGCAACGCCTCGACGCAATTCGCCGATGGCGGCGAGTTCGGCATGGGCGCCGAGATCGGCATCGCCACCGGCAAGATGCACGCCCGCGGCCCGGTCGGCGCCGAGCAGCTGACCAGCTTCAAGTATCTGGTCACCGGCGACGGCACCATCCGCCCCTGATGCGGCCCGAAAGGCTGCACCAGGACCGGCGCCACCGCATCACCCTGTTCCGCGGTTCCGGCGACGGGCGCCGGGCGGTGGTCTGCTTCGAGCACGGCCGCGACCGCGCCATGCGCGGCTTCGAGCCGCCGGACTGCCCGCGCTTTGCCCGGCGGCTGGGCATCGACGCGCTGGTGGTGCAGACGGCGCGGCGGGACTGGTTCGTCTCGGACCGCAGCGCGGCGCTGGCCGAAGCGCTGGAACGCGCCACCCGCTTCTATGACGAGGTCGTCGCGACCGGCTTCTCGATGGGCGGCTATGCGGCGCTGCTCTATTCGGCGGCCTGCCACGCCCGGCGGGTGATGGCGGTGTCGCCGCAATACAGCATCGACCCGCGGGTCGCACCCTACGATCCCGGCCGTCACCCGAAATTCGCCCATATCGGCATGGCCATGCCCCGTCCCGAGGATCGGGGCGCGCGCGACGTGGCCGGACTGCTGATCTATGATCCCGCCATCGCCGCCGACCGCGCCCATGCGGCGCGGATCCGGACAGGCTTTCCGCGGCTGACCGCGGTGCCGCTGCCGCATGGCGGCCATCCGGCCACCGGCGTGCTGGCCCTGGCCGGCCGCATCGGCCCGCTGGCCGAGATGCTGGTCGAGAACCGCATCGACGCCGCCGCGATCCGCCGCGATCACCGCGCGGTCCGGGTCGGGGCCGAATCCTATCGGCTGAGCCTGGCCATCGCCGCCCTGCCCCGCCACCCGGCGCGGGCCCTGCCGGAATTGCGCCGGCTGGCCCGCCAGGGCAACCCGCGCACCCGGCTCGAGGCCGGGATGGCGCTGCTGGACCATGCCGAGGCCGAGGCGCTGGCGCTGCTCGGCGCCCTGCTGGAGGAGGGGGCGGAACTGCCGCCCGGCCCGCTGCACAGGCTCAGGCGGCGGCTGGTCAACCGGCTCTAGAAGGCGATCTCGCCGCCGGTCTCGTCCAGTTCCCAGGCCAGCGGCCGGTTCGCGGCGCGGGCGAAGCCGGCCAGCAACGGGAAATGCACCTCGGAAGAGGTCGGCTCGGGCTGCTCGCGCGTCGGCGCCGCATCCAGCCAGGACCACAGGGCCGGGTCGGGCCGGGTGCGGCTGGCCTCGGCGACCAGCCGCCAGCCGCTGGCGCCGCGGCAGACCAGCACGCTGCCGCCCCAGGGCATCGCCGTTTCCAGGCACATCAGCCCCAGCAGGATCATCCGCGCCTCGATGCGCGGCAGATCGCCCTGGGCGTCCAGGCGCAGCCGGATGCGGCCGCCCTTCTCGACATCCGCCAGCAGCGCCGAAAGCTCGGCCAGGCTCAGCCGCTGGTCCGGCGCGGCATGGCCAAAGGCCATGCGGAACCAGCGCACCCGGGCCCGGGCCGCCTCGACGCTTTCGGCGATCAGCTGCATCTCGTCGCTGGCGGCGATGCCGGGAAAGGCGCCGGAAAGCTGCAGCAGCTCCAGCCCGTTGCCGATGGCCCCCAGCGGCGAGACGATGTCGTGGCAGAGCCGCGAACTGACCAGGGCGGCCATGCGTTCGGCCCCTACCCCCTGCGGCGCGGGCCCCTGCGGCGGGTCGCGATAGATTGTCAGATCATCCATGGAGGGCTAGCCTGCACCATGCCGCAAGACCGTGCCGCAAGAAGGGGCGAAAGATGAATGAAATCCTGGAACCCGGCATGATGGTGCGCCATCCCGGCGCACCGGAATGGGGCATCGGACAGGTGCAGTCGCGGATCGGCGACCGCATCACCGTGAACTTCACCAATGCCGGGAAACAGGTCGTGGACGGCAGACATATCAATCTTGAACTGGTCAACATGGACCCCTATTAGGCGATATCTGCAGGTTAATTCAACTTTTGCGCGAGTCAACCCGTCTTGGCGCCGCGGGGCGCGGCCGGGTCGGGCCGCGGTTGCAATGTCCCCCCGGCACGCCTAGACACATGCCAGATCGCAACCAGACAGGGTGCCAGGCCGGACAATGACGCCCGAGACTTCCTTTTTCGAGACGCGGCTCGCCACGGACGAATCCGACCTGCTGGCCGCGCAGCGGCTGCGATACCGGGTCTTCGTCGAGGAGCTGGGCGGCGACGGCGCGCTGGTCGATCACGAGCGGCGGCTGGAGCGGGACGAATTCGACCCGGTGGTCGATCACCTGGTGCTGGTCGACAACCGCCGTTCGCGCGACGAACTGGACCATGTGGTCGGCGTCTATCGCCTGCTGCCCGGCGACCGGGCCGAAACCTTCGGCCGCTTCTACTGCGACGGCGAATACGACCTGGCGCCGCTGCGCCGCTGCGGGCGCTCGCTGCTGGAGCTGGGGCGGTCCTGCGTGGACCCGGCCTTTCGCGGCGGCTCGGGCATGTTCCTGCTGTGGAACGCGCTGGCGGATTACGTGCTGGCGCGGCGGATCGAGATCCTGTTCGGCGTCGCCTCGTTCCATGGCACCGACGTGCAGGCGCTGGCCCAGCCGCTGAGCTGGCTGCATCACCACCACCTGGCGCCACCGGCGATCCGCCCGCGCGCCCGGCCCGAGGGCTATCAGGCGATGGACCTGGTCCCGGCCGCGCAGCTGGACCGCCGCGCCGCCATGACCGGCATGCCGGCGCTGATCAAGGCCTATCTGCGGCTCGGCGGCCTGGTCGGCGAGGGCGCCTATCTGGACCGGCCCTTCAACACCACCGACGTCTTCCTGCTGGTCGACACCAAAGCCATGTCGGAAAAGCACCGCAAGTTCTACGAGGCCCGGCAGGGACAATGAGCGGCCCCTCCAGCCATACCCCCTCCAGCGGCACGCCGTCCTGCGATGCCCAGGCCCGCGATACCCAAGCCCGCGGCACATCGTCCAACGGCACGCCGTCCCGCAGCACGTGGCGCGGCGAGGAACCGCCGCCAGCCATCCCGCGCCCCGGCCGCCTCGGCTGGCTGCTGGTGGCGCTGCGCGGCACCGGCATCGTGCTGGTGCTGGTGCTGGGCGTGCTGCTGATCCTGCCCATGCGCGGCATCGAGCGGCTGTTCACCGGCGCGCATCGCCCGGTCACCGGGCCGCATGTGCAGATCGTCTGCCGCCTCTGCCTGCGGATCCTGGGGCTGAGATGGCGCTGCGAGGGCCGACCCATGCGCGGCCCCGGCGCCATCGTCGCCAACCATTCCAGCTGGCTCGACATCTTCGTGCTGAACGCCGCCCTGCCGGTGTTCTTCGTCTCCAAGGCCGAGGTGGCGGGCTGGCCCGGCATCAACGTGCTGACCCGGGTCACCGACACGCATTTCGTCGCCCGCGACCCGAAACTCGCCCGCGCCCAGGCCGAGGAATTCGCCGAGCGCACCCGCGCCGGCCACCGGCTGCTGTTCTTCCCCGAGGGCACCAGCAGCGACGGGCGCCGGGTGCTGCCCTTCAAGCCGACGCTGTTCCAGGGCTTCCTGGACCCCGCCCTGCCCGAGGGGCTGGCCATCCAGCCGATGAGCGCCACCTACCGCGCCCCGCAGGGCCGCGACCCGCGCTTCTATGGCTGGTGGGGCGACATGCACCTGGGCCCGCATCTGCTGGCGGTGCTGGCGCAACACCCGCAGGGCTCGGTCACGGTGCGGCTGCACGCCCCGATCCCGGTGGCGGGCGAGACGCGCAAGACGCTGGCGGCGCGTGCCGAGACCGAGATCCGCGCCGGCTTCGAGGCAGGCTAGGGGCAGGCACAAGAACCGGCCCGCCAGGGGCCGGCCTCGCCGTCCGATCCGTCAATCGTCGTCATCGTCATCGTCATCATCGTCGTCGTCCCTTCCGCGGCGACGGCGGGGGCGATCGTCGTCGTCATCGTCCCAGGCGCGATAGCGAACCCGGCGCCGGTCATCATCGTCATCGCCACGCCAGAACGGATAGGCCCAGCCATCGAGACCGCGCAGCAGCAGCCGCTCGATCCCGGGCCCCGGCGCGTAGCGGGGAAAATCGTCGTCATCGGCAAGGGCCGGGGCCGGAAGCACCACGACCGCCATCAGAGCCATGCAAAGCGGTTTCATGCCTTTCATCCCTTGATCCAGAGCAACACCAGGCGGTTGCAAAGGGGTTACGGACCGACCGGCCCACCTATTCCCAGGCCCTGCGATTTTTTCCCGAGCCGGTCCGTTCTCCGGCGCCGGCCCCCCCGGCGCCAGGCTCCCGGTGGCAGGTGCCGGGAGGCAGGGCATCCCGCCCGGCTGCCGGCGCCCCCGGCGATCCTTCCCGAACGCCTCTCCGTCCCGGCCCGCTGGACGCCCCCCGCCGGCGCGGCTATGCAAGGCTGCCCCAGCAACCCGGAAAGGCCGCGCATGACCGAAACCCTGCTGATGCTCGCCGCCGGCTTTCTCGGTGGGATGCTGAACGCCGTCGCCGGCGGCGGCACCTTCATCACCTTTCCGGCCCTGGTCGCCGGCGGCGTGCCGGTGGTCTCGGCCAATGCCACCAGCACCGTGGCGGCGCTGCCGGGCTACCTGTCGGCGGCCCTGGGCTTCCGCCGCGAGATCGCCCAGATCGAACGCGCACTGGTGCTGCGCCTGACCTTCTGGACATTGGTCGGGGGCATCGCCGGCTCCTGCCTGCTGCTGGTCTCCTCGAACCAGGCCTTCGCGGTGCTGGTGCCGTTCCTGCTGCTGGCGGCGACCTCGGTCTTCATCTGGGGCGCCAGGGTGCGGGAATGGGCGGCGCAGCACCGCAACGCGGTCGCGCCCTTCGGGGCCGGGACCATGGTGCCGGTCGCGATCTATGGCGGCTATTTCAACGGCGGGCTGGGCATCGTGCTGCTGGCGCTGTTCGCGCTCTGGGGCATGACGCAGCTGAACCAGATGAACGGGCTGAAGAACTGGCTGTCCTTCGCGCTGTCGGTGATCTCCTTCGCGATCTTCGCGGCGGGCGGGCAAGTCGCCTGGGGACCGGCGGCGGTGATGAGCCTCGGCACCGTGCTCGGCGGCTATCTGGGCGCGCCGGTGGCGCGGCGCATCCCGATCGGCGCGTTGCGGGCATTGATTGCGGCCATCGGCTTTGGCATGACGGCGCTGTTCCTCTGGCGGCTCTTCTGACGCCGGCCCAACCCGAAAGGATTTTCCATGTCCGAGATCAAGCGCATCGAGACCGGCCCCCGCATGAGCCAGGCGGTCGTCCATAACGGCACCGTCTATCTGGCGGGCCAGGTCGGCAAGCCCGACGAATCGGTGACCGAGCAGACCCGCGCGGTGCTGGCCCAGGTCGACCGGCTGCTGGCGGAATGCGGCTCGGACAAGACCCGCATCCTCTCGGCCCAGATCTGGCTGGCCGACATGGCCGATTTCGCCGAGATGAACGCCGTCTGGGACGCCTGGGTCGCCCCCGGCCACGCCCCGGCCCGCGCCACCGGCGAATCGGCGCTGGCGACGCCCGACTACAAGGTCGAGATCATCGTGGTCGCGGCGCAGAACTGATCGCCGCCATGACCGAACGCGCGGCGCGCAGGCCCGGGGCCTCGCCGCCGCGCCCCAGCCGCTGCATGGTCAGCGCCATGGCGGCCAGTTGCGCGGCGCGCTCCTCGGGATCCTCGACCAGTCGATAAAGCGCCTGTGACATCGGCCCCGGCTGGCAATTGCGGCCCAGGTATTCCGGCACGGCGCGGGTCTCGCTGACCAGGTTGACCAGCGTCACCGTATCGGTCCGCAGCAGCATCCCGATGATCAACCGGCTGAGCGGCGCCACGTCATAGCCGATCACCATGGGCACGTCGTTCGCGGCCAGATCCAGGCTGACCGTCCCCGAGGCCGCCAGCGCCAGGTCGGCGGCGGCAAAGGCCGCGCGCCTTTCGCCCGGGCTTTCGACCACCACCGGCGCCGTCGGCCAGCGCCGGGCCATGTCGCGCACCAGGCCCGCGACGCCGCGCACGGTCGGGATCACCACCCGGATCTCGGGCACCCGGTCGCGCAGCCGCATCAGCGCCTCGTCGAAGCGCGGGCCAAGCCGGCCGACCTCGGTCCGGCGCGAGCCCGGCAGGCACAGCACCAGCGGCGCATCCGGCGCGATGCCGTTCGCGGCGCGAAACGCCGCCGCCTCGGCCTCGCCCGCCACCGGCTCGGCGACGATGGGATGGCCGACGAAATCGCAACTCATCCCGGCGGCCTGCATCAGCGGCGGCTCGAAGGGCAGGATCGCCAGCACATGGTCGATGACCTCGGCCATCTTCTTCGCCCGCCCCGGCCGCCAGGCCCAGACCGAGGGCGCGACGTAATGGATGGTGCGCAGATCCGGGGCCAGCGCCCGCGCCTGGCGCGCCACGCGCAGGCAGAAATCCGGGCTGTCGATGGTGATCAGCGCATCGGGCCGGGCCTCGGCCACGGCGCGGGCGGTCTCGGCGATGCGGGCCTTCAGCGCGCGGTATTTCGGCAGCACCTCCCAGATGCCCATCAGGCTCAGCTCTTCCATGGCAAAGCGGCTCGCCAGCCCCTCTGCCGCCATGGCCGGGCCGCCGATCCCCAGGAATTCGGCGCCCGGATCGAGAGCTTTCAGCCCGGCCATCAAGGCGCCGCCCAGGTTGTCGCCCGAAGGCTCGCCGGCGATCAGGAAGAATTTCATCGCGCCGCTCCGCTTGCCATGTTCCAGGGGTATTTGAAGAGCAAAGAAGCCGCGCGGGCTTCTTCGTTGCCCAAATACCCACCCGCCGCTGCCGCGGCACCGTGCTCGGGATATTTGGGAAACGGCGAAGCAAGGCTCTTTCCGTTTTCCAAATACCCATTCACCCCCGGGCCCAGAGGAACAGCCCCGCCGCCTCGGCGCGGCGCAGCGCCTCGGCCCGGTCCAGCAGGATGACGCCGCCCGCCTCCCAGGCGATGCCGGCCAGCCCGGCCTCGGCGGCCTGCGAGACGGTATCGGGGCCGATGGTCGGCAGGTCGATGCGCCGGTCCTGGCCGGGCTTGGGTGCCTTGTAGAGCACGCCGCCCGCCCCCCTGGGATCGGGTTTCAGGCCGGCATGCGCCTTGGCGAATTCCAGCATCGCCTGGGTGCCCGGCAGCGCCTCGACGGCAAGGCAGAGGCCCTGCGCCACCACCGCGCCCTGGCCGATGTCGAGCGCGCCGAGACCGGCGACGATCTCGGCGGCGCGGGCGGCGTCCTTCCAGTCGCGCGGGCCCGGCTCGCCCGCCAGAACGCCTTCGCCCGGCACCAGATCCGGCAGGATCTGGTCGACGGAACAGATGGCTATGCCGGCCTCCTCGAACACGTCCAGAACCGCGCGCAGCGCGGCGTCGTCGCCCGACTGCATCCCCATCAGGATGCGCGGCACGATGGTCAGGGTGCGCGGGTCGAAAAGCTCCGGCTCGATCTTCGGGCGGCGGATGGCGCCGGCAAAGACCGCCCGGGTCACGCCCTGCTCGGCCAGCTCGTCCAGGAAGGGCACCAGCCGCTCCAGGCGGAAGGGCCTGGCCTCGATCTGGGGCTTGAGATTGTCCAGCGCATAGACCAGCGGCCGGTCCAGCGCGGCGGCGATGGCGGGGGCAAGGCGGCCCTCGCCGGCGATCAGGGCGATGCGGCTCATGGATGGGGTGCCAGAAAGCTGCGGTCCGAGGGGCCGAGGATGAAGTCCAGCACCTCGCGCACCATCGGGCCGTTCTCGGCCGCGGCCAGTTGCCGGGCGGTGTCGCGGAAGCTGCCCCGGCCCAGCTGCGCCAGCATGTCCCGCAGCGCGTGGATGTCCTCGCGCGAGGCGCCGCGGCGCTTCAGCCCGACCAGGTTCAGCCCGTCCAGATGGCCGCGCGGGCCCTGCACCAAGCCGAAGGGGATCACGTCCGCCGTCACCATGGTCACGGCGCCGATCATCGCACCGCGGCCGATGCGCACCCATTGGTGCACGCCGGACAGGCCACCGACGATCACGTCATCTTCCAGCACGCAATGACCGGCGACCGAGGCATTGTTCACCAGGATCACCCGGTCGCCGATCCGGCAGTCATGGGCGACATGGCTGCCGGCCATGAACAGGCCATCATCGCCGATGCAGGTGACGCCGCCGCCGCCCTCGGTGCCCGGGTTCATGGTCACGTATTCGCGGATACGGTTGCGGGCGCCGATTTCCAGCCGGGTGCGCTCGCCGCGGAACTTGAGATCCTGCGGCACCTCGCCCAGCGAGGCGAAGGGGAAGACCACCGTCTCGTCGCCGATCGCGGTCTCGCCCGCCACCACGACATGGGATTTCAGCACCACGCCGCGGCCGAGGACGACCTCGGGACCGACGACGCAGAACGGGCCGATCTCGCAGCCCTCGCCGATCACGGCGGCGGGGTCGACGACGGCCGAGGGATGGACCCGGGCGTCAGCCATTGTCGCCACGGTTCAGCATGGCCATGACCTCGGCCTCGGCGGCAAGCTGGCCGTTGACCATAGCGCGGCCCTCGAATTTCCAGACCTTGCCGCCACCGCGCAGGGTCTTCATGTGCAGTTCCAGCACGTCCCCCGGCACCACCTTCTGGCGGAAGCGGCATTTGTCGATGGACATGAAATAGGTGCCCATGCCCTTGCCCGCGAGGTCCAGCGAGACGCCGACCAGCACGGCGGCCGCCTGGGCCATGGCCTCGATGATAAGGACGCCCGGCATGACCGGCTCCTGCGGGAAGTGCCCCTCGAAATGCGGCTCGTTCGAGGTGACGTTCTTGATGCCGACGCAGCTTTCCATCGGCACGATGTCGCGGACCTTGTCCACCAGCAGGAAGGGATAGCGATGCGGCAGGATGCGCTTGATCATCGCCAGATCGACTTCGGTCGGCGGGATATAGGCGGTCTCGTCGGAAGCCATGCGGTCCTCTTGGAATGTTTTCATTTGCCTAGCAACGGGGGGCGAACTTGGCAAGTTTGCCCGTGCTCAGGCGGCGCTCAGGCGGCGCGCAGCCGGCCGCGCCCTTCGGCCAGCCAGCCGGCCAGCGCCAGGCCGGCGATCAGAGCCAGCCAGGCCCAGCCCGGCAGCAGCGGCCGGTGCGTCATGCCGCTGACCGAGGCGGCATCGCGCGGGGTAATGGCGATCCAGGGGCCGGTCACGCCCTCGCCATGCGCCGGCCGGCCTTCGCGCACCGTGCGCAGCGACGGGACGCCCTCGGAGAGCGGCAGCACCGCGCCCTGCGTCGCCTCGGCCAGGGGGCCCAGCACCGCGCCCGAGGCCACGGTTTCCTCGAACTCGCGGGGCGCGGCTGGGCCGAGCGCCAGCACGCGGGCGATCTCGCCATCGGCCAGCCGGTAGAGCCCCGGCCCCGGTGCGGTCCAGCGCGCGGTGAAGCGGCCCGGTCCGGCCTCGGTCAGCGGCAGTTCCTCGGTCTCGCCATCGGGGCGGGTGATGCGCACCGGGCCGGCGGTGTCGTCCATGGTGCGGCGGGTGATGGTCACACCCAGCCCGCCGGTCACGTCGGCCAGCAGCGCCTCCTCCTCCAGCTCGGGTTCCTGCATCGACCAATGGGCGATGCGGCGCAGCAGTTCCAGCTGCGGCCCGCCGCCCTCGAAGCCCCGGCCCCAGAGCCAGACCTGGTCCGAGGTCAGGAGCGCCACCCGCCCCTTGCCGACCCGGTTCAGGATCAGCAGCGGCTCGTCATTGGCGCCGGTCATCACCACCTGCGCGCGCGGGTCGGGGATCACCTGCGACATGCGCAACCAGCGGCCCCAATGGCTGCCCGAACCATCCGCAAGCGCGCCCTCGGCCGGCGCGCCGGGCAGGCCGGCGGTCACGGGATGGCGCTGGCCGTCCTCGGTCAGGCGCGGCAGGAAGGGCTCGTCATAGACCCGCCCCGTGGGGCGCGCCGGGATGATCGCGCCCATCGGCGACAGGTTCAGGCTTTCCACCGTCGACATCTCCGGCCCGGCCGAGACCAGCACCGCGCCGCCCTCTTCGACATAGCGGCGGATGTTCTCGTAATAGAGCGGCATCAGGATGCCGCGCACCCGGTCGCGGTCGAAGATGATCAGATCGAAATCCTTGATCCGCTCCAGGAACAGCTCCTGGGTCGGAAAGGCGATCAGCGACATCTCGTCCACCGGCACCGCGTCCATCTTGTCCGGCGGCCGC
The DNA here is from genome assembly GCF_016446475.1 of Paracoccus binzhouensis. Taxonomy (GTDB): domain Bacteria; phylum Pseudomonadota; class Alphaproteobacteria; order Rhodobacterales; family Rhodobacteraceae; genus Paracoccus; species Paracoccus binzhouensis. The sequence goes on along the minus strand of NZ_JAEHFP010000045.1, from coordinate 845 downwards.
AGGATGGTGAAGTGGATCAGGTCCACGTTCGCGTCGGATTTCAGCAGGTTGCGCCAGGTTCGCTCGCCCGCATGCGGCGCGCCCGAGACCAGCAGCACCCGCAGCCGGTCGCGCACGCCCTGGATCTGCACGGCGGCGGAATTGTTGCGGTCGGTCAGCTCGGGCGTCGGGCCTTCGGGCGCGTCGAAGCCGATCGAGACCACGTTCTGCCCGGCATGGTCCGGCACCACCGGCAGGTCCAGCGTCACGCCGGGCGGCAGGTCGAGGCTGCGCATCTCCTCGCCGTCAAGCAGGATGCGCAGCCGGGCGGGGGCCTGTGCGACCTCCGGGGGGACGGCGCCCTGATCCTCGATCCGCAGGCGGATGGTGACGGGCTTGCCGATCAGGCCATAGGCGGGGGCCTCCTCGATCACTAGCCGGCGGTCCCAATCCGCGGGCCGGCCGGTCAGCAGCACATGCACCGGCGCCGGGGCCGTGGCCGGAACCATCGGCGCGTCATGGGCCAGCCCGTCGGTCAGCGCGATCACCCCGGCGATGCGGCCCTGCGGCTCGGCGGCCAGCGCCCGGGTCAGGACGGTGCCCAGAGCCGTGCCGTCCGGGTCGTCGCCGACCGTCACCCGGCGGATCTCGGTATCCGGCAGGGCGGAAAGCTGGCGGGTCAGTTCCTCGAGCGCGGCATCGGTCTGCGCCGCCCGGCCCGGCAGCGCCTGGCTGGCGCTGCGGTCGTCGAGCAGGATCACGATGTCGGAGAGCTTGTTGCGAATGCCCGATTCCAGCGCCGGCGCCGCCAGCGCCGCCGCCGCGGCCAAGCCGGCCAGCCCGCGCAGCAGCCAGCCGCGCAGGCC
>NZ_JAEHFP010000044.1 GCF_016446475.1 Paracoccus binzhouensis | reverse complement strand
GGCGTGGCGGCGGTGGGCTTCGCGGCGGCGGCGCGGATCATCGCGGCCAGCGGATCCTCAGTCCCTGCCGCCGCCCCTGCCCCGCCGCCCCGGCCGCGCAGTCCCGCCAGCAGGCGGCGGGTCTCCTCGAAGCGGTGCAGGCGGGCCTGCAGCTCGGGATCTGCGGCGACCGCGCGGCGCACCGCCTCGGTCCGGCCGGGGTCCAGTTCACCATCGGCCAGCGCCATCAGGGTTTCGTCGTCGATCTGCATGGGCCCATCCCCTTCGCGGTCTTTCCCGGAATACGCGCCGGCCGTCATCTTATTCCCAACCTTTCCGCCAGCGCGAGCCGCGCCCGCGACAGCCGGCTCATCACCGTGCCCATGGGAATGTCGAGAATGCGCGCGGTCTCGGCATAGCTCATCTCCTCGACGCAGACGAGATGCAGGATCTCGCGCTGCTCGGCAGGCAGTTCGGCCATGGCGGCCTCGACGCTGTGCAGCATCAGCCGCGCTTCCAGCGCCGGACCGGGATCGGTCGGCAGCGCCTCGGGCATGTCGTGGATATCCACCTGCACCCCGGCGCTGCGCTGGCGCCGGGTCTGGTCGATGAAGGCGTTGCGCATGATGCGGAACAGCCAGGGCTCCAGCCGCTGCGTGGCGTCGAAGCCGGCGGCATGGGCGATGGCGCGCTCGACGGTGATCTGGACCAGATCGTCGGCCTGGTCCGGGCGCCGGGTCAGCGACAGCGCATAGCGCCGCAGGTTCGGCAAGAGCGCGATCAGGGCTTCGCTGAAAGCCGCATCCATGGAACCTCCACGACGGATGAAGTTGACGACTGGCGGGAATAATAGAATCTGCCTGACGTAGAATGTCCAGAAACGCTCTGGAAGGAGAATGCCATGCCGACCCGCCTGCTCGTGTTCCTGATCGTCGCCCTGGCCGTGCTGACCGCCGACCTGCGTCCCGAGGCGCCGGGCTGGGCTGGCTCGGCCGCCTGGGCGGATGACGATGATGACGGGGGCAGCGACGACGATGACGATGATGACGACGATGCTCCGCGCCGGCGTCGCCCGGCCCCGCAGGCCCGCGTCGCGCCGCTGCCGCTGCGTGCCCCGAACGAGGTGATCGCGCAGGGCCTGGCGCCGCAGGACCTGCAGGCGCTGCAGGCCGAGGGCTTCCGGGTGCTGCGCGAGACCCGGCTTGCCGCGGGCACGCCGCTGGTGCGGCTGCGCAAGCCCGATGCGATGACCATGGATGCGGCGCGCGACCGGGTGCGGGCCATCGGCTCGGCCGATGCCGCGGATTTCAACCATTTCTACCGCCCGGGCAATGCGCCGGTGCCGGCGGCCGAGTGCCGGGGCGCCGATTGCCCGGCCCGGCAGATGATCGCCTGGCCGGCGCGGACCTCGGGCTGCGGCAATCCGCCGCGGATCGGCATGGTCGATACCGGGCTGAACCCCGGCCATGACGTGCTGAAGGATTCGCGGATCACGGTGCACCGCATCGAGGCCGGCAAGGGCGTCGCCCCCTCGGACCGGCTGCACGGCACGGCGGTCGCGGCGCTGCTGGTGGGCCGGGCCGACAGCCGCACGCCCGGGCTGGTGCCGCAGGCCGAGCTGATCGCCGTCGATGCCTTCCACAAGCAGCGCCAGGACGAGCGCGCCGATGCCTTCGCCCTGGTCGAGGCACTGGACCACCTGGCGGCGCAGGACGTCGATATCGTGAACCTGTCGCTGGCGGGTCCGCCGAACCAGGCACTGGCGCGGCAGATCCGCCAGATGGACCGGCAGGGCATCGTGCTGGTCGCGGCGGCCGGCAATGGCGGTCCGGCGGCGCGGCCGGCCTATCCGGCGGCCTATGACCCGGTGATCGCGGTGACGGCGGTGGACCGCCGGGCACAGGTCTATCGCCGGGCCAGCCGCGGCGGCCATATCGACCTGGCGGCGCCGGGGGTGGATGTCTGGACCGCCGCCTCGATCAGCGGGGCGCGGACCAAGACCGGGACTTCGTTCGCGGCGCCCTTCGTCACCGCCGCCGCCGCGCTGCTGCTGCAGGCCGAGCCCGGGCTGGCGCCGGCCGAGGTGCGGCGCCGGCTGCAGGCCTCGGCGCAGGATCTGGGCAAGGCCGGGCCGGACGAGGTCTTCGGCCACGGGCTGGTCCGTCCCGCCGATCCCTGCGCCGTGCCCAGGCCCTGAGCGGCCGACCGCCGCGGGGCCGGGCAGAGCGCCCGCCCGGCCCTCAAGGCGTCAGGCGTCAGTCCAGGCTGACATTGGCGTCCTTCACCACCGGCTCCCATTTCGCCATCTCGGCCTTGACATGCTCGGCCAGTTCCTCGGGGGTCGAGGCGACGATGCTGGCCGAGAACTCCTTCATCCGCTCGGCCACGGCCGGGTCGGCCATGGCGGCGACGGCGGCCTTGTTCAGCGCGGCGATGGCCTCGGGCGGGGTGCCGGCCGGGGCGAAGAGTGCGTTCCAGCTATAGGTCTCGTAGCCCGGCAGGGTCTCGGCGATGGCCGGGACGTCGGGGAAGCTGGGCGCGCGCTCGGTCGTGGTCACGCCCAGGGCGCGCAGCTTGCCGCTGGCGATATGGCTTGAGGCCGAAGGCAGGTTGTCGAAGATGATCGGCACCTGGTTGCCCAGCACGTCGGTCAGCGCCGGGCCCGAGCCCTTGTAGGGGATATGGGTGATGTCCACGCCGGCCATGGACTTGAACAGCTCGCCCGACAGGTGCAGCGGCGTGCCGTTGCCGGAGGAGGCATAGGCAAGCGGCTCCTTCTTGGCCAGGTCGATCAGCTCCTGGACGCTGTTCACCGGCAGCTCGGGGTTCACCGCCAGCACGTTCGGCACCAGCACCAGAAGCGAGACCGGGGCGAAATCAGCCACCGGATCATAGGGCTTCTGCTTCAGGATCAGCGGGTTCAGCGCATGGGTGGCGACCGTGGCCATCAGGATCGTGTAGCCGTCCGGCTCGGCCTTGGCGACCTGCTGCGCGCCAAGGCTGCCGCCGGCGCCGCCGACATTCTGCACGACCACCTGCTGGCCCAGCTGCTGGCTCATCTTCTCGGCCACGATGCGGCCGACCACGTCGGTCGAGCCGCCGGCCGAGAAGGGGATGACCAGGGTGATCGCCCGCTCGGGGAATTCGGCGGCGGCGGTCCCGGCCAGGCCAAGCGCCATGGCGGCGCCCAGAAGCAGGCGGCGGGTGATGGATGGTGTCATGGATTTCCTCCCAGATGGTTTGACGGATGGCTCATGCGTCGCTTTCGGTGAAGACCTCGTCGCGGCGCTTGCGGATCTGCGGCATGAAGACCAGCACCAGCACCCCGACCGCGATCAGCAGCAGCACCAGGCTGATCGGGCGGGTGAAGAAGGTGGCGGGATCGCCCCGCGACAGGATCATGGCGCGGCGCAGGTTCTCCTCGAGCAGCGGGCCGAGGACGAAGCCCAGAAGCAGCGGCGCCGGCTCGCAGCGCAGCTTGGACATGACATAGCCCAAGAGCCCGAAGAAGGCGACGGCGAACAGGTCGTAGGTGTTCGAATTGACCGAATAGACCCCGATCGAGCACATCGCCATGATGATCGGGAACAGGACGTAATAGGGCACGGTCAGCAACCTGACCCACAGTCCGATCAACGGCAGGTTCAGGACCACCAGCATCAGGTTGCCGATCCACATGCTGGCGATGATGCCCCAGAACAGCTGCGGCTGTTCGCTGACCACGTTCGGCCCCGGCACGATGCCCTGGATGATCATCGCGCCGATCATCAGCGCCATGACGGGGTTCGCCGGGATGCCCAGCGTCAGCAGCGGGATGAAGCTGGTCTGCGCCCCGGCATTGTTGGCCGACTCCGGCCCGGCGACGCCGGCCAGCGCCCCCTTGCCGAATTCCTCGGGATGGTCCGACAGCTTCTTTTCCACCGTATAGGAGGCGAAGGAAGCCAGGATCGCCCCGCCACCCGGCAGGATGCCAAGCACCGAGCCGACGCCGGTGCCGCGCAGCACCGGGCCGATCATCTGCTTCAGCTCGGCGCCGGTCGGGAACAGGCGGTTGATGTTCTTCGTCATCACCTCGCGGTCATGCTCGTCCTCGAGATTGCGCAGGATCTCGGCGATGCCGAAGACGCCGACGGCCACCGCGACGAAGTTCAGCCCGTCGGCATAGTTGGTGATGCCCAGGGTGAAGCGCGGCGTGCCGGTATAGATGTCGGTGCCGACCATGCCCAGCAGCAGGCCCAGCACCACCATGGCCAGCGCCTTCAGCACCGAGCCATGCGCCAGCGCCACCGACATGACCAGCCCCAGCACCATCAGGCTGAAATACTCGGCCGCGCCGAATTTCAGCGCCACCGTGGTCAGCGGCGGCGCGAAGATGGCGACCAGGAAGGTCGCGACCGAGCCGGCGAAGAACGACCCCAGCGCCGCCACCGACAGCGCCGTGCCGGCCCGGCCCTTGCGCGCCATCTGGTAGCCGTCGATGGCGGTCACCGCCGACGAGCTTTCGCCGGGCATGTTGATCAGGATGGCGGTGGTCGAGCCACCGTATTGCGCGCCGTAATAGATCCCCGCCAGCATGATCAGCGAGCTGACCGGCTCGAGCTGGAAGGTGATCGGCAGCAGCATGGCGATGGTCGCGGTCGAGCCGATGCCGGGCAGCACGCCGATCAGCGTGCCCAGGATCACCCCGATCAGGCAGAAGGCCAGGTTCGCCAGCGACGAGGCGACCGAGAAGCCCATGGCGAGATTGCCGAGCAGATCCATGGCGGCCTCACATTCCCAGCCAGGGGCCGAAGCGCCGGAACGGCAGCCCCAGGCCATAGCTGAAGATCAGGGTGGACAGGATGGTGACCCCACCCGCCAGCACCAGCGCCGCCAGCGGCCGCATCCGCAGCGAGGCCTGCGAGGCGATCAGCGTGGTCACGAACAGCGCCGGCACGAAGCCCAGGCCGCGCACGGTCAGGCCGAAGAAGATCGGCGCGGGCAGGATGAACAGGATGCCGCGCCAGGCGACGGCGCCGAAGGGCTCGTCATCCTCGCGGCCGAAGGCGCGCAGCAGGATGATCGCCCCCAGCAGCATCAGCAGCGCCGACAGCACCATCGGGAAATAGCCCGGCCCCATGCGCAGCGAGCTGCCGATCTCGAGTCCCATGGTCTGCCAGCCGAAAAATCCCGCCGCCGCCATCAGCAGCAGGCCGGCCGCGATGTCGGTCTTGTCCTTGGGTTTGGTGGACATGTGGTTTCCCCCCCGCTTGAAGCTGCCCCGCCGCCATCGCGGCGGCAGGGCGGCGGCATCAGTCGGCATAGACGCCGGCAGCCTCGATCACCGGCTTCCAGCGCGCGATCTCGGCCTCCAGCTTGGCCTTCAGCGCCGCGGGCGTCGCCTCCTCGGCCGAGGAGGGCGTGGTGCCCAGATCGGCCATGGCCTTGATCACGCCCTCGTCGGCCAGCGCCAGCTGCAGCGCCTTCGACAGCCGCTCGTTGATCTCGGCGGGCGTGCCCTTCGGCGTGTAGATGCCGTGCCAGATGCCGAATTCCAGCGTCTCGAGCCCGCTTTCCTTGGCGGTCGGCAGATCCGGGAACAGCGCCAGCCGTTCGGGCGAGGTCACGGCATAGGCCTTGATCGTGCCGCCCTTGATCTGCTGGGTGGTATTGGTGGTCTGGTCGCACATCACGTCGACCTGCCCGCCCAGCAGGTCGGTCATCGCCGGGCCGGTGCCCTTGTAGGGCACCGTCACCAGCGGCGTGTCCAGCGCCTGCATCAGCAGCATGCCGCACAGGTGGCTGGCGGCGCCGATTCCGGCATTGGCCAGCGTCAGGCTCTCGCCATGCGTCCTGACATAGTCCAGGAAGCCCGCGAAATCCGTGGGCTCGAAATCCTTGCGGGCGACGACGACCATCGGCACCTCGGTGACCAGGCCGACATATTCGAAGGCCTGCAGCGGATCATAGGCCAGGTTGCGGTAAAGCGTGGCCGAGGTCGCCATGCCGATATGGTGCAGCAGCAGCGTATAGCCGTCCGGCTCGGCCTTGGCGACCTGGCCCGCGCCCAGCGTGCCGCCGGCGCCGCCGACGTTCTCGACCACGATCTGCTGGCCCAGATCGGCCGACATCTTCTCGGCCACCAGCCGCGCCACCGTATCGGTGGGCCCGCCGGCCGAGAAGGGCACGACCATGGTGATCTGCCGGCTGGGATAATCCTGCGCATGGGCAACGGTGGTGGCAGCGGTGGTGAATGTCAGCGCCGCGGCAAGCGCGGCCGCAAGCTTCGGATGAGCCATCTTTCCCTCCCTGGTTCATGGACCTTGGGCCGCGCGCTCCCCGATGCGCGGCCGACGGCATCAGGTTGGGCGCGCGCAAGGGTTTCAGACAAATGCAAATGCGCCGGACCGGCACGGATTCGGCGCCGGACGGCAGAAAATGGGTGGAAAAGGTGACAATGGCGGCAAAGGATGGGCGGAAATCCACCCAGATCGGCATTGCCGGATCACGAATCCTCGTCCGCCGCCTCGACGATCAGCCGTCGGTCCAGCCCGTATTTCTGCATCTTCTCGTAGAGAGTCTTGCGCGAGATCCCCAGCGTCTCGTAGACGGCGCGCAGCCGCCCGCCATGGGCGGCAATGGCACCGGCGATCAGGCTGCGCTCGAACGCCGCCACCCGGTCGGCCAGCCGCGCGCCCTGCGCCGGGCCGATCTCGGCGCCCCCTTCCAGCCCCAGCACGAAACGCTCGGCCAGGTTGCGCAATTCGCGCACGTTGCCCGGCCATTCCCGCGCCGCCAGGCCGGACAGGAAGGCCGGCGGCGCCTCGCGCTCGGGGATGTTGTGCCGCGCGGCGGATTCGCGCAGCAGCTGCAGGAACAGCAGGGGAATGTCCTCGCGCCGGGCCGAGAGCGGCGGGACATGCAGCACCGCCACGTTCAGCCGCCAGTAGAGATCCTCGCGGAAGGCGCCGCGCGCCACCAGATCGGCCAGCTCGACCTTGCTGACGGCGATGAAGCGCACGTCCAGCGGCACCGGGTCGTTCGAGCCCAGCCGGGTGATCACCCGTTCCTGCAGCACCCGCAAGAGCTTGGCCTGCAGTTCCAGCGGCATCGAGCCGATCTCGTCCAGAAGCACCGTGCCGCCGCGGGCGTGCTCGAACTTGCCGTAGCGCGGGCGCAGGGCGCCGGGAAAGGCCCCGGCCTCGTGGCCGAAGAGCTCGCTTTCGATCAGCGCCTCGGGAAGGGCGGCACAGTTGATGGCGATGAAGGGCCGGCCGGCGCGGGGCGAGATGTCGTGCAGGGCGCGGGCCACCACCTCCTTGCCGGCGCCGGTCGGGCCGATGATCAGCGCATCGGCATCCGAGGCGCCGATGGCCCGCAGCCGATAGCGCAGATCGACCATGACCTGGGTGCGGCCTGGCAACCGCACCTCGACATCGTCGCGCTTGCCGGCGACGGCGCGCAGGCGGCGGTTTTCCAGCACCAGGGCGCGATGGTCGATGGCGCGGCGGATGACGGTGGCCAGCTCCTGCACCACGAAGGGCTTCTCGATGAAGTCATAGGCGCCGCCGCGGATCGCCTCGACCGCCAGCGGCACCTCGGCATGGCCGGTGACCAGGATCACCGGGATGTCGGGATCGACCTCGCCCAGCCGGCCCAGCAGGGTCATGCCGTCCATGCCGGGCATGCGGATGTCGCTGACCACCGCGCCGGCGAAGCCCGGCCCGGCCAGCGCCAGCGCCTCCTCGCCCGAGGCCAGCGGCTCGACCGCGAAACCGGCCAGCTCCAGCGCCTGCGCGGTCGAGCTGCGCATCTGTTCGTCGTCATCGACCAGCAGCACGCGGGCGGTCATGCGGCCTCTCCTCGCGCGTCGGTGGCGGCGGGCAGGACCACGCGAAACTCGGCGCCCGGCCCGGCATCCCGCACCGAGATCTCGCCACCGAAATCGCGCACGATATTGGCGGTGATCGACAGGCCCAGCCCCAGGCCTGCGCCCATGCCCTTGGTGGTGAAGAACGGATCGAAGATCCGCGCTGCGATCGTCTCGGGCACGCCCGGGCCGCGGTCGCGCAGGCCGATGGTGACGCGCCCGCCCTCGGCCCGGGCGGACAGCGTGATGCGGCGGTCCTGCGCGCCCTCGACGGCGTCAGCGGCATTGGTGATCAGGTTCACCAGCACCTGCTGCAGTCGCGTCGGCCCGGCGCGCAGCGGCGGCAGGTCGGCGGGGATGTCGCATTCCAGCACCGCGCCGCTGGCCGCCAGCCGGGTGCCGACGATGGTCCGCGTCTCGCGCAGCAGCGGCGCCAGCGCCACCGCGCCCAGCTTGTCGCCGGGCTTGCGCGCCGCCTGCCGCAGGTGCTTGCCGATGGCGGCCATGCGGTCCACCAGCGCCAGGATCTCGGCGATGTTGTCGCGGGCGCGGGCGTAGTCGCCGCGCTCGATCAGGATGGCGGCGCTGTCGGCATAGTTGCGTGCCGCCGCCAGCGGCTGGTTGATCTCGTGGCTCAGCGAGGCCGACATCTGCCCCAGCGCCGCCAGCTTGCCGACCTGCACCAGGCTGGTCTGGGCGGCGCGCAGCTCGACCTCGGTGGCGCGGCGCTCGGCGATCTCCTGCTCCAGCTGGCTGTTCACGCGCGCCAGGTCGGCGGTGCGCTCGACCACGCGGCGCTCCAGCTCGGCGGTGGCGGCCAGGCGCTCGGCGATGCGGGCGCGGCGCTGGCGCAGCATTAGCGCCCCGAACAGCGCCGCCGACAGCAGCAGCACCAGGCTCAGCACCATCAGCCGCGCCTCGGCCCGCAACGCGGCGCTGTCCAGCAGCACATGCACCGTCCAGCCGGCATCGGCCATGGTCTGCGAGGCGGCGATGTAGTCCCGCACCCCCGCCGCCGGATCGGCCAGCGAGGCAGGCAGGCGCAGCAGCTCGACCCCGCCGCCGTCCAGCCGCTGCAGCGGAAACTCGGCCAGCGGCGTTTCGGCATAGCGGCGCGAGGCCGCGGTCCGCGCCAGCCGGTCGGCGGTCAGCGGATAAAGGCTGTGATACAGCCAGCTCGGCTCGGAGGACAGGAAGGCGGTGCCGTCCGGGTCCGTCACCAGCACGCGATATTCGCTGCCGCGCCAGCCGGCCTCGATGCGGTCCACGCCGATCTTGACCGCCACCACGGCGATGATCCCGCCCGCCGCGTCCCGCACCGGGGCCGAGAAGAAATAGCCCCTGACCCCCGAGGTGGTGCCCACGCCGTAGAACCGCGCCGGCCGGCCCCGCATGGCGTCGATGAAATAGGGCCGATAGCTGAAGTTCTGCCCGACGAAGCTGAGCTCCTGCTGGTAGTTCGAGGCGGCGATGGTCTCGCCGTCCGGCAGGATCAGGTAGATGTCCGAGGCACGCAGCGCCGCGTTCTGCGCCGCCAGCCAGCGGTTGGTGGCATCGCGCAGCGCCCTGTCGCCGGGATCGGCGGCCAGCTGCCGGATCAGGTCCAGGTTGCCGATCAGCTGCGGCATCACCTCGTAGCGCGCCAGGTCGGCGTCCAGCGCGTTGACCGTCAGCCGCAGCGCCGTTTCCGCCCGCGCATAGCCCTGGGCCAGCGAATGCCGGTGCGCCAGCACGCTGCCCGCCCAGACGATCAGGGCAATGGCGGCGGCGGCCAGCGCCGAAAGCGCCAGCCTGCGCGGGGCCCAGGTGTTTCTCTGCATCCTCATGGGCGAAATCTGACAGCAAGCGGGCCACCGTGCAACGGGCCTCGGGGCGTGCGCGCTCTTGCGCATCGGCCGCGAAAAGGCTGTCCTGCAGCCACCGGCAGGACGGAGGCGAGAGGCGGAGGCGAGACATGGCACTGACTGACGTGATGACGCTGGACACGACCCGGATCTTCGTCGGCGGGGCATGGCTGGCCCCGGCCGGCGAGGATACGATCCCGGTCGAGGATCCCTCGACCGGGCAGGTGATCGGCGCCATCGGCCGCGGCACCCCGGGCGATGTCGACGCGGCCGTCGCCGCGGCGCAGGCGGCGATGGAGGGGGAATGGGGCCGGATGCCCGCCGTCGAGCGCGGCCGCCTGCTGATGCGCATGTCGCGGATCGTGCAGGAACGGGCGGCGGAACTGGCGATGATCGAGACGCTGGACGTCGGCAAGCCGCTGCACCAGTCGCGCAACGATTCGCGCGCGCTTGCCCGCTATTTCGAGTTCTATGCCGGCGCGGCCGACATGCTGATGGGCACGACGATCCCCTATCAGCCGGGCTTCACCGTCTACACCCTGCGCGAGCCGCACGGCGTCTGCGGCATCGTCATTCCCTGGAACTATCCGATGCAGATCCTGGGCCGCGGCCTGGGGGCGGCGCTGGCGGCGGGCAATGCAGTGGTGGTGAAGCCGGCCGAGGACGCCTCGCTCTCGACGCTCGCCATCGCGCAGATCGCGGCCGAGGCCGGGCTGCCGCCGGGAGTGCTGAACGTGGTGACGGGCCATGGCGCCGAGGCCGGGGCGGCGCTGGCCGGGCACCCGGGCATCCAGCACCTGTCCTTCACCGGCTCGGTCGGCACCGGTGTGGCGATCCAGACGGCGGCGGCCAGGAACGTGGTCCCGGTCACGCTGGAGCTGGGCGGCAAGTCGCCGCATGTGGTTTTCGACGACGCGGATCTTGAACAGGCGATGCCGGTGCTGGTCGGGGCCTGCATGCAGAACGCCGGCCAGACCTGCTCGGCCGCCTCGCGGGTGCTGGTGCAGCGCGGCATCTATGACGAGGTGCGGCAGCGCATGGTGGAGATCTATCGCGGGCTGTTGGCCGGGCCGGCGATCGGCTCGCATGACCTGGGCCCGCTGGTCTCGGCGAAGCAGAAGCGGATCGTCTCGGGCTTCATCGACCGCGGCAAGGCCGAGCTGACCCTGGCGGCCGAGGGCAGGCTGCATCCCGATGCCGCGCCGGGCGGGCATTTCGTGCTGCCGACGCTGTTTTCCGAGGTCGATCCCGGCCATGCGCTGGCCCAGCAGGAGATCTTCGGCCCCGTGCAGGTGCTGATCCCCTTCCAGGACGAGGCCGAGGCGATCCGCATCGCCAACGGTACCGAATACGGGCTGGTCGCCGGCATCTGGACCCGCGACGGCGCGCGCCAGCTGCGGCTGGCGCGCAAGATCCGTAGCGGCCAGGTCTTCGTGAACAATTACGGTGCCGGCGGCGGCATCGAGCTGCCCTTCGGCGGGGTCGGCAAATCCGGCCATGGCCGCGAGAAGGGTTTCGAGGCGCTCTACGGCTTCACCCGTCTCAAGACCGTGACCGTCGCGCATGGCTGACCCCCGCCGGGCGGCGGCGGTCAGCGCGACCAGCTGCCGCGATTCGGCTCGGGCCGGATCTCGACCAGCGGCAGGCCGGCATCCGCCCAGGCATCGACCCCGCCGGGGAACCAGCCCAGGTTGACATAGCCGCGCCCGGCGATGCGCCTGGCGGCGTTCCAGCTGAGCCAGCAATCCGACTTGCAGAACAGGATCAGCCCCGCCTTGCGGTCGCCGCCGGTGATCCGCTCCAGGCTCGCATCCAGATAATCGCTCTGCCATGGCTCCAGCCGGCCCCAGCCGACCACCGGCAGCCAATGCGCGCCGGGGATCGAGCGGTGCCGCTCGGGCAGGATCCATGCGCCGTCGGCGCCGATCTCGAAGACCCGGGCGCCCATCACGTCGACCGGGATCCAGCCCTGGCCGATCAGCGCCCGCACCTGCGCAAGGTCGAGCGTCCTCGCCCCCGGCACCGCTTCGGGAACCGGGGCGCGATAGCCGTCCAGGCGATAGCCGCTTTCGTCGAACAGCGCCGGCTGCTCGGCCGCGACGGCCAAGGGGAAAACCCCCGCCAGAAGCAGGAGAAATGCCCCGATTCCGGGGCGGGACCGCAGGCTCCGGGCCCTGCGGAGGGTGCGCAATACGACCATGGCACAATTTACCCTTTCTCGATCTCAAGGAAATTTGACCAGGACGCAACGCACATCGGATACGCGCGAAGGACTTTGGAACATGACCCGCAGGATAAGCAAGACCTTTCCTCTTGCCGTCTCACTCGCCCTCTGGGCACCGATGGCGCTTGGCCATGGCGACACCGCCCCGCAGGCGGTCGACACCGCCGCCCTGCCCGAACTTCCGGCCGAGATGGCCAGCGAAAACCCCTGGCGCGAGGCGGACAGCGCAGTGCTGTTCAAGGCCGTCGAGATCGGCGCCAAGGGCTTCAACAGCAATTGCGCGCGCTGCCACGGGCTCGAGGCGATCTCGGGCGGGCTGGCACCGGACCTGCGCTTCCTCGAGGCCAGCGCCTTCGGCGACGAATGGTATCTGGACCGCATCCTGCACGGCTATGAACAGAACGGTGCGGTCAAGATGCCGCCCTTCGAGGGCATCCTGAACCAGCAGGCGATCTGGGCGATCCGCACCTATATCGAGACCCGCCCCGATGCCGACGCACTGGCGGAGAAAAGCACCGAGATCGCGGCGCTTTACGACAAGGTCAAGGCGCTGCCGCTCGATGCCGGGGCCGATCAGGCCCAGGCGCTGGCCGCCGAGCTGGAAAGCGCCGGCAGCGGCTTCGAGGCGCTTTCGGGCGCGCCGCGCGCCGTGACCGTGCTGGACCAGGCGGCGCACATGCTGCGCAGCGGCGCCTCGCATGCGCCGGCGGCGGCCGAGCTGATCCATGGCGTGCTGAGGAACTAGGGCCATGGCGCTGCTGACGGACAGGTTGCCCGGCGCCGCCTCGCCGCCGCTGCTGACCGGCAGGACCGGGCCGGCGGCCGTGGGGGGCGATGCGTTCGACAGCGGCATGTGGCCGTCGCACCGGCAGGAATTCCTGGGCGACCCCGCGGCCTGGCGCAACGACCCGGCCGTCACCGTGCTGGCCCCGCCCGCGGCCGAGGATTCCAGCCATGTCCCCTTCCTGATCGACGCCACCGCTGTGGCGCAGCCGATCCGGCGCATCGTCGTCACCATCGACTACAGCCCCTTTCCCAAGGCCATCGTCTTTCGCCCCGGCCGCGCCCTGCCCCTGCTGGGCTTCGGCGTGAAATACGAGGTCGGCGGCGCCCTGCGCGCCTCGGCCGAAACCGGGGCCGAGACGGGGGCGGGCGAATGGCTGGTCGGCGCGGCCTATGTCAGCGCGCTTGGCGGCGGTTGCAGCGCGCCCGCCGCCGCGCACCACCGGCCCGACTGGCAGCAGGGCTTCGGCGAATTGCGCGCCCGGCTCTGGCCCGAGACCGGGCGGCTGCGGCTGCGGCTGCGCCATCCGCAGGACACCGGCCTGGCGGACGGCATCCCGGCGCATCACCTGACCGAACTGGCGCTGCTCGACGCCGCCGGGGCCGAGATCGCCGCGCTGGAGCTGCACGAGCCGCTGGAGGAGAACCCGGCGCTGACCTTCCTGCTGCCGCCCGACCTGGCGCGCGGGCCGGTCGCGATCCGGGCGCGCGACAACCTGGGCTATGCCTTCGCGGGCCGGGTGGAGGGCGCGCCATGAGCCTTTCCCGCCGGGCGCTGCTGGCCGGGGCCGCCGTCCTGACGCTGCCCTTGCCCATCTTCGCGCAGCCGCGCAGATATGGCCTGCAGCCAATTGAAGTTGCAGATGGAATATGGATGATCGAGGGCCGGCGCGAGGTCTTCACCCGCGAGAACGGCGGCGACATCGTCAACGTGGCGCTGCTGGCGACCGATCAGGGCGCGCTGGTCGTCGACAGCGGCTCGACCGCCGCCATGGGGGCCGAGATCCGCGCCTTTGCCGACCAGCGGCTGGGCGGGCTCGTCGCGACGATCAACACCCACCATCACCCGGACCACTGGTTCGGAAATGCGCCGCTGGCCGACCGGCCGGTTCTGGCGCTGGCGGCGACATCCGCGACCTGCCGCGAATATGCCCAGGATTATGCCGAGACGCTGTATGCGATCCTCGGCAGCTGGATCTCGGGGACCCGGACCATGCCCGCAACCGGCGAGGTCGAGGCCGGCCCGCGCGCCATCGGCGGCCGGACCCTGCGGATGATCCCGCTGGCCGGCCACACCGCCGCCGATCTGGCCATCCTCGATGAGGCGACCGGCGTGCTGGTCGCCGGGGACCTGGTGTTCCTGGACCGCGCGCCCAGCCTGCCCGATGCCGATTTCGCGACCTGGCTGGCGGCGCTGGACCGGCTGGAAGGGCTCGGCCCCGCCGGGGTGGTGCCGGGGCATGGCCGCTTCCACCGCGCGGGCGAAGGCATCGCGCAGACCCGCGCCTATCTGCGGGCGACGCGCGACCGGCTGGCGATGGCCGCCGATCTGGGGCTGACGCCAATCGAGGCGATGGCCGCTGGCCCCGTCCCCGAATTCGCCGGGCTGGGCGCCAATCCCGAGGAATACCTGCGCTCGGTCGTCCGCCGCTTCGGCGACCATGAAACCCTGGCGCTGCCGGTCGTCGGCGGCGCCTGAAGCAAGGACCGACAAGGCATCAGACGCGGGCAACCCGTCGTTCATGTATATGGAGGAGACTGCATGAATCGCTTTCTGAAACTGACCTCGGCCAGTGTTCTGGCCCTCGCCTGCGTCGCGGCGATGGCCCATGCCGAGACCAGCCCCGTCACCTGGGAGGACATCCTGAACGACGCCGAGACCACCGACGACGTGCTGATGTATGGGCTGGGGGTGGGTGCGCAGCGCTATTCCGCGCTCGACCAGATCAACGCCGAGACAGTCAAGCACTTGCGCCCGGCCTGGTCGTTTTCCTTTGGCGACGAAAAGCAGCGCGGCCAGGAAACCCAGGCGCTGGTGCATGACGGGGTGATCTACGTCACCGGGTCCTATTCGCGGATGTGGGCGCTGGACGCCAGGACCGGCAAGCGGCTGTGGAAGTTCGAGGCCCGTCTGCCCGAGGACATCCGCCCCTGCTGCGACGTGGTGAACCGCGGCGCGGCGATCTATGGCGACAAGGTCTTTTTCGGCACGCTGGACGCCAGCATCTATGCGCTGAACAAGGATACCGGCAAGGTGGTCTGGCGCAAGAAGTTCGAGGACCACAAGATCGGCTACACGATGACCGGCGCGCCGACCATCGTGAAGGACAAGGAGACCGGCCGCGTCATGCTGATCCACGGCAGCTCGGGCGACGAGTTCGGTGTGGTCGGCAAGCTCTATGCCCGCGACGTCGAGACCGGCGAGGAGATCTGGATGCGGCCCTTTGTCGAGGGGCACAAGGGCACGCTGGCCGGCGCGGAGGGCACCGTCACCGGCGATCCAGCCGCGCCGAGCTGGCCGAACAATCCCGACGGCAGCAAGGTCGAGGCCTGGAGCCACGGCGGCGGCGCGCCCTGGCAATCGGCCAGCTACGACCCCGAGACCAACACCATCGTCGTCGGCGCCGGCAACCCCGCCCCCTGGAACACCTGGGCGCGCACGCCGGGCGACAGCCTGTATACCTCGGGCCAGGCCTATGTCGATCCCTCGAACGGCGAGCTGGTCGGCTTCTACCAGCACACACCGAACGACGCCTGGGACTTTTCCGGCAACAACGAGATCATCCTGTTCGACTACAAGGACAAGGACGGCAAGACCCATCGCGCCGGCGCCCATGCCGACCGCAACGGCTTCTTCTATGTCACCGACATCGAGGCGCTGTCGAAGCGCGGCGGCGAGATCAACCGGCCGACGGCGCTGCTCAACGCCTTCCCCTTCGTCGACGGCATCACCTGGGCCAAGGGCATCGACCTGAAGACCGGCCGTCCGATCGAGGTCGAGGGCCAGCGCCCGCCCCTGCCCGCCGAGGGCGAGACCAAGGGCGCCAGCATCGAGGTCTCGCCCCCCTTCCTGGGCGGCAAGAACTGGAACCCGATGTCCTACAGCCAGAAGACCGGGCTGTTCTATGTCCCGGCGAACCACTGGACCGAGGATTACTGGACCGAGAACGTCACCTATCAGGCCGGCGCTGCCTATCTGGGCCAAGGCTTCCGCATCAAGCGGCTTTACGACGACCATATCGGCACGCTGCGCGCCTTCGACCCGACCACCGGCGAGAAGAAATGGGAGCACAAGGAGGAATTCCCGCTATGGGCCGGCACGCTGGCCACGGCCGGCAACCTGGTCTTCACCGGCACCTCGGACGGTTTCGTGAAGGGCTTCAACGCCGAAACGGGCGAGGAGCTGTGGAAGTTCAACACCGGCTCGGGGATCGTCTCGTCCCCGATCACCTGGGAAATGGACGGCAAGCAATACCTGGGCATCGCCTCGGGCTATGGCGGCGCGGTGCCACTCTGGGGCGGCGACATGGCGACGCTGACCACCCAGGTCAGCCAAGGCGGTTCGTTCTGGGTCTTCGAGATCCCGGACGAGCTGCTGACCGCCTCGAAGTGACAGGCAACTGACCGGCCGGGCAGGTCGTCCCTGCCCGTCCCCACACCCCGAACCGAGGGAAAATCCCATGCTCAGAAGCCTGACCATCCTTGCCGCCCTGGCCCTCGCCTCCGGGGTCCATGCGGCCAATTCCGAACAGACCGGCGGCGGCTGGCCGGTCATCGTCGACGAACCGACCCCGCGCGAAGGGCCGCTGGTCATCGGCACCTGCGAGATCCGCGCCGGCGCCGCCTGCCCCGGCGCCGACCTGCGCCACGCCGACCTGCGCGGGCTGAAGCTGAACGGCATCGACCTGAAGGGCGCGAACCTGATGCGCGCCAACCTGTTCGGGGCCGAGCTGAAGGGCGCCGACCTGACCGGCGCCGACCTGCGGGGGGCGAACTTGCAGATGGCCCAGCTGCAGGGCGTGGTCATGCGCGACGCCGACCTGACCGGCGCCAACCTGGACTATACCCGGCTGGCCGGCGCCGACCTGTCGGGCGCGAACCTGACCGCCGCCACGCTCGAAGCGGCCATGGCGCCCAAGTCGAAATTCGTCGGCGCGAAGCTGATCGGCGCGAACCTGATGGAGAGCAAGTTCTACAACGCCGATTTCGCCGAGGCGCTGCTGGAGGGCAACCACGCCCCCTATGCCATCTGGGAGGGGGTGCATATGGAGAACTGCACGGGATGCCCCGTGGACTGGTGATCCTGGCCTCGGCGGCGTTGGCGGCCACGCCGGCGCCGGGGCTCGACCTGGCCACCACGCTTGGTGCCTGCCGGGCCGAGCCGGACGCGGCCCTGCGGCTGGCCTGCTATGACCGGCTCGCCGCGCGGAAGCCGGCGCTGGAGCATCGCGGCGCCGGCAACCGGGTGCTGCCGCGCTTCGACCTGGACGGGCCGGCGCGGCTGGTCTTCGAAAGCATGGATGCTATCATGGTGGTCTATCTGCTGGACGCATCGGGCGCGGTGATCCAGAATCTGCATCAGGCCGGGGCCGGCTCGGGCTCGTTCCTGATCGAGAGGCCGGGGCGCTACGGCATCCAGGTCAATGCCTCGGGCGGCTGGCTGATCCGGCTGGAGGACCCGGGGTGACGGCATCCCGCGCTTCACGGCCCCGCCGCCCGCCCCTAGACTCGACCCATTCCAGCCGAGGCAGCCAGATGAGCAGAACCATGGAACAAGCCCAGCAACCCCCGCCGCCGATCCGGCCGCTGAACACGGCGCTGATCGTGGACGATCACCCGCTGTTCTGCGATGCGCTGTCGATGACGCTGACCGGCCCGGTGGGCATCGCCCGGGTCGAGGCCGTGGGCAGCCTGGCCGAGGCGCTGGACCGCATGGCGCGCCAGCCGGTGCCCGACGTGATCGTGCTGGACCTGCACCTGCCCGACGTGAACGGGCTGGAAGGGGTTGTGCGCATGCGCCAGGCGGCGGCCGAGCGACCGATCATCGTGGTCTCGTCCATGGACGAGCGCCGGGTGGTGCGCGGCGCGCTGCTGGCCGGGGTCAGCGCCTATGTGCCCAAGCACGCCCCGCGCGAGGCCTTCCGCGAGGCCTTCGCCGCCATCGCCCGCGGCGAGGTGCATGCCAGTCGGCTGGCGCTGGACAATGCCACCCCCAGCCTGGCCGAGGAGGCGCTGGCGCGGCTCGCCTCGCTGACCCGGCAGCAGGCGCGGATCCTGCAGCTGATCAGCGCCGGGCTGCTGAACAAGCAGATCGCGCATGAGCTGTCGATCGCCGAGACCACGGTCAAGGCGCATGTCACCGCCATCATGCGCAAGCTGCGGGTGCAGACCCGCACCCAGGCGGTGCTGTTCGCCCAGGACATCAGCTTCAACGCCATGACCGCCGAGGCGGGGACCGAGATCGCAGGCCATGACAGCGAGGGAGTGAACCGCTAAGCCTGACGGAGGAGGCGCGACAGCGGAAGGGAGGCCGGGGTGAGCGCAGCGCAGGATTGCATCGCGCGGGCCAGCGCGCCGGCGCAGGACGCCGACGTGACCGGCCGGCTGGCGCGGGGCCTTGGTCCCGGGCCCTTCGCGCTGGTCATGCTCTTTGTCTCGCCCCGGGCCGACGTCGCGCGCATCGCTGCCGAGACCGCGGCGCGCCTGCCCGCCGCCCATGTCGTCGGCTGCACCACTGCCGGCGAGATCTCGGAGGCGGGCTATGACGAGGGCGCGGTGCTGGCGCTGGGTTTCCCTGCCCGGCTGTTCGCGGCGGAAGTGCTGGAGCTGACCGACCTCGACCGCCTGTCGCGCAGCGCCGCGGCGGCGGCCTTCCTGCAACTGCGCCAGGATCTCGCGGGTGCGCAGGCGCATCTGCCGCATGAATTCGCCCTGCTGCTGGTCGACGGGCTGTCGCTTTGCGAGGACGACCTGGCCTCGGCACTGGCGGCCGGCTCGGGCCATGTGCCGCTGATCGGCGGATCGGCCGGGGACGGGCTGCGATTCCGGGAAACGCTGGTCCTGCATCGCGGCCGGGCGCTGCGCAACGCGGCGGTGCTGTCGGTGCTGCGCGGGCTTTGCCCGGTGCGGGCGCTGAACATGGACCACCTGCACCCGACCGAGCGGCGCATGGTGGTAACCCGGGCCGACCCCGCCGCCCGCATCGTGCAGCGCATCAATGCCGAGCCGGCGGCGCGGGAATATGCCCGCATCCTGGGCAAGGATCCGGCGCTGATCGACTACCTGACCTTTGCCGCGCATCCGCTCGCCGTGCGGGTCGGCGGCCGCTATCACGTGCGGGCGGTGCAGCGCGTGCTGCCTTCGGGCGAGTTGCTGTTCTTTTCGGCCATCGACGCGGGCGTGGTGCTGGCGCTGACCGAGCCCGAGGACCTGCCCGCGCATCTGGACCGGCGGCTGTCGCAGCTGGCCGGGCCGGTGCCGCCGGTGGCGGTGCTGGGCTTCGACTGCGTGCTGCGCCGCATCGAGGCCGAGCAGAAGCAGCTGGGCGGTGCCGTTTCGGAAGTGCTGCGCCGGCATCGCGTCTGGGGTTTTTCCACCTATGGCGAGCAATTCGGCCCGCTGCATGTCAACCACACCCTGACCGGCTGCGCGATCTACCCGCCGGGGACGCAGCTGGCGGAGCCCGGCTGATGGCGCGCATCTCGGACTGGCTCATCGACCGTAACGACGATGCCGGGCAGAACCTGGAGAAGCTGCTGGTCATCGCCGAGGCGCTGATGCGCCATTCCGAGGAGCGCCGGGACGAGCACAACGCCGCCTTCGAGGAATTCCGCCGCGCCGCCCTGCTGGAGGAGCGCGTCCGCCAGCGCACCCGCGATCTCGAGGCGACGCTGGAGCGGCTGAACGCCGCCAATGCCACCGCCGAGCGCGCCCGCCGCGACCTGTCGCAGGCCATCGAGGCGATCGAGGAAGGCTTCGCGCTGTTCGACGCCGAGGACCGGCTGGTGCTGTGCAACAGCCGTTTCTGCGCCGACCTGCCGGATGTGCGCCCGGCGCTTGTCCCCGGCATCGGCTTCGCGGCCTATGTCGAGTTGCTGGGTCGGTCGCGGCAGGTGCTGCTGCCCGAGGGGCTGACCGCCGACGGCTGGATCGCCCAACGGATGCGGCGCCACGAGCAGCCGCAGCATTTCAACATCGGCCTGACCGGCGACCGATGGATCCAGGTCAGCGAGCAGCGCACGCTCGACGGCGGCACGGTGGTCCTGCATACCGACGTGACCCGCATCATCCGCACCGAGCGCATCGAGCATGGCAAGCTGCTGGACAACCAGGCGCGGATGATCCGCGCCACCCTGGAACACATCAACCAGGGCGTCGGCATCTTCGACGCCTATGGCGCGCTGATCGGCTGGAACCAGCGGCTCGCGGACCTGCTGGAGATCCCCGCGGCGCTGATGCATCGCGGGCTGAGCTTCGAGCGGCTGGCGGTGCGGATGCTGTATCAGGCCCGCTTCAACGAAGGCTTCTCGGCCTCGCAGCTGCGCGAATGGGTGCGGATGCGCGGCGCGCGCCTGCCGCTGTCCTTCGAGCTCTGGCACGCCTCGGGCGTCATCCTGGACGTGCATGGCCGCGAGATGCCCGAGCGCGGCTTCGTGATGTCCTTTACCGATGTCACGCGCGAACGGCTGGCGATCCATTCCATGCTGCGCGCCAAGGCCACGCTGGAAGCCCGCGTCACCGCCCGGACCGAGGAACTGGCCGCGGCGCTGGCCAATGCCGAGCGCGCCAATTCCGCCCGCGTGCGCTTCGTCGCGGCGGCCAGCCACGACCTGCTGCAGCCGCTCTCGGCCGCCAAGCTCTTCGTCGCCTCGGCCCGCGACGATGCCGGCGACAGCGCCCTGCGCGCCACGCTGGAAAAGGCGCATAACGCACTTCTCAGCGTCGAGGGCATCCTGGGGGCGCTGCTGGACCTGTCGCGGCTGGAATCCGGCGGCACCGAGATCGAGATCGCGCCCCTGTCGATGGAGCTGCTGCTGGCGCAGCTGACCGACGAATTCGCGCCGCTGGCCGCCGCCAAGGGCCTGGGACTGCGCATCATGCCCTGCCAACTGGCGGTGGAAAGCGATGCGGCCTATCTGCGGCGCATCCTGCAGAACCTGATCGGCAATGCCATCCGCTACACGCAAGCCGGGCGGGTGCTGGTCGGCGTGCGCCGCCAGGGCGGCAGCCTGCGCATCGAGGTCCACGACACCGGCCCCGGCATCGCGCCCGAGCACCAGCAGGCGATCTTCCGCGAGTTCCACCGCGTCGAGGGCACCGCCTCGGCCGCGCAGGGCATGGGGCTGGGCCTGGCCATCGTCGAGCGCGCCTGCGCGCTGCTGGACCACCGGCTGCGGCTGCATTCGGTGCCGGGCCGCGGCACCTGCTTCTCGGTCGAGCTGCCCCTGGCGCATGACCTGCCCCGCGCCGGCAGCAAGCCCCCCGCCGCCGCGCCCCCGCCCGAGGCGGGCATGGACCGCATCGTGCTGCTGGTCGAGAATGACGAAGACCTGCGCAGCGCCATCGCGCAGCTGCTGGAACGCCGCGGCGTCGAGGTGGTCGAGGCCGCCAGCGGCAGCGAGGCGCTGACCCTGGTCGAGGAGATGGGCGTCATCCCCGACATCTACCTCTTGGACCAGCAGCTGGGCGACGGTCCCAGCGGCGTCGAGACGGCGCAGGCGCTGCACCGCCGCTTCGGCTTGCGCCCGACCCGCATCATCACCGCCGACCGCAGCCCCGAAACCCGGCGCGCCGCCGGCCAGGCCGGGCTGCAGATCCTCTTCAAGCCCATCGACCCCGAGACGCTGGAGGCCTTCGTCTGCCAGCCCGGCTGAGCCGGCGCCGAAGCCTCAGCCCGCGGCGCGGCGACCGAGGCCCAGCAGCTGGTAAAGCAGCAGCGCCGCGAAGGTCGAGGTGCCGATGCCGCCCAGCGAGAAGCCGCCCAGCGTCACGGTGAAATCGCCGCCGCCGAAGATCAGGGCCACGCCGACGGTGAACAGGTTCCTCGGGTCCGAGAAATCCACCTTGTTGTCCACCCAGATCCGCGCCATGGCCGAGGCGATCAGGCCGAAGACCGAAACCGCCAGCCCGGCCAGAACCGGCGCCGGGATGGTCTGCAGCATGGCGCCGAATTTTGGCGACAGGCCCAGCAGGATGGCGATGGCGGCGGCGAGGGGAAAGATCAGCGTCGAATAGACCTTGGTCATCGCCATGACGCCGATATTCTCGGCATAGGTGGTGACGCCGGTGCCGCCTCCGGCGCCGGCCAGCATGGTCGCCAGCCCGTCGCCCAGAAAGCCCCGGCCGATATAGCGGTCCATGTTCCGCCCGGTGATGGCGCCCAGGGCCTTGATATGGCCCAGATTCTCGGCCACCAGCACGATGGCGACCGGGGCGATCAGCCCGATGGCACCCCAGTCGAAGCGCGGCGCGGTGAAATGCGGCATGCCGAACCAGGGCGCCGCGGCAACGGCGGCGAAGTCGATGCCGGGCAGCAGGCCCATCCCGTTGCCCAGGATCAGCACCAGCGCATAGCCGAAGATCAGCGCGATCAGCACCGCGACGCGGCGCGTGGCCTGCCGGCCATAGACCGAGACCGCCGCCATGCACAGCACCGTCGCCAGGGCGATGCCCAGATGGGCGAAGCTGCCGGCCAGCTGCTTGACCGCCACCGGCGCCAAGTTCAGGCCGATGGCCATGCCGATGGCGCCGGTCACCGCCGGCGGCATCAGCTTCTCGACCCAGCCCGAGCCGATGGCCATGACCACCAGCCCGATCAGCGCGTAGAGCAGCCCGGCGGCGATGATCCCGCCAAGCGCCACGGCGATGTTGGGGTTCGGGCCGCCGCCGGCAAAGCCGGTCGCCGCCATGATCACCGCGATGAAGGCGAAGGACGAGCCCAGGTAGCTGGGCACCCGGCCGCCGGTGACGGCGAAGAACAGCAGTGTGCCGATGCCGGAAAAGAACACCGCGACATTGGGGTCGAAGCCCATGATCAGCGGCGCAAGGATGGTCGAGCCCGACATCGCCAGCAGGTGCTGCAGGCTCATCGGCACCGCCGCGGCCAGCGGCAGCTTCTCGTCTGGTAGAACCGTGGCGCCGGTGGCGCGGCGCCATTCAGGAAAATAGCCCATCATGTCCCTCGGATAGCGGTCTTTCGTCAGGGTGATGGCGGGCTTCGCGGCAAAAGGCCAGTGCCGACGCCGCGTTGCCGCGACCGCGCCAGCCCCTGCCCCGCTTTGCGGCGCGAAACGGGCGCGAAGCAGGCCGGGACGGGCGCCGGAGAGGCAATCCCGCCCCCGCGGCGGTCAGTTCCGCGTCGAATCGCCGTGATGCTCGGCCAGGTCCTCGATATGGCTCATGTCGCCGGGGACGTGATGGCGGGTGGCGCGGTTCCACAGATAGGTGGCGGCCCACAGCACGATGCCGATTCCCAGCAGCCAGCCGGCAACCTTGTACTGGTCCATCTGCGCGGCGCTGCGCGCCCAGGGCCCGGCCAGGAAGGCGCAGCTTGCCGCCCCGATCCAGGGCATGACGGCCGGGGCGCGGAAATGCTCATGCGCCACCGGCTGCCGGCGCAGCACCAGCAGCGCGATGTTGACGATGCTGAAGACGCAAAGCAGCAGCAGCGCCGTGGTGCCGCCCAGCAGGCTGACCGCCGGCAGGTCCGAGCGCGTGACCACGAAATAGATCAGCCCGAAGGCCAGCAGCGTGGTGAAGATGATCGCGACCCAAGGCGTCCGGCGCTGGCGATGCACCAGCCCCAGCCCGTGCGGCAGCACGCCCTGCCGCGCCAGGCCATAAAGCAGGCGGCTGGCCATCAGCATGTTGATCAGCGCCGAGTTCGCCACCGCGAACATGCCGATGAAGGGGAAGATCTTGTCGAAGGGGAAATTCGGCGCCCCCGCCCGCACCACCTGCGTCAGCGCCGAGCCCCTGTCGGGGTCCGACAGCTCGCCCACCGGGACCAGCGCCACCGCGCAGATCGCCACCAGCACATAGATGGCGCCGGTGATGCCCAGCCCGGTCAGCATGATGCGCGGGAAGATGCGGACCGGATCCTTGATCTCTTCGGCCATGTTGACCGAATCCTCGAAGCCGACCATGGCGAAGAAGGCCAGCGCCGTCGCGGCGGTCAGCGACAGGAACCAGCCCTTTTCTTCCGAGGAATGGAAGATCATCACCTCGGAGAAATCGGCGCGGCCCTGGGCCATGGCGTAGAAGCCGATGAAGATCACCATCAGCAGGCCCGACAGCTCGACGCAGGTCAGGATCACGTTCGCCTTGACGCTTTCGCCGACGCCGCGGAAGTTGATCAGCCCGACCAGCGCCATGAATCCCAGCGCCAGCGCCAGGATCCCGGCGCTGCCCTTCTGGAGGCCCAGGCCGAAGCCGTCGTTCAGAAAGCCGGCGAAGGCGTTCGATGCCGTCGAGGCCGAGGTGATGCCCGAACACATGACGGTGAAGGCCACCAGGAAGGTCAGGAAATGGATGCCGAAGGCGCGGTGGGTGTAAAGCGCCGCCCCCGCCGCCTGCGGATAGCGCGTGACCAGCTCCATGTAGGAGATGGCGGTGATCGTCGCCACGGCGAAGGCCACCAGGAAGGGCGCCCATGCGGCGCCGCCGACCTCGCCCGCGACGGTGCCGGTCAGGGCATAGACCCCGGTCCCGAGGATGTCGCCCACGATGAACAGCAAAAGCAGCTTCGGGCCCATGACCCGCTTGAGCTCGGTCTGATGCGGCGAACCGGCCGCGGAATCGCTTGTCGCGCTCATTATCCCATGATTCCCTGAACGAGTTTTATCTATGCCTTCAGGTTGTGCCGGTTGCATCGCAAGAGCAAGCCCGGCTTGGCGGAGGGCAGGTTTCCGCCGGCCAGGCGGGCCCGCGGCCATGGCATCGCCGCGGCGCCGGCCTTGCAATCATGCGCGCCGGCATCAAAATGAACCGCACCAAGCGACAGGAGACGGGATGCCCTGGCCCAGCAAACCCCCATCCGGCCAAGCTCCATCCAGCCAGGCTTCGCCCGGACCACCTTCGCCCGGCGACGATGCCGAACCGCGGCACCGGCAGCGCCTGTCGGGCTTCCTGGCCGTCCTTGCCCGCGACGAGACGCGCGAGCGGATCAGCGTCGCCGACCTGCTGGCGCTGCTGAAGGACCGTGCCATCGCCGCGCTGCTGGCGCTGTTCGCCTTTCCCAACACCCTGCCCGCGCCGCCCGGCACCTCGGGCATCCTGGGCCTGCCGCTGATCTACCTGTCCTTCCAGATGATGGCGGATCGGCCGCCCTGGTTGCCGGGCTTCATCGCCGACCGCTCGGTGGCGCGGACGGATTTCGCCTCGGTGGTGGCGCGCTGCACGCCCTTCCTGGCCAAGGCGGAACGGCTGCTCTCGCCGCGCCTGCCGGCGCTGACCGGGCCGCTGGCGGCGCGGCTGACCGGGGCGCTGTGCCTGGGGCTGTCGCTGGTGCTGCTCTTGCCGATTCCGTTGGGCAACATGCTGCCGGCGCTGGCGATCTGCGTGCTGGCGCTTGGCGTGCTGGAGCGCGACGGCGTCTGGATCATCGCCGGCCAACTGCTGGCCCTGGCCGCCTTCGCCGTGGTCTGGGGGGTGGTCTGGGCGTTCCTGCGCGCCCTGGCGCTGCTGCTGGCCGAACCCGCGGAAGCCGGGGTGCTGGTGTCGATATGATATGATATGATTTGCATTGCAATTCAATTCATATCTGCTACAAGCACCGCATGCACAGCAATCCGTCCCCTCCCCGCGCCCGTTTCGGCATCCGCTTCTCGTTGCTGGCCCGGCGCTGGCGCCGCGCCATCGACGCGCATCTGGCCGCGGCCGGGCTGACCGATGCGACCTGGGTGCCGCTGGTCCACCTGCAGGAAACCGGCGGCGGCATCACCCAGAAAGAGCTGGCGCTGCTCGTCGGCGTCGATGGTTCCAGCCTGGTGCGCGTCCTCGACATCCTGTCGCGGCAGGGCCTGGTCGAGCGCCGTCCCGACGAAAGCGACGGCCGCGCCCGGCTGATCCACCTGACCGATTTGGGCCGGCAGCGCGTGGCCGAAATCCGCCGCACCCTTGCCGCGGGCGAGGAGGATCTGCTGGCCGACCTTTCCGATGCCGAGATCGCGACGATGCTGGGCCATTTCGACCGGATCGAGCAGCGCCTCGCCGCGCGCCAGCAGCAGGAGGCGCAGAAATGACCGCACCCGAATTCGGGCCGCTGTCGGCCCGTCGCATCGACGCGGCGCGGCTGCTGCTGCGCCCGCATCACCTGCGCGACAGTTTCGCGCTGAACCGCCAGCCTTCGCTGCGCAATGCCGTGCTGGCCGGCGCGCAGGCGGCGGTCACGATGGCGGTCGCCCTGCCCCTTGTCCATGTCTCGCCCTGGCCGCATCTGATCGGCTTTGCCGCATTGGGGGCGCTGGTGGCGCTTTTCGGGCGCTTCGCGCCACGCGGCCGCCGCAGCCGCATCCTGCTGCTCAGCGGCTTCTGGCAGGTGCTGGCGGTGCTGGGCATGTCCTTGGCCGCCTGGCTGGGTGCGCCGCTGGTGCTGCAATTCGTGCTGCTGGCGCTGGCCTGCGGCGGGTTCTTCCTGGCCGCCGCCACCAGCCGGCTGGGGCCGCCGGGGCCGCTGATCTTCGTCTTCGCCGCCGGCGCCGCCATGGGCCATGTCGCCACGCTGCAGCAGGTGGTCGAGCGCGTGGCGGCCACTGCCGGCGTCGCCGCGCTGGCCCTGGCGGTCTGCGCGCTGACCGAGGCCCTGCGCCATCCCGCCACGCCCGAGCGCCGCTTTCCCGCCGAGCCGCCGCAGCCCCTGTCCCATCGCCTGATCGCCGCGGCCCGCATCGGGCTGGGCGCCGCCGTGGCGATCTTTGCCAGCCATGCCGCCGGCGCGGCGCATCCGGCCTGGGCGGCCCTGGGCGCGCTGGCGGTCATGCAGGGACCGCAGTTGCACATCAGCCTGAGCCGCGCCCTGCAGCGCCTGGCGGGCACCGTGGTCGGCGCCCTGCTGGCCTGGCTGATCCTGCTGCAGGATCCTTCGGTCTGGAGCCTGATCGCCGCGCTGACGGCGCTGCAATTCGCCACGGAAATGATCATCGGCACCAACTATGCCCTGGGGCAGATCCTGGTCACGCCCATGGCCCTGCTGATGAGCCATCTTGCCGCGCCGGATGCGGCCGGGGCGGCCATGGCGCCGGAACGGGTGCTGGACACGCTGCTGGGCGTCAGCATCGGCCTGGTCGCCGCCGTGCTATTCTCGACCCTGGACGACAGGCGCCACCTGGCCCGCCAGCAACTGGCGCGCGGCAGCAGGCCGGCGGGTGGTGCGGGATTGCACATTCCCGGCAGGTAGCGCTAAATCTGCGCCGGAAAAGGGAAGGGATTCACGATGAAACACGTCTTTGCCGCCGCGCTGGCCTGCGCGGTCCTGTCCGCGCCCGCATCCGCGCAGGAAATCAAGATCGGCTATGCCCTGGCCGAGGACAGCCATTACGGCGCCGGCGCCAAGGCTTTCGAGGCCTCGCTCAAGGAAAGCCTGGGCGACCAGTTCAGCTTCCGCCACTTCCCCTCCTCGGGCCTGGGCGGCGAGCGCGAGGTGATCGAGGGGCTGCAGCTCGGCACCGTCGAGATGACCATCGCCTCGGACGGCACGCTGACCAATTTCGTGCCCGAGGTCGGCGTCTTGGGCGTGCCCTTCCTGCTGCGCGACAAGGACCATGCCCGCAAGGTGCTGGACGGCGAGATCGGCCAGGAGATGCTGGCCAGGTTCGACGATGCCGGCCTGCACGCGCTGGCCTGGGGCGAGCAGGGCTTCCGCCACATCACCAGCAATCGCGGCGCGGTCGAGACCCCGGCCGACCTGGAGGGGCTGAAGATCCGCACCATGGAGAACCCGGTGCATATCGAGGCCTTCCGCGCCCTTGGCGCCGCCCCCACGCCGATGGCCTGGCCCGAGGTGATCGGCGCGCTGGAACAGGGCGCCATCGACGGGCAGGAAAACCCGCTTTCGGTGATCGTCTCGGCCAAGCTGGACGAGGTGCAGAAGTTCCTGACGCTGGACGGCCATGTCTATTCCTCGACCGTCATCCTGGTCTCGCCCACGCTGTGGAACGGGCTGGACGACGCGCAGAAGGCGGCCTTCGACAAGGCGGCCAAGGACGCGGTGGCGGCGATGCGCGCCTATGTCGACGATGTCGACACCTCGGGCGTTGCGGCGATGAAGGAGGCCGGGATGCAGGTCAACGAGCTTTCGCCCGAGCAGAAGGCCGCCTTCCGCGAGGCTCTGGCCGAGCCCTACAAGCAGTATGAGGCCCAGTTCGGCAAGGAGCTGATGGACCGCATCCAGGCGGTCGAGTAACCCCATGCGCCGGATCGAACGCGCCTTCGTCGCCGTGAACGGCGCCGTGCTGGTCCTGGGTCTGGCGGCGATGTCGGTGATCCTGGGCTGGAACGTCGCCGGCCGCTACCTGACCGGCAATTCGCTGACCTGGGCCGACGAGGTGGCGCGTTACGCGATGATCTGGCTGACCTTCCTGGGCAGCGGGCTGGCGCTGCGCGAGGGCGCCCATGCCGCCATCACCAATGCCCAGGACGCGCTGCCCACCCGCGGCCAGCTTGTCCTGCGCGCGGTGATCCTGCTGGTGCTGTTCGCCTTCTTCGGCTTCATGGTCTGGGTCGGCATCGACTACATGAACCGCATGGCGATCCAGAAATCCGCCGCCCTGCGGGTGCCGATGAAATGGATCTATGCCGCGATGCCCGTCGGCTTCGCGCTGATGATCGCCCATCTTGCGCTGATCGCGCCGCAATACCTGCGGGCGGGGCTGCAGCATTCCGACGAGGCCCCCCTTGGTTGAGATCCTGATCGCCGCCTTCCTGATCCTGATGGTCATAGGGGTGCCAATCGCCTTCGCGCTGGCCATGGCCGCCTTCGCGGCGGTGGGCCTTTCCGGCCGCTATCCGCTGGTGGTGGTGGTCAAGGAGATGTTCACCGGCCTCGACAGCTTTCCGCTGCTGGCCGTGCCCTTCTTCATCCTGGCGGCCGAGATCATGTCCACCGGGGCGATCTCGCGCATGCTCTTGCGCTTCGCCTCGCAATTCGTAGGCCACCTGCGCGGCGGGCTGGGCTATGCCAATATCCTGACCGGGACGCTGTTCGCCGGAATCTCGGGTTCGGCGCTGGCCTCGGCGGCGGGGCCGGGGGCGATGATGGCGCGGATGATGGAGCGCAGCGGCTATTCCAAATCCTATGCCGGGGCGCTGACCATCTCGGTCGCGGTGATCGACCCGATCATCCCGCCCTCGATCACCATGATCATCTATGCGCTGCAGGACCGCAACACCTCGGTCGGCTCGCTGTTCATGGCCGGCATCCTGCCCGGCATCCTGATCGCCGGGCTGCTGGCGGTGGTGAACTGGTGGATCAGCCGCAAGCGCGATTATCGCAGCCTCGAGCCGCGGCCGCCGGTCGGGCAGATGCTGCGCAACAGCTTCGCCGCCCTGCCCGCCCTGCTGCTGATCGTGCTGATCGTCGGCGGCATCCGCGGCGGGCTGTTCACCCCGACCGAGGCCTCGGTCGTCGCGGTGTTCTATGCCATCCTGACCAGCGCCTTCGTCTATCGCGGCTTCACGCTGGCGGACCTGTGGGGGGCGTTCCTGCGCTCGGCCATCATGTCGGTGGCGGTGCTGATGATCCTGGCCGCCGCCCGCGCCTTCGCCTGGGTGCTGATCATCGAGGGCGTGCCCCAGGCCATGGCCGACGCGGTGATCGCCATGAACCTGTCGCCCATCGCCTTCCTCTTGATGGTGAACCTGCTGCTGCTGGTCTTCGGCATGTTCATGGACCCGCTGCCGGGAGTGATGATCCTGGTGCCGATCCTGGCCCCCATCGCCCATAACCTGGGCATCGCGGCGGATCATTTCGCCATCATCGTCATCGTGAACCTGACCTTCGGGCTGATGACGCCGCCGGTCGGCGGGCTGATCTTCGTCGTGGCCTCGGCCACCCGGCAGAAGCCCTCGGCGCTGATCCGGGAACTGCCGCCCTTCTTCCTGGCGGCGCTGGCCTCGCTGCTGATCCTGACCTTCGTGCCGGCGCTTTCGACCTGGCTGCCGCAGCTCAGCGGCTTCGCGCGCTAGACGGGATTCCCCTGCAGAACGACCATCGGCCGGCGCCAGACGTGGCGCCGGCCGTTTTTCCGGCCTTGCATCGGATCTCGACTCCGGTCCGAAAATCCTGTATCAATCGATTGATTGAAACCATAAGGATCGGCATGGACGCGCATCCCACCCGCATGGCGCTGATCCGGGCCGCCCTGCAGCACTTCGGGCGCGGCGGGTTCGAGGCGGCCTCGACCCGGGCCATCGCCGCCGGGGCCGGGACCAACATTTCCTCGATCGCCTATCATTTCGGCGGCAAGGACGGGCTGCGCATCGCCTGCGCCGACGCGGTGGCCGAGCGGGTCGAGCAGGTCGCCCGGCCGCTGCCGGCCGGCCCCTCCGACATGGATCCCGCCCGCGCGCGCCTGCTGCTGCGCCGGCTGGTGCGGCGGATCGTCACCTTCATGCTCCTGAGCCCGGGCGCCAGCGACGCCGTGGCCTTCGTGCTGCGCGAACTGGCGCAGCCCGGCAGCCCGGTTCTGGACCGGCTCTATGCCACGCTGGTCGAGCCGCGCCACCGGGCGCTTTGCGCGCTGTGGTCGGCCGCGACCGGCGCGCCGGCGGAATCCGACGAGGTGAAGCTGGCCGTTTTCTCGCTTGTCGGGCAGGCAGTCTATTTCCGCATCGCCGCGCCCATCGTCCAGCGCCGCATGGGCTGGCGGCACTATGCGCGGCCCGAGGCGCGGGCGATCACGCGGCGGATGCTGACCAATCTGGACCGGATGATCGGGGGTGGCGATGGCTGATTTCCTGTGCTCGCTCGGTTTCCTGGCGGCGATGTTGCCGCAATGCGGCCCGCCGCCGCCCCTGGGCACCGGCTATGTCGAGGGCGAGTATGTGCAGATCGCCCCGGTGGCGACGGCGCGCCTCGAGACCTTGGCGGTGCAGCGCGGCGACCGTGTCAAGGCCGGGCAGGCGGTGGCGATGCTGGAAAGCCGCGACGCCGCGCTGGCGCTGGCCGCGGCCCGCGCCGCCGAATCCCGTGCCGCCAGCGAACTCGCCAATCTGGAAAAGGGCGGGCGCCAGCCCGAGATCGCCGCCATCGAGGCAACGCTGGCCGGCGCCCGCGCCAATGCCGAGCGCGCGGTGCGCGAGGCGGCGCGGCAGGAACGGCTGCTGGCGCAGCGCGTCAGTTCGGCCGCGCAGCGCGACGAGGCCCGCACCGCCGCCGAC
>NZ_JAEHFP010000043.1 GCF_016446475.1 Paracoccus binzhouensis | reverse complement strand
CTACGACAAAACCGCAGACAGTTTCCTCGGCTTCATCGACATCGCCTGCATCAGGCTCTGGCTTCGCCATTTGTCAACATGACCTAGTTTATTGGTCTCGCGCCAGTCGGCCACTCTCTCTTGGAGATAAAACCCCAGCCTTGAGGACAGCCGGCGCAATGAGATGTATCCTTCAACTTCCAGCATCACCCAATCCTCACGACATTGTCTCGTTTCTCGGCCAGATACCCGGCCCACGCTTCCATCATCTTGCGCCGCTTCTCGAACAGGTCGGAGCGGGCATAGGCACGTTCCACATCGCTGCCGACGATATGCGCCAAGGCCCGCTCGGCGATGTCGTTCGGGAAATTCGTCTGTTCCTGCGTCCACGTTCTGAACGACGTGCGGAAGCCGTGCACGTCCACGGGGAAGCTGAGTTCCTTCACCAGCTTGGAAAGGGTCATGTCGGACAGCATCTTGCCGGGCTTGGTGCCGGGGAAGATGAAGGCCCCCTCTTTCAGCCCCTCGGCTTCCTTGAGAATGGCCAGCGCCCGGCGCGACAGGGGCACCCGATGGGGGCGCTTCATCTTCATTCGGTCGGCCGGCACGTTCCAGGCCTTTGCCTCGAAGTCGATCTCATCCCAGCAGGCGCCGCGCGCTTCCAGTGAGCGGGCGCAGGTCAGGATCAGGAACTCAAGGCAGAGGCGCGTGGATAGGCCCGCCTGCGACCCGTGCAGCGCCGACAGGAACGTGGGCACCTCGGCATAGTCCATGGCCTTGCGCCGCAGCCGGGGCGCCGTCTGCTTGGGCAGGGCGTCGGATATGCCGATGGCCGGGTTGTCCTTGCGCCAGCCTTGGGCGATGCCCCATTTCATCACCTTGGAAATCCGCTGCCGAACGCGCGAGGCGGTCTCGGCCTTCTCCACCCAGATCGGGCGCAGCACGTCCAGCACATCGGCGCTGGTCACGTCCGAAACCTTGGTCCTGCCCATGGTCGGGAACACATAGGTCTCCAACGTGCTGATGAACTGGCCGGCATGTTTCTCGTTCTTCCAGGTCGGCTTGAGCATTTCGTAGATCGCGCGGGCCGCTTCCTCGAATGTCTGGATCTGGCGCTGCGCACGGCGGTCTTGCAGCGGATCACCGCCCGACCGAGCCAGCTTGCGGTTTTCATAGGCAGCGGCGCGAGCCTCGGCCAGCGAGACGAAATCGACGCTGCCCAGCCCCAGCTCTCGGCGCTTGCCTTGGATGACGATCCGTTGCACCCAGGACTTGTTCCCATGTGCGTCCACGCGAAGGATCAGCCCGTGCCCGTCGAAGAATTTTCCCGGCTCGGTGACGGTCTGCACGAACCGTGCGCTGAGCGCCTTGGCTGGCCTTCTCATGCAATCCTCCGTATAACCTTTTTGCCCATTTTTGCGTCCCCCATTTGGCACCGGATTACCGTGAACATTCACGGAACATAGCGGAACACAGAAACGAACACTTGTCAATAAAATCAAATTGATGCGGAATGTTAGGGAACGTGCCGGATATGGCGGAAGCGGTCACTCTCTTCCGCCATATCCGAAAAGGAACCAGGGATGCGGATGATGGAGCTTGGCGACAGCGGCGTTTCGGTCAGCGGGGTCTGCCTGGGCACGATGACCTTCGGCAACCAGACCGGCGCTGCCGAGGCCCATGCCCAGATGGACAGGGCCCTGGCGGCCGGCGTCAGCTTCTTCGACACGGCCGAGATGTATCCGGTGAACCCGGTCCGGCGCGAGACCGTCGGCCGCAGCGAGGAGATCGTCGGCGACTGGCTGGCCGCGCGCGGCGGCCGCGACCGGGTGCAGATCGCCACCAAGGTCACCGGCCCCAGCGGCACCGTCCGACCCGAAGGCTATGACGGCGCCATCCTGCGCCGGACCGTCGATGCCTCGCTGAAGCGGCTCAGGACCGATCATATCGACCTCTACCAGCTGCACTGGCCGCTGCGCGGCAGCTACGCCTTTCGCCAGAACTGGCGCTACGACCCTTCGCAGCAGGACCGCGCCGCGACGCTGGCGCATATGGCGGATGTGCTGGAAGCGGCGGCCGATCTGCAGCGGGCCGGCAAGATCCGTGCCTTCGGCCTTTCCAACGAATCCGCCTGGGGCACGGCGCG
This sequence comes from Paracoccus binzhouensis, assembly GCF_016446475.1. Classification (GTDB taxonomy): domain Bacteria; phylum Pseudomonadota; class Alphaproteobacteria; order Rhodobacterales; family Rhodobacteraceae; genus Paracoccus; species Paracoccus binzhouensis. The sequence continues at coordinate 30,965 of NZ_JAEHFP010000043.1, read as the reverse complement.
CTGGATCGACACGGCCGAGCGGCTGGGCGCGCCCCGCGTCGCGGCGGTCCAGAACGAATATTCCCTGCTCTACCGCGCTTTCGACACCGACCTGGCCGAGCTTGCGGTGAACGAGCGGGTAACGCTGCTCGCCTATTCGCCGCTGGCGGCGGGACTGCTGACCGGCAAATACCAGGACGGCGGCAACCCGCCGGGCAGCCGGGCGGCGGTCGATGTCGAGACCGGCGGCCTGGGCAACCTGGGCGGCCGCCGCACCGACCGCGCCATCGAGGCCGTCGCGGCCTGGCTGAAGCTGGCGGCCGAGCTGGGGCTGGACCCGATCCACATGGCCATCGCCTTCACCCGGCAGCGGCCGTTCCCGTCGATCCCGATCATCGGCGCCACCGATACGGCGCAGCTCGACCACCTGCTCGCCGGCCTGGAGCTGGTGCTGTCCGACGAGGCGCTGCGGCGCATCGACCGGCTGCACCGCGCCCATCCCATGCCCTATTGAGCCGACGCGACGGAACCGTTGGCAGCGCCGCCGGGGGCGGGCAATCTGCCCGCGACCCGACCGGAGGAGAAACCATGCTGCCGCCCATCCTTGCCGACCTGCGCATTCCCGTCGTCGCCTCGCCGATGTTCATCGTCTCGGGCCCCGATCTGGTGATCGCGCAATGCAAGGCCGGCATCGTCGGCAGCTTCCCGGCGCTGAACGCCCGCGAAAAGGACGGCGAGCCGCCGCTGCTCGACGCCTGGCTGACCCGGATCGCCGAGGAACTCGACCGTCACAACCAGGCCAATCCCGACCGTCCGGCGGCGCCCTTCGCGGTGAACCAGATCGTGCATCGCTCGAACGCGCGGCTGCAGCGCGACATCGAGATCTGCCACAGGCACCGGGTGCCGATCTGGATCACCAGCCTCGGCGCCCGGCCCGAGGTGAACGCGGCGGCGCATGATTGCGGCGGCATCGCCCTGCACGACGTCATCAACGACAGCTTCGCCAGGAAGGCGATCGAGAAGGGCGCCGACGGCCTCATCGCCGTGGCGGCGGGCGCCGGCGGCCATGTCGGCCCGCAATCGCCCTTTGCCCTGGTGCAGGAGATCCGCGCCTGGTTCGCCGGTCCGCTGCTGCTGTCCGGCGCCATCGCCACCGGCCGCGCGGTGCTGGCGGCCCAGGCCATGGGTGCCGACCTCGCCTATGTCGGCAGCCCCTTCATCGCCACCGAAGAAGCCAACGCTCCCGCCGAATACAAGCGCATGATCGTGGACTCCGGGGCCGAGGACGTGGTCACCTCCTCGCTCTTTACCGGGGTTTCGGGCAATTACCTCGCGCCCTCGATCCGCGCCGCCGGGCTCGACCCGGACCGGCTGGAACGCGGCGACGTCTCGGACATGAGTTTCGATGAAAACTCCCCTCGCCCCAAGGCCTGGAGCCAGATCTGGGGCTCGGGCCAGGGCATCGGTGCGGTGCGCGAGGTGGTGCCGGCGGCGGCGCTGATCGACCGCCTGGCCCGGGAACATGCCGAAGCCCGCGCCGCCCTCTGCGCCTGACGGCCTCCAAAGGAAAAGCCGCGCGCCCCAGGCCCGCGGCTTCTTTGCTCTTCAAATACCCCCCGCGACCGCGCCACCCGGCGCGGCGCTTCAGGAAACCGCCAGCCCCTCGGTCGAGGCGAAGAACATCGCCTGGCTCACCGCCGAGCGCACCTGCTCCTCGGAATAGGGTTTCGAGATCAGGAAGGCCGGCTCCGGCCGGTCGCCGGTCAAGAGCCGCTCGGGGAAGGCGGTGATGAAGATCACCGGGATGTCGCCCATGTCGGCCAGAAGCTCGTTCACCGCGTCGATGCCGGACGAGCCGTCGGCCAGCTGGATGTCGGCCAGGATCAGGTCCGGGCGGCTCTGATGCGCCAGCTCGACCGCGGTCTTGTGGGTGCGGGCGATGCCGGTCACGTCATGGCCCATGGCCTGCACGATGCCCTTCAGGTCCATGGCGATGATGGTTTCGTCCTCGATCACCATGACCTTGCCGCTCAGCGCCCGGCCCATCTCGCTCAGGGCGATCTGCACCAGCTCCTCGGCCTCGGTCTGCGGGCATTGCATGACCGCGGCGATCTGGTCGTAGCGCAGCTCCTCGATGGTGCGCAGCAGCAGCGCCTCGCGCGAATTGGGGGTCAGGCCGCGCAGATGCGCCTGGGCGCGGGCCTCGCGCGGGGTCTGGGTCTCCTGCTCGACCGGCTGGCCCGAGCTTTGCCAGATGGCGTGGAAGGTGCGGAACAGCCCGATGCGGGTATCCTCGCCATCCATCAGGCTGCGGTCGGTCAGGATGGCTTCCAGCGTGGCGGCGGCATAGTTGTCGCCGGCGGTCTGGCTGCCGGTCAGCGCGCGGGCATAGCGACGCAGATAGGGCAGCTCTCGGCTGATGGACTGGGCGAGATCCGCTGCGGTCATGGCTACCTCGAAAAAAGACGGCATCTGTTGGAACTTGACCGGATACCTAACGGTTAGGCAAGGTGCGCACAAGATTTTCGGGAATAACTAAAAAATGAATACCAGGCGTGAGGAACGCAGGCAGGCGGCCATCGAGAAGCAGATCGACGAGAATCTGCGCCGGGTCTACGAGCAGGACGCAACCCAGCAGATTCCCGACAGGTTCCTGCAATTGCTCGATAAATTGCGCGAGCAGGAGTAACTGCATGACCGATCGCAAAGCGGCGCAAACCGCCCGTTCCGACGCCCATGGCGACCCTCGGGACGAGCTGGTCGAGCACCTGCCGGCCCTGCGCGCCTTCGCGCTGTCGCTGACGCGCGAGGGGGCTTCGGCTGACGACCTCGTGCAGGACACCATCGTCAAGGCCTGGACGCATATCGACAAGTTCCAGCCCGGCACCAACCTGCGGGCCTGGCTGTTCACCATCCTGCGCAACACCTTCTATTCCGCCCGCCGCAAGACCCGGCGCGAGGTCAGCGACACCGACGGCATCCACGCCGCCCGTCAGGCCACCCGCCCCGAACATGACGGCCGCCTGGCTCTGAACGATTTCCGCGCCGCCTTCGACAAGCTGCCCGACGAACAGCGCGAGGCGCTGATCCTGGTCGGCGCCTCGGGCTTCTCCTACGAGGAGGCGGCGGCGATGACCGGCGTCGCGGTGGGCACCGTCAAGTCGCGGGCCAATCGCGGCCGCCGCCGGCTGGCCGAGCTGCTGCATCTCGAGGAAGGCGAGGAATTCGAGATGACCGACCGCGCCACCCTGGCGGTCATGGCGCAGAACACCCCGATCCTGCGCTGAGGCGCCCCGTGCTGCGCCGCTTCCTGGACAGGCTGGAATTCACCAAGGGTCTGGGCTTCCGGCTGGGCGGGCTGCTGTCGGTGGCGATCCTGCCCATCGGCCTGATCTCGGTCATCCAGACCCTGCACCTGTCGCGCGAATACGAGCGCAGCTCGGAAATCGCGCTTCTCGGCCGCACCGCCACCGCCGCCGCCGGCGAACGCGCGCTGCTGCAAAGCGCGCTCGGCACCGCCGACGCGCTGGGTCCGGCGGTGCTGGAAACCATGGACCGGCCGCAGGCCTGTTCCGACATCATGCGCGGCTTCGTGCAGCGCACGGTGAACTTCGTCTATGCCGGCTTCACCCGGCTGGACGGGATCACCGAATGCTCCTCGGTCCCGGGCGTGCACGACCTGTCGCAGCAGGCCGCCTTCCAGCAGTTCCGCGACAGCCCCGGTACCCTGGTCACCAGCACCGCGGACGGGCCGGTCACCGGCCAGTCGGTGGTGCTGGTCATCCAGCCGCTCTACCGCGGGGTCGAGCTTCTGGGCTTCGTCGGCGTGTCGATGTCGCATGACCTGCTGCGCTCGACCCATGTCTCGGGCCTGGGCACCGACGGTGCGCGCGTCCTGACCTTCAACAACCAGGGCCAGGTCCTGTCCACCGACCGCGAGGCCGGGGGCGACCTGGAACAGGTGCTGCCGCGCGGCAAGTCGCTGACCTCGCTGCTGTCGCGCAGCGAGACCACCTTCCGCGACTATTCCAATTCCGGCGAGCGGCGGGTGTTCAGCGTCGTGCCGGTGGTGCCTGGCCTCGTCTATGCGCTGGGCTCGTGGAACCGCGCCGAATCTGGCATCACCGGCATCGACATCACCCGGCGCACGGCGCTGATCCTGCCGCTGATCCTCTGGGCCGCCTCGCTGGCGGTGGCCTATTTCGCCGTCTATCGCCTAGTCCTGCGCCATATCCGCGAGCTGCGCGGCCAGATGCGCCGCTTCGCCATCGGCGACCGTTCGGCGCCGCCGCCGGTGCTGGCCGACGCCCCGGCCGAGATCGAGGACATGAGCCAGACCTTCCACAACATGGCCCGCATCCTGATCCGCGACGAGGAGGCGATGGAGGCTTCGGTCAACGAAAAGACCGTGCTGCTGAAAGAGGTGCATCACCGGGTCAAGAACAACCTGCAGCTGATCGCCTCGATCATCAACATGCAGATCCGGGTGATCGACCACGACGATGCCCGCCGGGTGCTGCGCTCGGTCCAGGATCGGGTGGCCTCGCTGGCGACGATCTATCGCAACCTCTACCAGGCCGAGCACCTGGATTCGGTCGAGGCCGACCGGCTCATCCGCGACATCATCAACCAGATGGCCAATGCCTCGGTCGGGCCCGGCGCCGGGTTGCGCATCGAGACCGAGCTCGAGCCGCTGGTGCTGATGCCCGACCAGGCCGTGCCGCTGACGCTGCTGGCGACCGAGGCCTTCACCAACGCCCTGAAATATTCCGGCGTCACCGATCCCGGCGCCGCGCCCTGGGTGCGGGTGCGGCTGGGCATGGACGGGCCGCGCCATGCGGTGCTGGAGGTCGAGAACTCGGTCGGCGCCGCCAGCCTGGCCGAAAGCACCGGCCTGGGCAGCCAGCTGATCGAAGCCTTCGCCACCCAGCTGGAAGGCGAGGCCGAGCAGGAGATGGACGCCGGTCGCTACCTCTTGCGGCTGCGCTTCCGGGTCGAGAACCTGCATAAGCGCGAGCCGGCCGAGATGCCGCGCGTGGTGCTGACCTCGGCGGCGCGGCCGGGGTCGCGGCACTAGGCCGGCGGCGCCTGCGGGGGGGCACTGCATCGAAAACCGTTGCGTTCTCACGTTTTCGTGACAGGATGGGATGGCGTTCCGGCCTATTCAGCCGGCGCTTTCGGAGGATTGTCATGCGTATCAGGTTCACTCTCGGCACATTTTTCCTTGCGGCCCTGTTCGCGGCATCTGCCGCACAGGCGGAATGCACCGGCAGCAACGGCCGGGGCTGGGGAAGCGGCAAGGGCGCCGGAAAATTCGAGATGACGGCGGCCGACAAGGTGTGCCGCATCAGTTTCCCGGGCTTCATCGACGATGTCAGGAAGACCCGAACCCCCGCAACCGAGGTGGTTCTGACCAAGGCCCCCAGCCATGGCAAGCTTGGCATCGCGCCCGGCGAGGGGCTGGTCTACACGCCGGCGCAGGGCTTCAGGGGGTCGGACAAGTTCTGCACCCGGAACAAGGCCCCGGAAATCAGCGGCAAGACGCTTTCCGGCTGCATCACCGTCACCGTGCGATAATCCGGGCGCGATAGTTCGGACGCGGCAATTGGGGGCGGTGGCCGCGCCGCCCCTATTCGCCGGGCGCGCTGCCCTCGCGCGCCGCCTGCCGCAGCTTCTTCGCGGCGATGAAGCGGCGGCGGCGGGCCAGCTCCAGGTTCAGAAGCGCCCCCAGCATCACCGAGAACCCGCCCAGATAGAACCACATGAGCAGCGCGATCACCGCGCCGATCGAGCCATAGATGCGGTTGTAGCTGTTGAAGCTGGCCAGATAGGCCGAGAACCCGTATGAGGCCGCCGCCCAGGCCAGCGCCGCGAACAGCGAGCCCCAGGTGAAGATCGCGGTGCGCGGCGTCTTCACGTTCGGCCCATAGCGATACAGGATGCCGATCACCACCAGCACGATGAAGAAGATCGCCATCCAGGGCAGCGCGCCGTTCAGCCAGGCGGGCAGCGGCATGCCGGGCAGCAGGTTGAAGGCGATGGGCAGAGCGATGATCGTGGCCAGTCCCAGGGCGATCACCGCGACGATAACCAGCGTCAGCACATAGGCCAGCACGAAGCCCATCACCGTCGAATGCGAGCGCACGCCATGCGCCGCGTTCAGGCCGCGGATCAGCCCGTCCACCCCGGCCCGGGCCGAGACGGTGGCGATCAGGAAGGAAATCGCCGTGGTCCAGCCCAACTGCGTGCGCCCGGCCGCCACCAGCGCGCTGATCTGGCCATAGATGATGTCCGCCGCGCTCGAGGGGATGAAATCGTCGGTGGCGTGGACATATTGCTCGATCACCTGCGGGTCGTACCACAGCCCCCACAGCGCGAAAAGCGCCGCCAGGCCGGGAAAGACCGCGAACATGGCATAGAAGGCGACGCCCGCCGCGATCAGGCTCATGTGGATCCTGTCCATCCGCTCGAAGATTGCCAGGATGAACCGCCACCAATCCCTGATCACTGTTCCGTCCTCTTCCCGTTCCGGTCGCCGGCCTGCAGAGGAACCCCGTTTCCCTTTGGACAGGTTCCCGCGTGCCTACAGGTTTTCACCGCCGCCATAGCGCAGCCAGACCGCCTTTTCGCCCAGTTTCGCCACGAAAGCGGCATGGGCCTCGGCCTCGGCCTCGGTGATGCGGGGGGCAAGCGGCCGGGGCCGCGGGCCGCGCCGCGCCGTGCCCTGGGCCTGGATGTCCGGCCCCGAGCCCGCGCGCAGCGGCCCGCTGTCCAGCACCAGCCCCGGCTGGCGGCCGCCGCGCAGCGCCAGATAGACTTCGGCCAGCAATTCGCTGTCCAGCAGCGCGCCGTGCAGCGTGCGGTTCGAGTTGTCGATGCGGAAGCGCCGGCACAGCGCGTCCAGCGAGTTCTGCGCGCCGGGGAACTGGCTGCGGGCGATTTCCAGCGTGTCGACCGCGCGGCTGTAGGGCATCACCGGATAGCCGCAAAGCCGCAGCTCGGCATTCAGGAATTTCATGTCGAAGCCGGCATTGTGGATCACCAGCCGCGCCTCCTCGCCGATGAAGGCGATGAAATCCGCCGCGATCTCGGCGAATTTCGGCTTGTCGCGCAGGAAGTCGTCGCCGAGCCCGTGCACCTCGAAGGCCTCCTGCGGCATCGGGCGCTCGGGGTTGATATAGACGTGGAAGGTCCGGCCCGTGGGCAGGTGGTTCATCAGCTCGACCGCGCCGATCTCGACGATGCGGTCGCCGGTATCGGGGTCGAAGCCGGTGGTTTCGGTATCCAGGACGATCTCACGCATGGTCGCGTTCTGCCATGATCCGGGCGCAGATGTCCACGATGGCGGCACGCGCGCCCTCCGGCGTGTCCGAGGGGATCACCCAGTCGGCCCGCGCCCGCTTTTCCGCATCCGGCATCTGCCGCGCCAGGATCATGCGGAAGTTCTCCTCGGTCATGCCGGGGCGGGCCAGCACCCGGGCCCGCTGCACCTCGGCCGGGGCCGAGACCACGGCCACACCATCCATCGCCGCCTGCGACCCGCCCTCGAACAGCAGCGGGATGTCCAGCACCACGATGGGCGCCTCCCGATGCGCGGCGATGAATGCGGCGCGATCCTCGGCCACCAGCGGATGCACGATGGCTTCCAGCCGGGCAAATCCGCCGGGATCGGCCGCCAGCCGCTCGCGCAGCGCCGCGCGGTCGATGCCGCCCTCTCGCAGCACGCCGGGAAAGGCCGCCGCCACCGGCGCGACCGCCGCGCCGCCTGGCGCATAAAGCCGGTGCACGGCCGCATCCGCGTCCCAGACCGGATGACCCAGCTCGCGGAACATGCGGGCGGCGGTGGACTTGCCCATGCCGATGCCGCCGGTCAGGCCCAGCAGGAAGCTCATGCCCGCGTCCTCATGCCAGAACGGCCGCGCGCAATTCGTCGTCCACCTCGGGGCGCTGGCCGAACCAGCGCTCGAAGCCCGGCGCGGCCTGGTGCAACAGCATCCCCAGCCCGTCCACGATCTCGCAGCCCCGCGCCTGCGCCTCGGCCAGGAAGGGCGTCATCAGCGGCGTATAGACCAGGTCGGTGGCCAGCGCGTCGGGCGACAGTGCGTCCAGCGGCACCCGCAGCGCCTCCTTGCCCTCCATGCCCATCGAGGTGGCGTTCACCACCGTCACCGCCCCTTCCAGCATGTTGCCGGCCTGCGCCCAGTCATAGACCACGACCTTGGCGCCGAACTCGGCCCTGATCTGCTCGGCCCGGATGCGGGTGCGGTTGGCAATCCGCAGCTCGGGCACGCCGCTTTCCAAGAGCGAGGCGACCACGGCCCGCGCCGCGCCGCCGGCGCCGATCACCGCCGCCGGCCCCAGGTCCGGGATCCAGTCCGGCGCGCTTTGCCGGATATTGGCGATGAAGCCGTAGCCGTCGGTATTGTCGGCATGGATCTTGCCGTCGGGACGGAAGATCAGCGTGTTCGCCGCGCCGATCAGCGCGGCGCGGTCGGTGACCACATCGGCCAGCGCCAGCACGCTTTCCTTGTGCGGGATGGTGACATTGGCGCCGACGAAGCCCATGCGCGGCATGGCGCGCAGCACCTCGGCCAGGTGCTCGGGCAGCACCGGCAGCGGCACGTAATGCCCGTCGATGCCATGGCGCGCCAGCCAATGCCCGTGCAGCCGGGGCGAGCGGGAATGCGCCACCGGCCAGCCGATCACCCCGGCCAGGGGGGCGTTCCGGGGCGGCGCGGGTTTCGGGGGGTTGGGGCTGTCTGGCATGGTGACGGACCTTGCGAGGCTTTCCAGGGCGGGCCTCGCCCCGGGATGGATCGGTGGGATGGATCGTTTGGATCACAACTGCTATCCGCCCGCCCCGGGGTCAAGCCGTATCGCCGCCTTGCCCGGTCGCCATGGCAGGAATGCAACCTTCGCGTGCCGGACCCTCAGGCCACGCCCATCTCGGGCAGGCCGCCCTCGGCCACCAGGTCCTCCAGCGTCAGCGATTCGATCAGCAGCAGATAGGACCAGAACACCTGGCCGAACATCTTGCGCAGCCGGCAGCTCGCCTCGTCGGTGCAATCCTCGCAGCGCTGATAGGACCGCCGCGACAGGCAGGGCAGCGGCGCGATCGGCCCGTCCACCTGGCGCAGCAATTCGCCGATGGAAATCTCGGCCGGCCGCTTGATCAGCACATAGCCCCCGGCCCGGCCGCGGCGCGAGCCGACATAGCCGGCATTGCGCAATTCCAGCATGATATGTTCCAGGAAGCGCTTGGGCGCGCCGGAACGCTGCGCGATCTCCTCGATCGTCAGGGCATTGCCGCCGGCGGCGACCTCGTCGGCAAGCGCCATCAGGGCCTTGATCGCATATTTCGTTTTCTGCGAGATCATGGCGAATCCTTAGTGATCCCTGTCACATCATGCAATGTTTTCGGCAAGATTTCGCGTGCCGGGCTGGCATCGCCACGGAACCATCGTAAGAACGTCATAGTTTTGTCACATTGTCGGCGCATTCCTGCCGCGCAGCAGAAGGAGACCATCATGCGCATCGCAGTTCTTGGCGGCGACGGGTTCGTCGGCTGGCCGACCGCCCTGCATCTGTCCGACCTGGGCCACGACATCCATATCGTGGACAACCTGTCGCGGCGCTGGATCGACACCGAGCTGGGCGTGCAATCGCTGACCCCGATGGATTCGATCCAGGAGCGCTGCCGGATCTGGCACCAGCAGACCGGGCGGCGCATCCATTTCCACCTGCTGGACCTGGCCACGGAATACGAACGCCTCAAGGCCTGGCTGGCCGAGCAGCGCCCCGACGCGGTGATCCATTTCGCCGAGCAGCGCGCCGCGCCCTATTCGATGAAGACCGACCGCCACAAGGTCTATACCGTCAACAACAACACCAACGCGACGCATAACCTGCTGGCGGCGCTGGTGGAAACCGGCATCGACGCGCATCTGGTGCATCTGGGCACCATGGGCGTCTATGGCTATTCCACCATCGGCGCGCCGATCCCCGAGGGCTATCTGGACGTGCAGATCGACACGCCCGCCGGCCCGCGCCAGCAGCAGATCCTCTATCCGACCCGCCCTGGCTCGGTCTATCACATGACCAAGAGCCTCGATCAGATCCTGTTCCAGTTCTATGCCCAGAACGACGGGCTGCGCATCACCGACCTGCATCAGGGCATCGTCTGGGGCACCCATACCGACCAGACCCGCTGGCACGAGCAGCTGATCAACCGCTTCGACTATGACGGCGATTACGGCACGGTGCTGAACCGTTTCCTGATCCAGGCCGCCATCGGCTATCCGCTGACCGTGCACGGCACCGGCGGCCAGACCCGCGCCTTCATCCACATCCAGGATTCGGTGCGCTGCATCGAGCTGGCGCTGAAGGATGCGCCGGCGGCGGGCGAGCGGGTGCGGATCTTCAACCAGATGACCGAGACCCACCGCGTCCGCGACCTGGCCGAGCTGGTCGCCCGCATGACCGGCGCCGAGATCGCCTGGCTGCCGAACCCCCGCAAGGAGGCCGACGAGAACGAGCTTGTCGTCAGGAACGACCAGTTCCTGGCGCTGGGCCTGCAGCCGATCACCCTGGCCGAGGGCCTGCTCTCCGAGGTGGTCGAGGTGGCAAGGAAATACGCCCATCGCATCGACCGCTCGCGCGTGCCGGCGGTCTCGGCCTGGACCAAGGACATCGCCAGGCGCGTCGAGCACGACCCCGAGGGCAAGCGGCTGCGTTCCGTATCGTGAGTTCGGGACTGCATCTTACCGGCAAGGCGCGGTCCGACCGCGCCTTCGTCACGCTGGCGACCAATCCGGATTACGTCACCGGCGCGCGGGCGCTCTTCAAGTCGCTCAAGCGCACCGGCACCACGGCCGACCTGGTGCTGCTCTATACCGAGCTGCCGCAAGATCTGATCGACGGGCTGTGTACGCTCGGTGTACGCGCGGTGCACGCGGATCTGCTGCCCACCTCCAGCGATTTCAACGCCTTGCATGCCCGCGACCGGGTGCATGGCATCGCCCCCTTCACCAAGGGCGAAAAGCCGCCCTTCCACACGCCCTTGGACAATTTCGTCAAGCTGCGGCTCTGGCAGCTGGATTATGCCCGCGTGGTCTTCATCGACGCCGACGCGCTGGTGCTGCAAAACATCGACCGGCTGTTCGACTACCCGGAATTTTCAGCCGCGCCAAATGTTTACGAGAGCCTCGCGGATTTCCACCGCCTGAATTCGGGGGTGTTCACGGCGCGCCCGTCGCCGGAAACCTTCGCGCGGATGCTGTCCGAGCTCGACCAGCCCGGCCGCTTCTGGCGCCGCACCGACCAGACCTTTCTGGAACATTTCTTCCCGAACTGGCACGGCTTGCCGGTCTTCGACAACATGCTGCAATATGTCTGGCTGAACCTGCCCGAACTCTGGCGCTGGAAGGACATCCGCGTCCTGCACTATCAGTATGAAAAACCTTGGCAAAATCATGCCAAGGCCGACGCGTTGCGCCCGCTGATCGAGCTGTGGCAGGCTCATGCCGGTGACGGCCCGGTGCCCGATCCGCGCGACCTGCCAGACCCGCCGCGGCCATGAAGATCGCCCTGACCGGCGCCTCGGGCCTCGTCGGCCGCTGGATCGCCCGCGAGGCCGCTGCGGCCGGGCATCAGATCGACCCCCTGCCCGGCTGGCGCCTGGGCCAGCCCGTTGATCTGTCAGGAAAAGATGCGCTGATCCACGCCGCCTTCCAGCACAGTCCCGGCCGCTATCGCGGCGGCGAGGGCGACGATCCGCAGGGCTTCATCCGCGCCAATCTCGACGGCTCGCTGGCGCTGTTCTGCACCGCCCGCGACCAGGGCGTCGGCCGGGTGATCTTCCTGTCCTCGCGCGCCGTGCATGACGGCCATCCCGAGGGCATGGCGCTGCCCGACGAGCTTTCCCCCGCCCCGACAAGCCTTTACGGCCAGGTCAAGGCCGATGCCGAGACGGCGCTGGCCGCCATGGCCAGCCCCGGTTTCCGCACCGCCAGCCTGCGCCCGACCGGCATCTACGGGCCGGGCAAGCCGCAGAAATGGGTGGGGCTGATCGGGGATTTCCTGCGCGGCATCACCCCGCCGCCGCGCGTCGCGACCGAGCTGCACGGCGCCGACCTGGCCCGCGCCGCGCTGCTGGTGCTGGCCGATCCGGCCATGGCCGGCAGCTACAATGCCAGCGACCTGGTGCTGGACCGCCGCGAGCTGCTGGCCGAGGTCGCCCGCCTGACCGGCTGCGCCACCCCCCTGCCCGCCAGCGCCGATCCCGGCCCGCTGCGCCGTCCGCTCTGCGCCCGGCTGCAGGCCCTGGGCTGGCAACCGGGCGGCATGGCGCTGCTGCGGCGGGAACTGCCTGAAATCCTGACCGAGACACAACCCTAGGCAGAATTCTGCCGATGTGTTCCGTCCTGCTTGCGGCCGCGCCGTCCCTGTGCGCATGGTCGGACAGGTTTTGTGCGTTTTGTTGTTCATCGGTGGGTCTGTTCTCGATGCGCATCCTTTCGATCCTCTGCGGCCTGGCCTTCGCGGTCATGGCCGGATTCCTTCTTGCCTGCTCGACTGTCGCCGCCTCGGCGCAGCCCGCGCTGCGGGCGATCGACCTGGCCATGCTGGACAAGATCCTCGGCCCGCTGTCCTGGCTGACGCTGGCGCTGGCGCTGCTGGGGGCGGGCCTGGCTCTGCGCTCGCGCTGCGAAGGCTGGGTGCCGCTGGTGGCCGGCTGCGCGACCTTCGTGCCCTGCCATTTCGTGCTGCCCCATGTCGCCGGGCTGGCGGGAACGGCGCTGCTGTGCCTGACCGCCGCCGCGCTGGCGCTGTCGCCGCTGACCCGAATGCCGATCAGCTACTGGCGCGTGGCGGGGTGACAGCCCACAGCGGGGCCGCTAATGTCGCGCCATGCCCGATTATGCCGACCTTGCCGCCCGCATCCGCGCCCTGACCCATGGCGAGACCGACGAGGTCGCGCTGATGGCGACGCTCGCCTGCGAAATCCACCACTCGGACGAGCGTTTCGATTGGACCGGCTTCTATCGCGTCACCGCGCCCGAGACGCTGAAGATCGGCCCCTACCAGGGCGGCCATGGCTGCCTGGTGATCCCTTTCTCGCGCGGGGTCTGCGGCGCGGCGGCGCGGACGCGGCAGACCCAGCTGGTGCCGGATGTCGAGGCTTTCCCGGGCCATATCGCCTGCGCCAGCTCGACCCGGTCCGAGCTGGTGATCCCGGTGATCGGCAAGGGCGGGCGGCTGATCGGCGTGCTTGACATCGACAGCGACCGGCCGGACGCCTTCACGCAGGACGACGCCGACCGCCTGCAGGAGATCCTGGATGCCACCTTCGGACGCGACTGAATTCACCGGCCATTGCCTGTGCGGCGCCATCCGCTTCCGCGGCACCTACGACGCCGGCAACGACCTCAAGGCCTGCCATTGCAGCCAGTGCCGGCGCTGGTCGGGGCATTACTGGGCGGCGATCCTGCCGAAATCGCTGCGGATCGAGGGACAGCCGAAATGGTATCGCGCCTCGGACATCGCCCGGCGCGGCTTCTGCCCGGATTGCGGCAGCTCGCTGTTCTGGCAGCGCGACGGGTCCGAGATCATCGACGTGGCGGCGGGCGCCATCGACAGCCCGACGGGGCTGCGGCTGCTGGGCCATATCTTCGTCGCCGACAAGGGCGATTACTACGATATCGCCGACGGGCTGCCGCAGGATCCGCGCGAATAGTTGACGCGGCGCGGCGCCCGGCCTAGGCGGCAGGAAAAGGGGGCGCGCGATGATCTGGGACACGCTGGCGAATTTTCCGTTGCAACAGCTTCTGGCCTTCATGGCCGGGGCCCTGGTGCTGAACTTCGCGCCTGGGCAGGACGTGTTCTTCGCCAGCGCCTGCGGCATCCAGAACGGGCCGCGCGCCGGGGCGCTGGCCGGGTTCGGCGTCGGGCTGGGCGTGGTCTGCCATGTGGTGATGGCGACCGTGGGCCTGGGCGCGCTGGTCGCCGCCCATCCCGGCGCGCTGGTGGCGATCAAATATGCCGGCGCCGCCTATCTGCTGTTCCTGGCCTGGAAAAGCTGGAACGCGGGCGAGGTCGATCCCCGCGCCCGCGCCGCCAGCCGGCCCTGGGCCATCATCCGCCGCGGCGCGCTGTCGAACCTGCTGAACCCCAAGCCGGTGCTGTTCCTGCTGGCCTTCCTGCCGCAATTCACCCGGCCGGAATACGGTCCCATCTGGCAGCAGATCCTGGGGCTGGGGCTGATGTTCACCCTGTCGGGCATGCTGGTCACCATGGGCTATGGCGTGGTCGCCGGCTTTGCCGGGCAGGTGATCGGCAAGCGGCTGGGCATCGTGAACCGCATCGCCGCGGTGATGTTTGCTGGCCTGGCGCTGCGGCTGGTCTGGAAATGAGCTTTTCCTACCAGCCCACGACCGAGCAGCCGCGGGTGATCCATGCCGACCACGAGATCCTGGTGGTCGAGAAGCCGGCCGGCCTGCTCTCGGTCCCCGGCCGGGGTGAGGATCGCGCCGATTGCCTGATCGAGCGGCTGCGGGCCGCCTTTCCGACCATCCTGCTGGTGCATCGGCTGGACATGGACACGTCGGGCGTGATGGTCTTTGCCCTGACGCCGCATGCGCAACGCCACCTGTCCCGGCAGTTCGAGGACCGGCGCACGAAAAAGACCTATGTCGCGCGGCTCTGGGGCCGGCTGGAGCCGAAAACCGGCATGGTGGACCTGCCGCTGATCGTCGACTGGCCGAACCGCCCGCGCCAGAAGGTCGATCATGCCGAGGGCCGGCCGGCGCAGACCGAATGGCGGGTGGTCAAGGCCAGCGAGGCCGAGACTCGGGTGCGGCTGATGCCGATCACCGGCCGCAGCCATCAGCTGCGCGTGCATATGGCCGAGCTGGGCCACCCGATCCTGGGGGATCCGCTTTATGCGACCGATGCGGCGGCGGATTTCCCGCGGCTGATGCTGCATGCCGAAAGCCTGCGCTTCAAGCATCCCGAAACCGGGGTGATGCAAGGCTTTTCCGCGCCGGCGCCGTTCTGAGCCGGGCCAGCCCTTGGTCTTGCGGCGCCGCTGCATGGGTATTTGGGCAACGAAGAAGTCGCCGGCCGGCGGAACCTTGCCGACCCCGCCCGGGTTGGGCGGTCAGATCGGCAGAGGGAGAGGACTGATGGCCGGATTGTTCAAGACCACCCGCCGCGGCACCATGTTGATGGGCGGCGCGCTGCCCTTGGCGCTGGTGCTGCCCGCCCATGCCCAGACTGCCGCCCCCGCCCAGACCGCGCCCGCCGAGCCGCCGGGCGAGGCGCCGGTCTTCGTCGGCCGCGCCAACACCATTCAGCTGGGCGGCTTCGAGGTGACGACGCTGCTGGGCGGCGCCAGCATGAACGACAATCCGATCGAGACCTTCGGGCTCAACGCCGACCCGGCCGAGTTCGAAAGCCTCAGCGCCGAGAATTTCATCCCTGCCGACCGCAGCGGCGGCTCGTTCACCCTGACCTTGGTGCGCACGCCCGATGCGCTGGTCCTGTTCGACACCGGCATGGTCCCGGCCAACAACGCCGCCTCGCTGGCGCAGGCCGGGGTGAAGCCCGAGGACGTGACCCATGTCGTGCTGACCCACATGCATCCCGACCATATCGGCGGGCTGATGGATGGCGAAGCCCCGGCCTTTCCCAAGGCCGAGCTGATCCTGCCCCGGCCCGAGAACGATCATTGGGCCGCCAATCCAAGCGAGGCCTATACCGCCAAGGTGGTGCCGCTGCTGGACAAGGCGCGGCAGATCGAGGGGACCGAGGAGATCCTGCCCGGCATCAGGGCCGAACAGGCGCATGGCCACACCCCCGGCCATACCACCTATCTTCTGGAAAGCGACGGGCAGCGGCTGCTGATCACCGGCGACAGCTTCAACCACTATGTCTATTCGGTGCAGCGCCCGGCCTGGCACGTGCGCTTCGACGTGGACAAGGAACAGGGCGCGGCCACCCGCCAGGCGGTTCTGGCCCGGCTGGCCGAGGAGAAGATCCCCTTCATCGGCTATCACATGCCCTTCCCCGCGCTCGGCTTCGTCGCCCCGAACGGCGAAGGTTCCTATCGCTTCGTGCCCGCGACCTATCAGTTCGGCTGACGGCCGGAGCGCGGCCTTGGCGTCAGGGGCCGAGAAAGTCGTTCACAATTTGTTCCAGCCTGCTAGGTTCGCCCGAGGAGTCCCTTGCAGGAGAGGCGCGATGCCGGACCAACAGGCGAAATTCGAGGCGCTGAAGGCGCTGCACGAGGCGGAGGGCGCCTTCGTCATGCCCAATCCCTGGGACGCCGGCTCGGCCCGGCTTCTGGCCAGCCTGGGGTTCCAGGCGCTGGCGACCACCAGCGCCGGCTATGCCTTTTCCCGGGGCAAGCTGGATTCCATCGCCGACCTTAAACGCGACGAGATCCTGCAGAACGCCGCCGAGATCGTCGGCGCGACCGAGCTGCCGGTCTCGGCCGATCTGCAGGATGGTTTCGGCGCCGCAGCGGAGACCTGCGCCGAAACCATCCGGCTGGCCTGCCGGGCGGGGCTGGTCGGCGGCTCGATCGAGGATGCGACGGGCGATGCCGACGATCCGATCCACGACCTGTCCCTGGCGGTCGAGCGTGTCCAGGCCGCAGCAGAGGCGGCGCGGGGCCTGCCCTTCCTGCTGACGGCGCGGGCCGAGAATTTCCTGTGGGGCCGGCCGGACCTCGACGATACCATCCGGCGGCTGCAAGCCTTTTCCGAAGCCGGGGCGGATGTGCTCTATGCGCCGGGCCTGCCGGACCTGCAGGCGATCCGCAGTGTCTGCGCCGCGCTGGACAAGCCGGTCAACGTGGTCATGGGGCTGTCGGGTCAGACCTGGTCGGTGGCCGAGCTGGCGCAGGCCGGGGTGCGGCGGATCAGCGTCGGCGGCTCTTTCGCGCGGGCGGCGCTCGGGGCACTGATGCGCGCCGCCGAGGAGGTCCGGTCCGCCGGCACCTTCGCCTATGCCGCCGAGGCCCTGCCCGGCGCGACGGTCGCCCGGATCATGGCGCGCGGCGACGAGGGGGACTAGCCCAGGTTGAACACCCGCGAGGGCTGCACCTCTCCGCCCATGTAGCGGCCGATGCACAGCGCGCGGCCGTGGCGGCTGACCCAGACTTCCTCGCCGAATTCGGCATGGCCCAGCACCTGGCCGGGATTGCCGTTCAGGATGCGGGTGGCGCCGATCTCGGTCGCCTGCATCTCGAGCAGGTCGGCCAGCGCCGCCTGCAGCGGCAACAGCGCTGCCTCGATCTCGGCCTGGTTGGTGCGGTCGATGCGGTCGAAGGCGAAGCCGTCTGCGGCGTCGAAGGGTCCCGACCAGATGCGGCGCAGCTGTGCGACATGGCCAAGGCAGCCCAGCTTGCGGCCCAGGTCGCGGGCGATGGCGCGGACATAGCCGCCCTTGCCGCAGACCATGCGCAGATCGGCGCTGTCGCGGGTCGTGCCCAGCAGCTCCAGCGAGTCCACCCAGAGCGGGCGGGCGGCCAGTTCCACCACCTCGCCCTCGCGCGCGAGGTCATAGGCCCGGGCGCCCTCGACGCGCACGGCCGAGACGGCGGGGGGAACCTGCATGATCTCGCCGGTGAACTCCGGCAGCGCGGCGCGGATCGCCGCCTCGTCCGGGCGCGCATCGCTGGTTTTCACCACCGCGCCCGAGGCGTCGTCGGTGGTGGTCTCGGCGCCCCAGATCACCGTGAAGTCATAGGCTTTCAGCGCGTCGGTCAGGATCGGCACGGTCTTGGTCGCCTCTCCCAGCGCCACGGCCAGCACGCCGGTCGCATCCGGGTCCAGCGTCCCGGCATGGCCGGCCTTCTTCGCGTCCAGCGCCCAGCGGACCTTGCTGACCACATCGGTCGAGCCGATGCCCGCCGGCTTGTCCACGATCAGCCAACCGTGGATCTCGCGTCCCTTTTTTCGCGCCATTCTAGTTCTGTCCTACATATCCGATGATCGGCCCCAGCCGCCGCCCGAAATCGGCGCGGCCAAGGCTCGGGGCGTATAGCCGCGAAATCGAGCCGTCGAAATACAGCGCATCCCGCGCCCCCAGCCCGTCGCGAAACAGCCTGCCGAATTCGTGAAACGTCACCGCCCGGTCCGAGATGGCGAACCACGCCGTCTGCCCGTCCGGCGAGACGCCGACGCCGTTCCTGATATAGCGGCTGTCGCTGTCCACCAGGAAACGCGGATGCAGCGCGCCGTCGATCACCAGCATCGGCCCCGACTGCGTGGCGATGCGGCATTCCGGGGCGGCCCTGGCAAAGGCCCGGCTTTCGATCACCTGATAGGGCCGCGCGCCGCCGGTGCAGAACACGCCGTTCGGCAACATGCCGAAATTGCCGCCGCCGCCCGCCGTCACCAGCTCGTGCTGGCTGATGCCGTCGCTGACGTAAAGCCCGACCGGGGTGAAATCCGGGTGATACATGCCGGCATTCATGGCAAAGCCCAGCACCTCGCCCTCGGTCAGCATGCGACGCACGGCGTTGAAATCACCCAAGACCCGGCCGTCGGGGCCGTTCAGCCACAGCCGCAGCCCCGGCTCCTGCCCGGCATCCAGCGTGCAGACCACATAGCCCTGCCCGTCGAAGTCGCGCTTTTCGCAGATCCCGGCCATGGCGGGCAGGGTCATGGCGACCAGCGCGCCGATGGTCAGGCCCAGCCGGCGCCTAAGGTCAATCTTCATCGTCTTCCGGATGCGATTCGACGTCGCGGCGCACGCGGTCCTCGGACAAGAGGCGGCGGGTGTCGTCCATGCGGTCGAAGGTTTCGTCCAGCACGAAGCGCAGCTGCGGTGCGTATTTCAGCGTCATCGCCTTGGCGACCAGGTGGCGCAGCTCGCCCGAATGGCGGCGCAGCGCGGCCAGCGCCTCTTCGGCATCATGGCCGCCCAAGGGCAGCACATAGGCGGTCGCGACCTTGAGATCGGGCGAGGTCCGCACCTCTCCGACCGTGATCGAATGCCGGTTCAGGTCGGGATCGTGGACATCCCCGCGCAGAAGGACGTCGGAAAGCGTGCGGCGGATCAGCTCGCCCACGCGAAGCTGGCGCTGCGAGGGGCCATGATGCGAAGATCCGGCGCCGGAATGAAAGCGGTTCTGTGCCATGCGCGCAGATGTAGGGGGTCGCGGCCCGCGCCGCAACGGGATAGACATGCCGGAAACGGGGGATCGAGCATGGAAAAACCGGGAATCGTCATCACGGGCGCGTCGGGCCGCATGGGGCAGATGCTGGTGCGCACCGTTCTGGGGTCGGATCAGGCCCGCCTGGTCGGCGCCATCGAGCGGCCGGGCAACCCTTGGGTCGGCCGCGACCTGGGCGAGGCGATGGGCGGCGCGGCGCTGGGAATCACCGTCACCGACGACGCGGTCGAGGCCATCGCCAAGGCGCAGGCGGTGATCGACTTTACCGCCCCGGCGGCGACGGTGGCTTTTGCCGAACTGACCGCGCAGGCCCGTGCCGTGCATGTGATCGGCACCACCGGCTTCGAGCCCGCCCATCTGGACAAGCTGAAGGCCGCCGCCCGCCACGCGCCGATCATCCGCGCCGGCAACATGAGCCTGGGCGTCAACCTGCTGGTCGGGCTGACCCGCAAGGTCGCCGCCGCGCTCGGCGAGGACTGGGATGTCGAGGTGGTCGAGGCGCATCACAACCGCAAGGTCGATGCGCCCTCGGGCACCGCGCTGATGCTGGGCGAGGCCGCCGCCGAGGGGCGCGGCCACGGCCTGGACGAGTTGCGCACGCCTGCGCGCGAGGGCATCACCGGCGCCCGCGCGCCCGGCTCGATCGGCTTCAGCGCCATCCGCGGCGGCGACATCGTGGGCGAGCATGACGTGATCTTCGCCACCGCGGGCGAGCGGGTGGTGCTGCGCCATGTCGCCACCGACCGCGCGATCTTTGCCCGCGCTGCGCTGCGGGCGGCGCTGTGGGGCCAGGACAAGGGGCCGGGCGAATACGACATGGCCGACGTTCTGGGGCTTTGACAGGGCCGCGTCCCGCATTAGGTTCACGCCATGACCCTGCTTGCGACGCTTGACGATGCCGATGCCGACCTGACCGCCTGCCTGGCGCGGGTGATGGCGGCTGTCCTGAAGCCCGGCGACGTGGTGGCGTTGCAAGGGCCGGTGGGTGCGGGCAAGACGCATTTCGCCCGCGCCTTCATCCGCGCCCGCCAGGGCGAGGCGGCCGAGGAGGTGCCCAGCCCCACCTTTACCCTGGTCCAGACCTATGCCGACCCGCTGGGGACCGAGATCTGGCATGCCGACCTTTACCGCCTGAGCCATCCCGAGGAACTGGCCGAGCTTGGCCTCGACGAGGCCATGCGCGAGGCCATCGTGCTGGTCGAATGGCCCGAGCATGGCAGCCCGCTGGAGGGCGCGCTGACCGTGGGGCTGGAGCCTTTGGCGGACGCGCCCGAGCTGCGCCGCATCACCCTGGCCGGGTCCGAGCCGCATTGGGGCCTGATGACCCGCCTGCCCGCCATCGCCCGGCTGATCCACCGTGCCGGCTGGTCCGGGGCACGGCTGGTCCCGCTGGCCGGCGACGCCTCGTCGCGGCGCTATTTCCGGCTGGTGGACGAAGGGCGCAGCGCGGTGCTGATGGATGCCTCGCCCGGCGTGACCGCGCCCTATGTCGCGATGACGCAATGGCTGCGGGCGCTGGACCTGCACGCCCCCGAGATCCTGGCCACCGACCAGGCCCAGGGGCTGCTGCTGATCGAGGATCTGGGCGACGATCTGGTCGCCCGGGTGCTGGAATCGCGCCCCGATCTGGCGCCGCGCATCTATGACCGCATGACCGACCTGCTGGTGCAGCTGCATGGCCACAAGCCGCCGGATTTCGTGCTGCGGCTTGACGGGCCGGAACTGGCGCGTCAGGTCGGGCTGTTCGCCGAATACTACCCCCCCGCAGCTGGCGCGCCCGGCAAGGGCGCGGAGGTTGCAGCGGTGATCGAGCGGCTGCATGCCGAACTGGCCGCCGACATGCCTCCGGTGCTGGGTCTGCGCGATTTCCATGCCGAGAATGTCGTCTGGCGGGACGAGGCGCCGCTGGGCCTCTTGGATTTCCAGGACGCGGTGGCGGTGCATCCGGCCTATGACCTGGTCTCGGCCTTGCAGGACGCCCGCCGCGATGTCGCGCCCGAGATCGAAGAGGCGCAGATCGCCCGCTATGTCGCCGCGACCGGCGTGGACGAGGCGCGGTTTCGTGCCGCCTATGCGCTGCTGGGCGCGCAGCGCAACCTGCGCATCATGGGCATCTTCACCCGGCTGGCGCAGCGCGAGGGCAAGCGGCGCTACCTGGCGATGATGCCGCGCGTCTGGGCGGCGATCCAGCGCGACCTGGCGCATCCGGCGCTGGCCCCGCTGGCCAAGGCGCTGGAAGGCGTCCCCGCCCCCACGCCCGAGGTGATCGAGGGCATCGCCGGATGAGCCTGCCGCTGATGATCTTCGCCGCGGGCAAGGGCACCCGCATGGCGCCGCTGACCGATACGCTGCCGAAACCGCTGATCCCGGTCGGCGGCCAGACCCTTCTGGACCGCGCGCTGGCCTTGGGGCGGCAGGCGGGCGCCGGGCCGGTGGCGGTGAATATCCACCACCTGGGCCAGCAGATCCGTGATCACATCGCCGGGCGGGACATTGCCATCTCGGACGAATCCGACCTGCTGCTGGAGACCGGGGGCGGCTTGCGCAAGGCGCTGCCGCTGCTGGGCCCCGGCCCTGTGATCACGATGAACCCGGATGTGGTCTGGACCGGCCCGAACCCGATCCGCGCGCTGCTGGACGGCTGGCGCGAGGAGATGGATGCGCTGCTGATGCTGGTGCCGCTGGATCGGACCCATGGCCGGCAGGGCGGCGGCGATTTTAGCCTCGGCCCGGCGGGCCGGCTGATCCGGGGGGGCGATCTGGTCTATGGCGGGGTGCAGATCATCCGGCCCGAGCGGCTTGCCGCGATCCCCGAACAGGTGTTCTCGCTCAACCGGCTCTGGGATCTGATGATCGCCGGGGGCCGCGCCTATGGTCTGATCCATCCCGGCGCATGGTGCGACGTGGGCCGCCCCGACTGCATCCCGCTGGCCGAGGCGCTGCTCGATGCCTGACTGGCAGAACGGGATCTTTGCCCTGCCCTGCGGCGCGGATTTCCCCGGCGCCTTCGCCGACGGGCTGATCCGGCGCATGGCCCATCGCCCGCCGCAGGACATGGCGCGGGTCACAGTCTATGCCAATTCCGGCCAGTCGCTGATGGCGCTGCGCCAGGCCTTCATCCGGCGCGGGCCGCTGCTTTTGCCGCGGCTGCGGCTGATCGCCGATCTGGGCGGCGGCGCGGCCACGGCGCCGCTGGCCCGCCGGCTGGAGCTGGGCCGGCTGATCGACGCCGCGCTGCGCGCCGATCCCGACCTGGCGCAGGGGCAATCGGTGCCGGAACTGGCCGCCTCGCTGGCAGCGCTGATGGCCGAAATGCAGCTGGAGGGGCTGGACGCGCAGGCGCTGGACCGCATCGACGCCAGCGAACACGCCCAGCATTGGGGCCGGGCGCTGGCCTTCCTGAAGATCGCCGCCGGCTATTACCTGTCCGACCTGCCGCAGGACCGCGAATCGCGCCAGCGCGCCGCCGCCGAGGCGCTGGCCGCCTCCTGGGTGCGCGGCGAGGATCTGCCGCAGGGCCCGGTGGTCGTCGCCGGCTCGACCGGCTCGCATGGCGCGACGCGGGACTTCATGCGCGCCGTCGCCCGGCTGCCGATGGGCGCGGTGGTGCTGCCCGGCTTCGATGCCGACCTGCCGCAAGCCGTCTGGGACGGGCTCGACGTCCGGTCCGAGGATCATCCGCAGGCGCGCTATGCGCCGCTGCTGGCCGAGTTCGGCGCTCCGGCGGAATGGCTGGCGGACACCGCCCCCGACCCGGCCCGCAACCGGCTGATCTCGCTGGCGCTGCGCCCGGCGCCGGTCACCGACCAGTGGATCGAGGAGGGCCCGCGCCTTGGCCCGCTGATCCCGGCGACCGAGGCTCTGACCCTGATCGAGGCCGAGCAGCCCGGCGAGGAGGCCGAGGCCGTGGCGCTGGTCATCCGCGAGGCGGTCGAGCGCGGCCAGCCGGTGACGCTGATCGCCGCCGACCGAATGCTGACTCGCCGCGTGCAATCGGCGCTGGACCGCTGGGGCATCATCCCCGACGATTCCGCCGGCCAGCCCCTGCCGCTGACCGCGCCCGGCCTGTTCCTGCGCCATGTCGCCGACCTGTTCGGGGCCGAGATGATGCTGGACGCGCTCTTGGTGCTGCTCAAGCACCCGGTCACCGCCACCGGCCTTGGCCCCGACTACCGGCGCGAGCACAACCGCCATAGCCGTGACCTGGAACTGCACCTGCGCCGCAACGGCCCCGCCTTTCCCGACGGCGCGGCGCTGCGGGAATGGGCGGACCGGGGCGACGCCTCCAGCAAGCCCTGGGCGCTGTGGCTGGCCTCGCTTCTGGACCGCATCGTGCCCTTGGCGCAGGATCGCGCGCCGCGGCCGCTGGCGGAGCGGCTGCGCGATCTGCGCGCCCTGGCCGAGGATCTGGCCGCCGGCCCGGGCGGCGATGCCGAGGCGTCCGAGCTGTGGGCCAAGGCCTCGGGCGGCTTGGCCCGCGCGGTGCTGGACCACCTTGCCGCCCATGCGCATCTGGGCCACGACCTGCGGCCGGCCGAGTTCTGCGACCTGCTGCAGGACGAATTGCAGGGCCAGGCGGTACGCCAGGACGTGGCCGCGCATCCGCTGGTCCGCTTCCGCGGCCCGCGCGAGGCGCGCACCGAGGCGGTGGGCGAGGATGCCGGGTTGGTGATCCTGTCCGGGCTGAACGAAGGCGGCTGGCCACAGGCGCTGCCGCCCGATCCATGGCTGTCGCGTCCGATGCGGCTGGCGGCGGGGCTGACCCTGCCCGAGCGCCGGGTGGGCTTGGCCGCGCATGACTTCCAGCAGGCCATCGGCGCGGGCCAAGTGGTGCTGACCCGCGCCCGCCGCGATGCCGAGGCCGAGACCATCCCCTCGCGCTGGCTGAACCGGCTGGTGAACCTGTTGGGCGGGCTTCCCGATCAGCAGGGACCGCAGGCGCTGGCCGAGATGCGGGAACGCGGCCGGCGCTGGCTGGACTTGGCCGAATTGCAGGCCCGGCCGCGGATGCGGCTGGCGCCGGCGCCGCGGCCCTCGCCCGTCCCGTCGCCGCCCGCCCTGCGCGAGCTGTCGGTGACCGAGGTCAGGACGCTGATCCGCGACCCCTATGCCGTCTATGCCCGCCGCGTGCTGGGTCTGCGGGCGCTGGATCCACTGCGCCCCGAACCCGACGCGGCCGAGCGCGGCAATGTGCTGCATCACATCATGGACCGTTTCCTGCGCGGCCTGCCCGACCTGCCCGAGACGCCGCAGGCCATGACGGCGCGGCTGCTCGCCATCACCGATGCGGTGCTGGAGGCCGAGGTGCCCTGGCCCTCGGCCCGGCTGTTCTGGCGGGCGCGCATCGCCGGCATCGCCGACCGGCTGATGGCGGACGAGGCCGAAAGGCTGGCCCGCGGCCGGCCCATCGTGGTCGAGGAATACGGCGAACAGGGCATCCCCGGCCTGGACTTCCGGCTGATCGCCCGGCCCGACCGGCTGGACCTGCTGCAGGACGGCCGGGTGCATGTCTATGACTACAAGTCCGGCAAGCCGCCGACCGACAAGCAGATCGCGCATTTCGACAAGCAATTGCCGCTCGAGGCCGCCATGGTCCGGCACGGCGCCTTCAAGGCGTTGGGACCGGCCGAGGTCGAGGGCATCAGCTATATCCAGCTGGGCGGCGAGGGGAAAACCGAGAGCCGCGAGTTCAGCCCCGGCTTTGCCGAGGAAAGCTGGGCCGGCTTCGTCACCCTGATCCGCCGTTATCTGGACGGCGAGCGCGGTTTCACCGCCCGGCTGGCCATGGAACGCAGCGACAACGCCAGCGACTACGACCACCTGTCCCGGCATGGCGAATGGGACACGACCGAGGCCGCGGCCCCGCAGAGGTTCGGCGATGATGGATGAGGCGACGCTGGCGCAGGTGCGGGCGGCGGACCCGCATCGCTCGACCTGGTTGACGGCCAATGCCGGCTCGGGCAAGACGCGGGTGCTGACCGACCGGGTGGCGCGGCTGCTGCTGGCGGGGACGGCGCCCGAGCGCATCCTGTGCCTGACCTATACCAAGGCCGCGGCGACCGAGATGCAGAACCGCCTGCTGGCGCGGCTGGGCCAATGGGCCATGCTGCCCGAGCCGGCGCTGCGCGCCGAACTGGCGCGGCTGGGCGAGGCGGGCGCTCCCGACCTGCCCGCCGCGCGCCGGCTGTTTGCCCGCGCCATCGAGACGCCGGGCGGGCTGAAGGTCCAGACCATCCACAGCTTCTGCGCCGGCGTCCTGCGCCGCTTTCCGATCGAGGCCGGGGTGCCGCATGGCTTCACCGAGCTCGACGGCCGCAGCGCCGCGCTGATCCGGGCCGAGATCATCGAGGACATGGCCCGCGAGCGCGCGCCCGAGCTGGAGGACCTGCTGGCCCTGCATTCGGGCGAGAGGCTCGACGCCTTCCTGGCCGGTCTGCGGGGGTTCGAGGCCCCCGCCGACCGGGATGCGCTCTGGACTGCCTGCGGGCTGGCGCCGGGCGAGGACATGCAGACGCTGCTGGCCGCCTGTTTCGCGGATGGCGCCACGGTCATCCCGGCGCTGATCCCGCATCTGCTGAAAGGCGGCGCGACTGACCAGAAGGCGGCGGCGAAGCTTGCCTCCGGAAACTGGGTGCAGCCCGGGACGGCGGAACTCGCGATCCTGGAATCGGTGCTGCTGACCGGGGCGGGCGCCAAGCAGCCCTTCACCGCGAAATACGACGGCTTCCCGACCAAGGCACTGCGCAACGGCCCCTGCGCCGCGCTGATGGACGATCTGGCGATCCTGATGGAGCGGGTCGAAGCCGCCCGCCCGCGCCGCATCGCCCTGGCCCATGCCGAGCGCACGCTGGCGCTGCATCGTTTTGGCCATGCCTTCCTGACCCGCTACCGGGCGCAGAAGGCGGCGCATGGCCATCTGGATTTCGACGACCTGATCGACCGCACCGCGCGGCTGCTGTCGGAAAGCAGCATGGCGCAATGGGTGCTGTTCCGGCTGGACGGCGGCATCGACCATATCCTTGTCGACGAGGCGCAGGACACCAGCCCGGCGCAATGGCAGGTGATCGAGCGGCTGACGGACGAGTTCACCTCGGGGCAAGGCGCGCGCGACCAGGCGCGCAGCCTGTTCGTGGTGGGCGACCCGAAACAGTCGATCTACAGCTTCCAGGGCGCCGATATCGCGGTGTTCGAGGCCCGCCGCACCGGCTTTGCGCAGGCCTTCGAGGCGGTGCAGAATCCCATGCAGGTGCTGGAGCTGCGGCATTCCTTCCGCAGCTCGACCGCGATCCTGTCGCTGGTCGATCAGGTCTTTGCCGGCGATGCGGCGCGCGGCCTGGGCGATCCGCCGCAGCACCGCGCCTTTCGCACCGCGATGCCGGGCCGCGTGGACCTGTGGCCGGCGATCCCGAAGCCGGAAAAGCCCGAGCCCGGCGACTGGACCGATCCGGTGGACCAGCCGGCCGAGAATTCGGAAACCGTGCAGCTGGCCCGCGCCATCGCCGACGCCATCGGCAGGATGCTGGGCCTGCCGATCCATGATCCCAGAACCGGCGCGGTGCGCCGCATCCGCGCCGGCGACGTGCTGATCCTGGTGCAGCGCCGCTCGGACCTGTTCGCCGAGATCATCGCGGCGCTGAAATCGGCGAACCTGCCCGTCGC
Organism: Paracoccus binzhouensis; assembly: GCF_016446475.1. GTDB lineage: Bacteria > Pseudomonadota > Alphaproteobacteria > Rhodobacterales > Rhodobacteraceae > Paracoccus > Paracoccus binzhouensis. Next base: position 4,144 of record NZ_JAEHFP010000043.1, on the reverse strand, counting down.
CGGCGCCGACCGGCTGAAGCTGGCCGGAGAGATGGCGGTGCAGGACATCCGCGCCCTGCTCTCGGTGCTGGCCACGCCCGAGGACGACCTGTCGCTGGCCGCCTGCCTGCGCTCGCCGCTGTTCGGGCTGTCCGAGGAGGAGCTTTACCGCCTTGCCGCTAATCGGAAGTCTAGGGAGTATTTGATAATCCGCCTTCGGGAGTCTGCTCATCGCGCTGCATACGACATGCTAGACGACCTGATGGGCCAAACCGGCTTCATGCGCCCCTATGACCTGATCCAGCGCCTGCTGATCCGCCACGGCGGGCGCGAGCGGCTGATCGCCCGGCTGGGCCCCGAGGCGCAGGACGGCATCGACGAGCTCTTGTCGCAGGCGCTGGTCTATGAAAGCTCGGAGACGCCCTCGCTGACCGGATTCCTGGTCTGGCTGACCGGCGACGATGTCGAGGTGCGCCGCCAGCCCGGATCGGCCGGCGATGGCGAGGGGCTGATCCGGGTGATGACCGTGCACGGCTCGAAGGGCCTGGAAAGCCCCATCGTCATCATGCCCGACTGTGCGCAGCGCCGCCCACCGCGCGAGGCGCCGGTGCTGCCCGGCCCGGACGGGCTGTCCCTGTGGCGCGGCCGCAAGGGCGAGCGGCCCGAGCCGGTCGAGGAACTGGCCGCGCTGCAGACCGAGCGGCAGCTGCAGGAACGCAAGCGGCTGCTCTATGTCGGCCTGACCCGCGCCGAAAGCTGGCTGATCGTCGCCGCGGCGGGCGAGACCGGCCAGGCCGAGGACAGCTGGCACGCCATGGTCGAGGCCGGCATGGGCCGCACCGACCTGACCGAAACCCGCCTGCCCGCGCCCTGGGGCGGCGAGATCCGGCGGCTGTCCTTTGGCGACTGGCCCGGGAACGCGCCGCAGCCGGTGCTGTCGGAAAAGCCCGCGCTGGCCGAGCCGGACTGGCTGCGCGCCCCGCCGCCGCCGGCGCCGGAAAAGCTCCGGCCCGTCGCCGCGACAGCGCTGGGCGGGGCCAAGGTGATCGGCGCGCCCGGCGAGGGCGATGCGGCGGCGGCGATGCTGTTCGGCACCCGCCTGCACCTGCTGCTGGAGCATCTGCCGGGCCGCGATCCGGCCGATTGGCCCGCCCTGGCCCGCGACGTTCTGGCCGATGCCGAGGGCGGCCTGCCCGGTCCCGAGGAACTGGCGGCGCTGCTGGCCGAGGCGCGCGCGGTGATCGAGGCGCCGGACCTGGCGCAGGTCTTCGCGCTTTCCGACGCGGCCGAGCTGCTGTCCGAGGTGGCGCTGGCCGCGCCGCTGCCGGGGATCGGCACCCTGACCGGCGCGGTGGACCGGCTGGTGGTGGAGCCGGACCGCATCCTGGCGGTGGACTACAAGTCGAACCGCGAGGTGCCGGATACGCCGCGGGCGGTGCCGCTGGGGATCCTGCGGCAGATGGCCGCCTATCGCGCGGCGCTGCGGCTGGTCTGGCCGGCCATGCGGGTCGAGGTCGCGGTGCTCTGGACCGCCTCGCGCAGCCTGATGGCGCTGCCCGATGCGTTGCTGGATGGGGTGATGGCGGGCCTTGACCCCAACCGCCCCGGTGCATAGCTCTTGACCCATACGCCCCGCCGGTGCCAGCCGGCACATCGCAGGAGAGCCCCATGGCCAACACCCAAGCCGTTTCCGACGCCGATTTCGACAGCGAAGTCCGCCAGTCCCCGACCCCGGTCGTGGTGGATTTCTGGGCCGAATGGTGCGGTCCCTGCCGCCAGATCGGCCCCTCGCTGGAAGAGCTGGCCGCCGAATACGAGGGCCGCGTGAAGATCGTGAAGGTCAATGTGGACGAGAACCCCGAAAGCCCCGCCGCGCTTGGCGTGCGCGGCATCCCGGCGCTGTTCCTGTTCAAGGACGGCCAGGTGGTCTCGAACAAGATCGGCGCTGCGCCCAAGGCGGCGCTGAAAGCCTGGATCGACGATTCGATCTGATTGCGCTTCGGGGGGCGGTCGGTCAGATCGGCCAGCCGCCCCTTCGCATGGCCGCAAGGATGCGGTCCGGCGCTTCGGGCCGGCTGGCATTGATGGCCTGTTCCTGAAGGAACCACCACAGGTAGCGCGCGAAATCCGGGGCATGGCTTTCGGCGCGGGCCAGCGCCGTCTCGGCGCCGAGTTCGGCGACGTTCAGCCCGATATGGTGGAAGTCGATCTGCCCGAACAGCACCGCCGGCTTGCCCAGCAGGTAGCCGTCGAAGGCCACGGCGCTGTTCTGCGTGGCGACGAAGGCGCAGTCGCGCAAGATCCGCATGGTGTCGCCGCCGATCCGCAGGTTCGGGTGGCGCGCCGTCAGCCGGGCCAGGGCGGCGTGGTCGGCTTCGTCATATTTCTCCTTCGGATGCAGCGTGGCGACCACCGGCCGGCCGGTGGCAGCGACCGCCTTCAGCATGGCGACCGGGCTCATGGTCTGAAAGGAGCGGCAGCGGCGGATATGCCCCTGGAGCGGCACCAGCACCGTCTCGCCCCGCCTGGGTTCCGGGCCGGGCAGCACCCGGGCGCGCAGCCTTGCGGCGAAGTCGCGGGCCGGGGCGGCATCCACCGCGGCGGGATCGAAGCGGTTCAGGGCGACGGCGAAGCGCCAGCGCTGCTGGGTGTCCTCGATGCGCCAGAACGGGTAGTGATAGGCGCGGCGGAAGGTCAGCGCCCGGTCATGCGTGGGGGCCTGCATGTGAAACAGCGCATAGCCCGGCCGCCGGGGCGCCGCCGCGCGGGCCGCGGGCCCGGCTTCCTGCCATTCCACCTGCCAGCCCCGGCCCTCGACCGCGGTCCTGAGCAGGTTCAGGAAGTTGATGCCGCCGGCCCGCGCGCTGCGCAGCAGCGGCGGCTCCAGATAGATGCGCAGGACCGGGACACGGCTCATGCCGGCAGGCTAGCGGGACGGGCGGGGTTGCGAAAGGTCGGGTTGCGAAAGCGGGGCCCCGCCCATATCTGACGGGCCAGAGGCAAGCGGAGAGAACCATGTCCGAAGACAAATTTCCCGGCTGGCACGGCACCACGATCCTGGCGGTGCGGCGCGGCGGCCGCGTGGTCGTCGCCGGGGACGGTCAGGTCAGCGTCGGCCAGACGGTGATGAAGGGCACGGCGCGCAAGGTGCGCCGGCTGAGTCCCGGCGGGCATGACGTGGTGGTGGGTTTCGCCGGTTCGACCGCCGACGCCTTCACCCTGCTGGAGCGGCTGGAGAAGAAGCTCGAGGCGGCACCCGGCCAGCTGGCGCGGGCCTGCGTCGACCTGGCCAAGGACTGGCGCATGGACAAGTATCTGCGCAATCTCGAGGCCATGCTGATCGTGACCGACGGGCGCGAGATCTTCGTGGTGACCGGCGCGGGCGATGTGCTGGAGCCCGAGCATGACGTGGCTGCCATCGGCTCGGGCGGGAACTTCGCGCTGGCCGCGGCGCGCGGGCTGATGGAGAGCGACCTGGATGCCGAGGCGGTGGCGCGCAAGGCCATGGCGATCGCGGCGGATATCTGCGTCTACACCAACGGCAACCTGACCGTCGAGGTCATGGGCTAGGCGGGGGAAGGGGCTCTGCCCCTCGGCCCTGCGGGCCTCACCCCGGAGTATTTGCAGAGCGGAGAAGGTGGGAAAGGCGCCCGGGTCAGGCGCCTTCCTTTTCGGCGAGGCCGTGCAGCAGCGCCAAGCGCCGGGCGGAGAAATCGCCGGGCCCGGCCGAGAGGTCGCTCATGGCGCGGACGAAGAACTGCCGATAGTCCTGCGCCAGTCCGCACCAGGCCAGCAGCTTCACGCCCTGCGCCGGGTGGACCAGCGCCAGCGGCAGCACGCTGCGCCGCGTCTCGTTCCCCGCCAGATCGGTATAGCCGAAGGCGACGGGCCGGCAGTCGCGCATGGCCGCGTGCAGCAGCGCCAGGTCGTCGGCGGGGGCCTCGGGCATGTCCGCGCGGTAGAAGGCGGCCGGGCGCACGTCGAGCTTGCGATAGAGCCGAACGAGCAGCGCGGCTTCCGGGTCGGATTGCTGCAGCCGCGCGATGGCCCTGCGGGCGGCGGCGGCCTGGACCGGATCGCCACGATGCTCGGCCAGCGCCAGCCCGCGCAGTGCCGCGTCGCGCAGCTCGGGGTCGGGTGCGGCGGCGGGCGGGCGGGCCGCGGC
>NZ_JAEHFP010000042.1 GCF_016446475.1 Paracoccus binzhouensis | reverse complement strand
GGGTGCGGGCGGCCGTCCTGGTCGCGGCGGTGCTGCTGAGCTCGGCGGCGCTGACGGCCGTGGGGCCGCTGATGTTCCTGGGGGTCATGGCGCCGCAGCTGGCAGGGGCGCTGTCGCCGGCCTCGGGCCGGGCGCGGCTGCTGCTCGCGGCGCTGACCGGCGGGCTGCTGGTCACGGCGGCCGACCTGCTGGCGCGCAATGCCGGCACCGATATCGGCCTGCCGGTCGGGCTGGTTCTGGTGACGCTGGGCGCGCCGGTTTTCGTGCTGGCGCTGCGGATGCGGCTGCTGCTGCGGACGAGTTCAAGCTGAAAGGAGGACGAAATGCGTCGATTGCTGATGGCCGCCCTTGTGGCGCTGGCCGCCGCCGGGACCGGGCGGGCCGCCGAGGTGACGGACGACGCGGGACGGCGGGTGCAGATCCCCGACCAGCCGCAGCGCGTCGTGGCGCTGCACGAGCCGGTGCTGGCGGTGCCGCTGATCGAGCTGGGCGTGCCGGTGGTCGGGATCTACGGCCGGGGCGACGACGGCTCCAGCCTGACCAGGGTGGATTTCCTGCACGAGATGCTGGACCGCCCTAGGGAGGCCGCGCCGATCCCCGGCATCGGCCCGGTCGGCAGCATCAACCTGGAAAAGCTGCGCGCGCTGCGGCCCGACCTGATCGTCGGCACCGATTACGATGCCGGCAAGGCCCGGGCGCTGTCGGCGGTGGCGCCGGTCTATCTGCAGAACGCCAGCGCCGCCACCGCGCACGGCTTCAGCGTGCAGGCGGAACTGGCGCGCGTCCTGCACCGCGAGGACCGCTTCCGCGAACTCAGGGCCGCCTATCAGGCCCGGCTGGACGGATTGCACGGCCGGTTCGCGGATGGCCTGCCCAAGACGCCGGGGGAAAAGACCTATCTGATCGTCATGCTGACCGACCAGGCCAATGTCGTGGCCGGCATGTCGGGCGCGGTGCAGGCGCTGGAGGATCTGGGCTATCGCCGGGCCGAAATCGCCGGCGAGGGCTCGCCCCGGCAATCGCGCTCGATGCTGATCCTGCCCATCGGCGCCGAAAGCCTGGCCGGGCTGAACCCGGACCTGCTGCTGGTGATGACCAGCTTCGCCGCCCCGGCGCGGGACGCGGCGGCCGCGCGCGCGGCGCTGGACCGCCTCTCGCCCGGCTGGGACCGTTTCATGGCCCCGGCGCGCGAGGGGCGGCTGGTATTCCTGGATTCCGCCAAGGTGACCAGCCCGTCAGTCGCCAGCGCCATGCACACTCTGGACGCGGTCGAGGGCTGGCTGGCCGGGACCGCGCGCTGAGCCCGGCGGGGCTGGAGCTGGGGCCGGGGTTGGAGTCGGGGCGGCCACGGCCGGCCGTCCCGCGCGGTGCTCGCGCCAATGCACGATCTGCTGGCGGATGAACCATTCCGCCAGCTGGCCGAACAGCGGGCCGATGAAGTCGGGGGACAGGCCCGCCTCGGCCGCCCAGGCGGCGCGCTGGTCCAGCATCTGCCGCACCCGGTCGGGCGCGGGGATCGAGGCGATGTCGGGCTTGAAATCCGCCGCCGCCAGCACATAGCGCAGCCGCAGCCCCAGCAGCGCCACGATGCGGGCGTCGATCAGGTCGATGCCGCGCCGGACCTCGCCCAGCCCCGCCACGGCCTCGGGCGGGACCAGGTCCGGCGCCAGGTCCTCGGGCGCCACGGCGGGCAGGCTCATGCGCTTTCCTCCTGCCGGGCGGCAAGGGGGGCAAGGGGGGTGGGGAAATGCGCCTCGCGCAGCAGGTCGCGCAACTGGCGCTTGTTGACCTTGCCGACGCCGGTCTGCGGGAAGCGGTCCAGCACGATCACCTCGTCGGGGATCTTGAAGGCGGCCAGGCCGGCCTCGGCCAGATGGCGGCGCAGCGCCCCCGGCCGGGGCGTGGCGCCCGGCGCGGCCAGCACGAAGGCACAGAGCCTTTCGCCCATCAGCGCGTCGGGCCGCCCCACGACCGCCGCGTCCAGGACCGAGCCGTGGGCGATCAGCAGGTCCTCGACCTCGTCGACGCCGATCTTCTCGCCGCCGCGGTTCACCTGGTCCTTGGCCCGCCCCTCGACGGTGATGGCGCCGTCGGCGTCGCGCCGGGCGATGTCGCCCGAGCGATAGAAGCCGTCGGCGGTGAAGGCCTGGGCATTGTGCTCGGGCATGTCGTAATAGCCGCGGATGGTATAGGGGCCGCGCACCTCCAGTTCACCGGCCTCGCCGATGGCGGCCTCGCGCCCGTCCGGGCGGATGATGCGCACCTCGTCCCAGGGCGACATGGGCCGGCCCTGGGTGGTCACGATGCGCTCCTCGCTGTCGGTTAGCGCGGTGAAGCAGATCAGACCTTCGGCCATGCCGAAGACCTGCTGCAACTGGCAGCCCAGCCCGGGCCGGATGCGCCGGGCGCTGGAGGGGTTGAGCTTGGCGCCCCCCACCTGCAGCAGCCGCAGCGAGGACAGGTCGGCCGCCAGCCCGGCCTGCGCGTCCAGCCACAGCAGCGCCACCGGCGGCACCAGCGCGGTCACGGTGACGCGGTGGCGGGCGATCAGGTCGAAGCAGATCCCGGCCTCGGGCTCGGGCGCCATGACCACGGTGCCGCCGGCCTGCAGCGTGCCCAGGAAGCCCGGGCAGGCCATGGGAAAGTTGTGCATCATCGGCAGCACGCACAGATAGCGCGTATCCGCGTCCAGACCGCTGGCCGCCACCGCCATGCGGATGTTGTAGAGATATTCCATGTGCCGGCGCGGGATCAGCTTCGGCACCCCGGTGGTCCCGCCCGAGATCTGGAAGCAGGCCACGTCCTCGGGGCCCGGGCCGGCGGGCAGCGGAACATCGGGCCGCAGCAGGCTGTCGAAGGCCAGCGCGTCCCGGCTGTCGCCCAGCACCACCGCATGCCGGACCGAGGGCACTCGATCCTGCACCCGCCGGGCCAGCGCCACCATGTCGTATCCCCCGGGCCGCTGCGCCGTCAGGATGGCGCGGGCGCCGGTGAAATCGGCGAACTGGCCGATCTCCAGGTCGCGGTGGCCGGGCAGGGCCAGCACCGGCACCACGCCCAGCCGGCAAAGCGCGAAGAACAGCGTGACGAATTCCGCGCAGTTGGGGAATTGCACCACCACCCGGTCGCCGCGGACCAGTCCCAGCGCCGACAGCCCGCCCGCCAGCGCCAGCGCATCGCGGTGCAGCCGGTCGTAGCCGATCTGCCGGTCGCCGTCGATCAGGGCGATCCGCCCGCCCGCCTGCCCGGCCTGCCGCGCCAGAAGGTCGAAGAAGGTCTCGTATCGCCAGACCCCGGCCTCGCGGTAACGGTCTGCAATGTCTTGGGGCCAGAAGGGGCAGCGGGCCTGCCAATCCAAGGCGTGATCTGCCACGGCAATCTCCTTTCGCAATCCGCTGGCGAAGGGTGGGCAGACCTTTCCCGGGGAAGGACCGTTCCGCTCCGCCGAAATCCCGACCGTGGCGACTGGCGGAGGGCTGAACGCACGGTATCCTAGTTTTTTTATCGGATTACTGTCGCACAACCGCAGACGGGTGTAAAGTGACCCCACGGCGCGGGTTGTGGCGCTGGGGTCACGCCTCGGGTTCCGGGGCCGCACCACCCCTTGCGTCAAGCCTTGTCAATCGGTTAACCCGGCGCTGTCGCTCGGCGGTTTCCCGCCGGCGGGACGGAATCGCATATGGCAGCCAGCATTCGCCAGCCCACGGTATCTATCTGGATAGGGTTTGGAGATGAATGGACGCGAAATCCCGAGGCTGCTTGGCACGGTCGCCATGCTGGCATTGGCCACCACCCCCGCGCTGGCGCAGGACGATCAGGACGGACCGCTGCGGCTGGACGAAATCGTCCTGACCGGCGAAAAGCAGGCGCGTAGCGTCAAGGACACCGCCTCGTCGGTGGCGGTGCTGACCACGCGCGACTTCGAGGAAAGCGGCGGGCAGGACAGCATCGCCGATGCGGCGACGGGCATCGCCAACGTGACCTATGTCGCCTCGGGCGGCCAGGGCGGCGCGCCCACCATCCGCGGCCAGGACAGCGAGGGGCCCAATTCCGGCGCGGTGGCCTTCTTCGGCGGCACGGCGCCGCGGCTGGCCTTCAACCTGGACGGGCATTATCTGGGCTATAACGAGATCGTCTGGGGCAGCCAGGCGCTGTGGGACGTCGAGTCCATCGAGGTCTTCCGCGGCCCGCAGACCGCGACCCAGGGCGCGAACTCGATCGCCGGGGCGATCATCGTCAGGACCAAGGATCCGACCTTCCAGCCCGAGGGCGCCGCGCAGCTGGAATATGGCAGCCACAGCCGCCGCCGCGCCAGCCTGATGGCCTCGGGGCCCCTGTCCGAGGACCTGGCCGGGCGCATCGCCGTCGACTACTGGGCGCGCGACAATTACATCGGCTATACCAACCCGGATTTCGCCGTCGGCGCGACCGACCAGGACCACGAATCCCGCACCATCCGCGCCAAGCTGCTGTGGCAGCCGAAGGACCTGCCGGGATTCGAGGGCAAGCTGACCTTCTCGCACAGCCTGACCAACCGGCCGAACTGGGAAGCCGCGACCGAGCCCTATGAGGATCTGGAAAGCGCCACCGCCTCGAATCCCAGCTGGCGGTTGCGCACGAACACCACCATCCTGGACCTGAGCTACGAGTTCGGCGACGGCTGGACGCTGTTCAACCAGCTGCAATATTCCGACATCTGGATCAAGCGTTCGACCGAGCCGGTCAGTTCGGGCACGGCGATCCTGGACCAGGACGTGACCTCGAACGAGACGCGCGTGACCTTCGGAACCCCCGGGGACCGGATCAGCGGCGTGGCGGGGCTGTTCGTCTCGCGCACCGATTCGGACGAGCTGCTGGATTACCGCGGCACCACCACCTATGACGACCGCAAGGACAGCCTGGGGATCTTCGCCGAGGCCACCTGGCGCTTGGCCGACCGCTGGAGCCTGACCGGCGGGCTGCGCTATCAGCGCGACGACATCACCCGGCGCGGGGTGTCGAGCTTTACCCCGAACGTGCTGGACTATGACGAAAGCTTCGACGCCTGGCTGCCCAGGGTGGCGCTGGCCTATGACCTGGACGAAGCGAGCCGCATCGGCGTCATGGTCAGCAAGGGCTACAACCCCGGCGGGGTGACGCTGAACCTGACCAGCGGCGAATATGTGCCCTTTGACGCGGAGACCTCGTGGAACTACGAGATCTTCGGCCGCACCCGGCTGCTCGACGACCGGCTGGAGCTGACCGGCAACCTGTTCTACACCCGGCTCAAGGATGCGCAGCGCTATGTCGTGACCAGCCTGCCCGAGAACATCGGCAGCTCGATCACCGTCAATGCCGAGCGCGCCAAGTCCTATGGTCTCGAACTGGGCATGGACTACCTGCTGCGCGACAACCTGCGGGTCAAGGCGGGGCTGGGCCTGCTGCATACCGAGATCAGCCGCTTCACCAGCGCCGCGGCGGATTACCAGGGCCACCGCTTCGGCCGCTCGCCGGACTACACGCTGTCGCTGGCGGCGGATTGGGACATCACCCCCGAATGGCGGCTTAGCGGCCAGCTGCGCCACACCGACGGCTATTATTCCGACGACAACGAGGACCGCGAGACCTGGGTGGATGCCTATACGGTGGCCAATGCCCGGCTGACCTGGCAGCCGCGCGAGAACCTGCAGGCCTTCGCCTATGTCAACAACCTGTTCGACGACCGTTCGGTGACCTATCTGCGCGCCAGCCGCTCGATCGGCGGCTTCGAGGCCACCGTGGTCGAGCCGCGCGAGGTGGGCATCGGCCTGAAGGTGACCTTATGACGAAAAGGGATGCCCCGGGGATAAGCGGGGCATCCCCCTTTGCCGCCCGGGGCCCCGGGCCGATCCGGGGAACCGCGGCGCTCGCCGCCAGCCGCCCGGTCAGGCCGCGCAGGGCTCGAAACCCTGGCGCAGCGCGCTTTCCGAAACCAGCCTTCCGGCCGACAGCACCCGCAGGTGATCGGTGCCGCCGGCGACCAGCGCCGCGAGGTCCGGCGCCCGGGCGATCACCAGGTCGGCGCGCGCGCCGGGGCGCAGGCCGTAATCGTCAAGCCCCATCAGCCGCGCCGGGGTCGCGGTGATCATGTCATGGGTGGTCGCAAGCTCCTCGCCCTTGAGATGCCCGGCCAGCAGCGTCCAGCGGGCGATCTCCAGCATGTCGCCCGAGCCGGTCGGCACGAAGGGATCCTGGATATTGTCCGAGGCGGTGGCGATGGGCACGCCCGCCCGCGCCAGCTCGGCCACCCGCGTCAGCCCGCGCGGCGGCAGCCTCTCGCTGTCGCGGCCCTGCAGATAGAGGTTCGCCGCCGGAAGCGTCACGAGCCCGATCTCCAGCTCCAGGATCTCCTCCATGATGCGCCGAAACTGCGCGGGCGGAAGGGCGCTCAGCACCGAGGCATGGCCCAGCACGGTCCTGCCCTGCATCCCGAAGCGCCGGACCCGCTCGAACACCTTGTCGAAATGCAGCCGCGTCGGGTCGAGATGCTCGTCCATGTGCAGGTCGACCGGCAGGCCGTGACGCGCGGCCGCCTGGAAGATCAGGTCGAGATAGCGGTCCGGATCCTCGGCCACGGCGGGGGTGCCGCCCACGGCATCCGCCGACCGCGCCGCGCGGTCGATATTGGCGCGCAGCCAGTCCAGATCCTGCCCCGGATGCGGCGACATGAAGGCCACCAGCTGCACCCGCACCCGGTCGGCCCAGTCCGCGCGCAGCCGTGCCAGCGCCTCGATGCCGTTGAAGCCGGCGTCCTTGTCCACGTTCACATGGCTGCGGATGGCGGTGGTGCCATGCGACAGGCATTGCGCGATGGTCCTCGAGGCGCGGTCGAACACGTCCTCGGGCGGGGCGCTGCGGGCATAGCGCGCGAAGGCGTCCCGCGCGCCCTGCAGCGTGCCCGAGGGGTTCGGGGCAAGGCGCAGCACCCCGGTCTTGTCCAGGTGCTGATGCGCGTCGACGAAACCGGGCGAGACCAGGCAGCCGCCAGCCTCGAGGATCCGGCAGCCCTCGGGCGGGTCGATGCGGCCGGCGATCGCGGCGATGCGGCCATCGGCGCCGATCAGCACATCGGCCGGACGGGGCGCATCCGCCCCCGACAGGGGAACGCCGCCCCGGATCAGCGCCGGGCGCCCGGCGGGGTTCTTCTGCATCTGGTTCATGGTCAGCCTCTGGTCTGGTGGAAAGGAATGCGGCCGCCTGGGCCATGGACGGAGCGCCGCGAAGCCGCAGGCCGGGGCTTCGCGGCCCGAATCTCAGGCATCGGCCCGGGCAGAGCCGAGCGCCGCCGCGCCGTCCGGCAGATGCGCGTCCCGGCCCTGGTCCTCGCCGGCCCCGTTCAGGACCAGGTTCAGCGTGACCGAGACCAGGCAGGCGACAACGACGCTGCTGTGCAGGATCGATTGCAGCCAGTCCGGCAGCTGGCCGAACAGCGTCGGCAACAGGGTCGGGATCAGCGCGATGCCCATGGTCAGCGCCACGATCAGCATGTTGTACTGGTTGCCGGCGTAATCGACCTTGGCCAGCGCCTGGATGCCCGCCGCCGCGACGATGCCGAACATGGCGATGGCCGCGCCGCCCAGGGCCGGCGCCGGAACCGCGGCCAGCAGCGCGCCGAATTTCGGGAAGAAGGCCAGGATGCAGAACATCAGCCCGCACAGCGCCACCACCCAGCGGCTGCGCACGCCGCTGAGAATGACCAGCCCGACATTCTCCATATGGGCGATGAAGGGGAAGCCGGCGAAGACGCCCGCGACGGCGCTGGCAAGGCCGTTGGCGCGGATCCCGTCCGAGACCTGCCGCGGCGTCACCTCGCGCTCGACGATATCGCCGATCGAGATGAACAGCCCCATGGATTCGACCGTCTGCACGATCATCACGATGGCGATGGTGACGAAGGGCAGCAGCGCGAAATGCGGCATGCCGAACTGGAACGGCGCCGGCGCGATCAGCCAGGGCGCCTCGCGCACCGCGTCCAGGTCGCCCAGCCCCTGCAGCCAGGCCGCCGCGGCGCCCACGGCCATGCCGCCCAGCACCGCCAGGTTGCGCAGCAGCGGCGGGCCCAGCCGGTTCATCGCCAGGATCACCACCAGAACCAGCAGCGCCACGCCCAGAAACAGCGGGTCGCCGAAATCGGCGCTGCCATGCCCGCCGCCGGTCCATTGATAGGCCACGGGCAGCAGCTGCACGCCGATGGCGGTGACGACACAGCCCGTCACCACCGGCGGGAAGAAGCGCCGCAGCCGGCCGGCCAGCGGCGCGATCAGCATGATGAACAGCCCGCCAAGGATGACCGCGCCGCAGACGCCCGAGATGCCGACGCCCGGCATGGTGCCGATGGCGATGATCGCCGAGACGCTGCTGAAGGCCACGCCGTTCATGATCGGCAGCCTGACCCCGAAGCGCCAGAAGCCCGCCGTCTGCAGCAGCGTCGCCACGCCCGAGCAGAAGAAGGTGGTGCTGATCAGCAGGATCGTCTCGTGCCGGGTGAAGCCGAGGGCATCGGCGATGATCAGCGGCACGGCGACCGATCCGACATAGGACACGGCGACATGCTGAAGCGCCAGGGCAAGCATCTTCCTGCCCGGCAGGATCTCGTCCACCGGATGAATAGTGGTTGTCATTCTTCCCTCCCCTTTGTTCGGTGTTCGCCGGCCGGCAATCCGGCCGGACGGTCACGGCCGGGCGGCCCGTCTCTCCTCCATGGGCCGCCGCCGTTCGGATGGGGGCCGCCTCAGGCGGCCCGGCATTGCGCCAGCCGGGCCTGAAGCGCGGCGCGGTCCAGGTTGCGGCCGATGAAGACCATCCTGTTGCAGCGCGGCTCGTCGGCCCAGGGATGGTTCGGGCGAAACTCGATCTGGTCGTGCACGCCGTGCAGCACATAGCAATAGTCGTCGCCCCTGATCGAGAAGATGCCCTTCATGCGGAACAGCTCGCCATTGTCCCTGCCCTGCATCTCCTGCACCCAGCGGGCCATGGCGGCCGGGTCCATGTCGCCCGAAAGCTCGATTCCGACCGAGGAGACCGAGGCGTCATGCTCGTGTGCGCCGTCCCGGTCCCAAGGCGCGGCAGGGTGATGGGCATGGTCGTGGCCGTGCCGGACCTCGGCCGCCATCCTGCGGCTCCGGTCGAAGGCCGCCAGCCCGAGGATCCTTTTCAGGTCGATCCGCGCATGGCTGGCGCGCATGATCTCGGCGGTCTGGTTCAGGCAGGCGACGCGGGCCTCGACCGCGGCGATCTCCTCCTCGGAGACCAGGTCGATCTTGTTCAGCACGATGCGGTCGGCGCAGACGATCTGGTCCACCGCCTGGTTGTCATGCGCCTCGACCAGGCTGTCGTCCAGGTGGCGCAGGATGTGCCTGGCATCGACCAGGGCGATCACCCCGTCCAGGTTGGTTTCCTCGCGGATCGGGTCGTCAAGGAAGAAGGTCTGCGCCACCGGATAGGGATCGGCCAGGCCGCTGGTCTCGATGATGATATGATCCAGCCGCCCGGGCCGCGCCAGCAGCTGGCGGATGACGCGCAACAGGTCGTCGCGCGCCTCGGCCACGCAGCAGACGCAGCCATTGGTCATCTCGAAGATCTCCTCGGTGCTGCCGACGACCAGCCCGCCGTCGATGCCGATCTCGCCGAATTCGTTCTCGATCACGGCGATCTTCATGCCGTGGTTTTCCTGCAGGATGTAGTTCAGCAGCGTGGTCTTGCCCGAGCCCAGAAAGCCCGTCAGCACCGTGACCGGGATCTTGTCCTTGACCGTCTTTTGCATGGTTATACCCTCCCAAGGTTGAAGAAAATCAGGGCGCCTTGACCCAGCGCCGCACGCCGGCGCAGTCCAGATCGAACAGGTCAAGGACACGGCCCAGCGTCTGGTCCACCATCGCGTCGATGCCGGCGGGCCGCGTGTAGAAGGCCGGGACCGGGGGCGCGATGATGCCCCCCATGCGCGTCACGGCCAGCATGTTCCGCAAATGGCTTTCGGTCAGCGGCGTCTCGCGCGCCAGCAGCACCAGGCGGCGGCGTTCCTTCAGCGTGACCTCGGCCGCGCGGCTGATCAGGCTCGAGGTGACGCCCTGCGCGATCTCGGCCAGGGTCTTCATCGAGCAGGGCGCGACGATCATGCCCATGGTGCGGAACGAGCCGCTGGAGATCGAGGCCGCCACGTCGTCCGAGCGATACAGCACATCCGCCCGCGCCTCGATGTCCGAAAGCTTCAGGTCGGTTTCGTGCATCATGGTCAGCAGCGCGGCGCGGCTGACGGTCACATGGGTTTCGACCCCCAGCTCGCGCAACAGTTCCAGCAGGCGCAGGCCGTAGACCACGCCCGAAGCGCCGCTGATCCCCACCGCCATCCGGGGGCGGCCGGGCCCGCGCGGGATGGCATGGGCGTTCATGCGCCCGCCCCCCGCAGGATCTCGGCGGCCCGCGCCCGCGCCTCGGGCGACAGCGTGGCGCGGATGCCGTGGAAATCCGGCCCGCGCGTCGCGTCCAGCGCCAGCCGCGAGGTGGTGCCGTCGGCGGTCGAGGACGGGTCCAGCGGGCTGCCGGGCAGGCCGTCGATGCTGAACATGTCGCGATGCGGCTGGAAATGCGTGGCCAGCGCCCAGAGCACCTGGCTGTCCTGCACCACGTCGACGTCCTCGTCGACCGCGATCACGGTCTTCAGATAGGGGTCCCAGCCCAGCAGGCCCAGCATCACCTGCCGCGCCTCGCCCGGGCGGCTTTGCCTGAGCGCGACATAGGCGTGGAAATGCGTGCCCGAGGTCGGGTAATGCAGCCGCGTCACCGCCGGGAAGCGGGCCTTGAGCTTCTCGGACATCTCGGCCTCGCGCGGCAGGCGGGCCAGGTTCAGGTGTTCGTCGGTGGCGCCGCCGACCACGTCGACCAGCCAGGGCTCGCGCTTGCGCAGCACCGCCTGGACATGGAACAGCGTGTTGGTCGAGCGGTCCGAGCTGTAGCCCGAGAATTCGCCGAAGGGGCCCTCGGCCACATGCGCCTCGGGGTCGAGATGGCCTTCCAGAACGAATTCGGCCGCCGCCGGCACGCCGATACCATGGCGGGGCGTGCGCACGACTTGCAGGGCCTCGCCCATCAGTGCGCCGGCGATGGCGCGTTCATCGGTGCCGAAGGCCACGCGGGCCGAGGCGGCCAGCATGAACAGCGGATGCGCGCCGATGACCATGGCCACGGGCAGCGGCCGGCCGGCCTCGCGCGCGATCTGATACATGCGCCACAGATGGCCGCGCGAATGCAGGCTGGTCGCCAGGGCATTGCGGGCATGGCGCATGGAACGGTGATAGCTGAGGTTCGCGACGCCGGTGTCCGGATCCTCGGCCACGATGATGGCATTGGTGACATAGGGGCCACGGTCGCTGTCGAAATGCCGGATCATCGGGATCTGGTCCAGATCGACGGCATCGCCCTCGGTCACCACCTCGGTCACCGGGCCGCTGTCGACATGGGCCGGTGCGATCGGCGCATTGGCGCGGCGCTGGTATTCGGCATACAGGTTCGCCAGATCCGTGCCCATGATCCGGGCGATCCGTTCGCGCGAGGCGAAGACATTCGTCACCAGCGGAAAGGCGCAGCCCGGCACGCTGTCCAGGGACAGCATGGGCGCCCTGCCCTGCCGGGCCAGATCCTCGACCAGCGCCGTCACGTCCTGCCCGCAGCCCAGCGGTGTCGGCACATGCAGCACATCCTGCGGAAAGCGGTCGCGATAGTCGCGGGCGAAGGCTTGGAAATCCTGGCGCATGGTCCTGTCCGTTCGGTTCGGGGGAAGGTGCGGGGCCGGGAACCCCGCACCCCTGTCCTCAGACGTAGGTCGCCTTGAGGCGCTTCTCGGCCTCGGCCAAGTCCTTGGGAGGCTTGGTCGGCTCGAGACCGATCAGGCGGGCGATATTGTTGCCCAGATAGTCTTCCAGGATGTCCTCGCTGAGGTTCATCCCCTGCGGCTCGGGCGAGCACAGCACCTCGAGCTCGCGCAGCCACATGCCGGGGTTGTTGGGCGGCGAGTCGGTGCCGAAGACGATCTTGTGCGGCGGCAGCTGCTTGGCGAATTCCACGATCCGCGACTGGAAGCACCAGCCGGATTCGCAATAGACGTTCGGGGTGTCCATCGCCATCCAGAAGGCCTCGAAGGAATAGTTGCCGCCGGTCTGGATGCCGAAATGGCCGATGATGAAATTGACCATCGGGAATTCGCGGATGATCGGATAGAACTGCGTCGGGATCGAATAGGGCCCGTCGCCGGTGTGGATCAGCACCACCACGCCCAGCTCGGCGCATTTCTTCATCGCCGGGCGCAGCCATTCCAGCGCGCGGTCGGGACGATAGCCGTGCATGTTGGCATGCAGCTTCAGCATCTTGAAGCCGTATTCCTTGACGTGGAATTCCAGCTCGGCGGCGCCGTTCTCCGGTCCCCAGCGCGGATTGAAGGTGAAATTGCCGATGAAGCGGTCAGGGTATTTCTGGCACAGCTCGGCGATATAGGACATGTAGTCGCGGATGCCCTCGCGGCCGCGGCGGTTGCCGTCGCGATAGCCGGTATTGCCGGGCGGCGGCTGGATGAAACCCATGTCGATGCGGCGCGGCTTGCCGTTGATCATGTAGGGGCCGTCCATCAGCTTCAGCATCCGCTCGCCGGTGAAGGGCTCGCCCGTATGCCGCCATGCCTCGTCCACCAGATTGGTGGGATGCAGGTGGGTGTCGATGATCATTGTTCTTCTCCGGTCTGTCAGGCGAGCGTGGCGAGGTAATGCTTGTTCTCGATGCCGTGGCGCTCAAGCTCGGCGACGGCGTCCTCGTAGGTCGCGGGATGCGGCGTCGGCTCGATCCCGATCATCCGCGCCAGGTTGTTGCCCAGGTAGTCCTCGAGCACCTCTTCGGACAGGTTCATGCCCTGCGGCGGCTCGTGGCACAGCACCTCGAGCAGGTTCAGCCACATGCCCGGCTCGTTCGGCGGCGTGTCCGAGCCGTAAAGGATCTTGTGGGTCGGCAGCTCCTTGGCGAATTCGACGATGCGCGACTGCAGGCACCAGCCGCTTTCGCAATAGACGTTCGGCAGTTCCATCGCCCATTGGAACGGCTCGAAGGTGTAGACGCCGCCGGTCTGGACGCCGAAATGCGCCATGATGAAGTTGATCTGCGGATATTCCTTGATCAGCGGGATCCATTCCGAGGGGATGGAATAGGGCCCGTCGCCGGTATGGACCTTGACCAGCACGCCGAGCTCGGCGCATTTGTCCAGCGCCAGGCGCAGCCAGTCCTTGGCGCGGTCGGGGCGATAGGCGTGCATGTTCGCCTGGAACTGCACCATCTTGAAGCCATGCTCGGTGACATAGCGCTCGATGGCCTCGACGCCGTTCTGCACCCCGCAGCGCGGATTGTAGACGAAGCAGCCGATGAAGCGGTCCGGGTATGTCTGAACCATCTTCAGCGTATAGGCCATGTAGGCGTCGATGGATTCGCAGCCCGAAAGCTCGCCATCGGTCCAGGTGTAGATGGTGTTGCCCTGCGGCGGCTGGATGAAGGCCTTGTCGATGCGGCGGGGCTTGCCGTTGATCGTGTAGGGGCCGTCCATCATCTGGATCAGGCGCTCGCCGGTGAACGGGTCGCCGTCATGCTGCCAGGCCAGATCGACCAGATCGGTCGGATAGCAGCTGGTATCAATGATCATGCTTGGTCTCCTTCTGCTCGGCCCGCATGGGGCCGATGGCCGAGACAACCCCTGCGCCCCCCTCGCGCCCGGTGGACGCATTTGCCGACGGCAGCGATTTCTCTTGCAGGCAGATTGGCACGCGCAGAACAAGACGTATAATATCGCTTTCAAGGCATGGTGATAGGTTTTCGATATGAACCTTGCAGAGATCAGGCAGTTCAACCTGCGCACGCTGCGCTATTTCCTGGTGCTGGCCGAAGAGCTGCATTTCGGCCGCGCCGCCCGGCGGCTGAACATGTCGCAGCCGCCGCTGAGCCAGCAGATCCGCCAGCTCGAGGAGGCGCTGCAGGTCGAGCTGTTCCGCCGCAGCCATCACAGCGTCGAGCTGACCATAGCGGGCCGCGCCTTCCTGGAACGGGTGCCGCTGGTCTTCGAACAGCTGGACAAGGCGGTCTCGCATGCGCGGATGACCGCCCGCGGCCAGGTCGGGCGGCTGGAGATCGGCGTCATCAGCTCGTCGCTGGTCGGGGTGATTCCCACCGCCCTGGAAACCTTTCGCCATCGCTATCCCGAGGTCGAATGGCAGCTGCACGAACTGACGCCCTCGGCCCAGATCGAGGCGCTGGTCGAGCGGCGCATCGACATCTGCCTGTTCCGCATGCCGCCCGAGCATGAGGGGCTGCACCGCGAGCCGATCATGCAGGAGGAGGTGATGATCGCCCTGCCGCGGGCGCATCCGCTGGCGCAAGACGGGACGCAAGACGGGGCACTGGCGCTGGACGCCTTGCGCGACCAGCCATTCGTGATGTTCGGCCTGCGCCAGTCGCGATTCGCGGATTACCTGCATCAATGCTGCCTGCAGGCCGGCTTCACGCCGCAGATCCGCCAGCAGGTGGTCGAGGTGCAGTCGCTGCTGAGCCTGGTCGGCGCGAACATGGGCGTGGCGCTGCTGCCGGACAGCATGCGCGAGCTGGCGCCGCCCGGCGTGGTGTTCCGCAGCATCGCCCCCGTCGCGCCGCAGGTGCCGCTTTATGCGATCCACCGCCGGGGCGACCCCTCCCCCACCCTGCGGCATTTCCTCGAGATCATCCGCGAGAAGGTGGCCGAGAGGACCGCCGAGGGCGGGACCACCCGGCGATGAGCGCCCACAGCCGGCCGGCGCTGGCCATGCCGGCAAGCAGAGCGGCAATCAGGGCGCGGCGGCCCGGTCGTCGCGCGCGATGCCGTATTCGCCGCTGACCTCGGCCAGCTTCCCGTGCAGCTCGGCGATCAGGCCGGCGCGCGGGCTGTTCTGGATCTGGATCAGCCCGATGGCCCGATGGATCGCCGGTTCGCCGAAGGGGATCGCCACCACCGCCTCGCGCGTGTCCAGAATGGCGACGCGCGGCACCACCGACACGCCCAGGCCATTCGCCACGCAGGCGGTGATCGCCGAAATCGTGTCCATCTCGGCAATGTCGACCAGCGGCAGGTTCAGCCGGCCCAGCTCGGCCTCGATCAGCCGGGCCAGGGGCACGGCAGAGCGGAAGCGGACATAGGGATGCGACACCAGCATGCTGCGCAGATCGCCGACCGGGGTGCCGGGCGGGGCGATCAGGAACAGCGGCTCGCGGATGAACGGGCTCCAGCGCAAATCCCGCGATATGACGCTGTGCTCGGCGATCATCGCCGTGTCCAGCCGCCCGGCGATCACGTCCTGCATCATGGATTCCGAGCTGCCGACATGCAGCTTGATGCGCAGGTCCGGGTGATTCGCCACCAGCCGCGAGATCGCCTGCGGCAGCAGCCCGATGGCGCTGGTGCGGACCGATCCGATCGAGAAGGTGCCGATGATCCGGCGCCCCGACACCGCGTCGATGGCATTTTCGGCCGCCCGGACCAGATCGGCGGCGGCCTTGACCATCTGCTGCCCGGCCGAGGTCAGCGTCGGCGGGCGGCTTTGCCGGTTGAACAGGCTGACGCCGATTTCCGATTCAAGGGCTTGGATCTGCTGGCTGACCGCCGAGGGCGTCAGCGCAACCTGCTGCGCCGCCCGCGCGAAGCTGCCGGTTTCGGCAATGGCCAGCAGGGTCTTCAGCTGTCGCGTATCCATATAATTAAGACTTCCTGAATTTATAAGACAGAATTATCCGCTTTCATTTAGCAAAACAATCCTTATTCGGAAGGGCAGTCATCTGACCGATGTCGGATCCGAGGGGGATATGTCGAAAAACGTTCTGATCACCGGCCCGAACCTGGCCCCGGCCGCCGAAGCCGTCCTGACCGGCGCCGGCTACCGGCCCGTCTATGTGCCGCCCTATACCGAGGGCGAAGCGCTGCGGCGATTCTCGGCCGAGGCCGACCCGGTCGGGGTGCTGGTGCGGATGGGCCGGCTGGACGAGGCATTTCTTGCCGCATCTCCGCGGGTGCGGGTGCTGTCCAAGCACGGGGCCGGCGTCGACAATATCGACATCGCCGCCGCTAGCGCGCGCCGCATCCCGGTGCTGGTCGCCGCGGGCGCCAACGCCGTCTCGGTCGCGGAACATGCCATGGCGCTGCTGTTCGCGGTGGCCAAGAGGATCGTGCCCCTGGATCGCGGCCTGCGCGAGGGACGCTGGGAAAAGCCGGGCTTCCAGGGCCGGGAACTGGCCGGCTCGACCATGGGGCTGGTGGCCTTCGGCGCCATTGCCCGGCAGACGGCGCGCTTCGCCCGGTCCTTCGGCATCGCGGTCTCGGCCTATGATCCCTTCTGCCCGGCCGAGGTCTTCGAGGCCGAGGGCGTCACCCGCATCGACGACCTGGACACGCTGATCGCCGGCAGCGACATCATCAGCCTGCACAGCCCGCTGACGCCCCGGACGCGCCACCTGATCAATGCCGAGCGGCTGGCGCTGATGCGCCCGGACGCAATCATCGTCAACACCGCCCGCGGCGGCCTGATCGACGAGGACGCGCTGCTGGCGGCGCTGCGGGAAAACCGCATCGGCGGCGCCGGCCTGGACACCTTCGCCAAGGAGCCGCCGGCGCCGGATCATCCGTTCTGGACCGACATGCGGCTGGTCCTGACCCCGCATATCGGCGGCGTGACCGCGGCCGCCAACACCCGCGTCGGCATCGAGGCCGCGCAGGGCATCGTCGATTACCTGGCCGGCCGCGAGATCCCGCCAAGCCGCATCGTCAATCATCAGGAACTCGCCCCGGCCGGGGCGAAAGTCTAAGGAGCGCCCCATGAGCATCGGTTTCCGCATCCTCAACCGCGACCGTGCCGTTCCGGCGGATCTGGTCGCCCGCTTCGCCCGGCTTCCGGTCGCCAATGTCAGCGACAGCATGCACCGCATGACCGCGGGCGGCGACCGGCTGCGCAAGATGCACCGCGACGGCGTGCTGGCCGGCGTGGCGCTGACGGTCAAGACCCGGCCCGGCGACAACCTGATGCTGCACAAGGCCATCGACCTGGCGCAGCCGGGCGACGTGATCGTGGTCGATGCGGGCGGCGATCTGACGAATTCCCTGATGGGAGAGCTGATGCTGGCCTATGCGATCCGGCGCGGCGTGGCGGGCTTCGTGCTGAACGGCGCGATCCGCGACGCGGACCAGTTCCTTGCCATGAACCTGCCGGTCTTTGCCGCCGGCATCACCCATCGCGGCCCCTACAAGGACGGGCCGGGCGAAATCAACGTGCCCATCGCCATCGACGGCATGGTGATCCATCCGGGCGATCTGGTGCTGGGCGACAGCGACGGCGTGCTGGCGGTGCCCTGCGATGTGGCGCAAGAGGTCTACGAGAAGACCGTCGCCAAGCAGGATGCCGAGACGCGGCAGATGGCCGCCATCCAGGCCGGCACCAACGACCGGTCCTGGGTCGATGCGGCCCTGCAGCGGCTGGGATGCGCGTTTCCGGCCTGAGCCGGCAGGATTCGGGCCGCGGGGGATCGCGGCCTTCACTTGGGAGGAGAGATCAGATGAAAGCTTTCACCGCGCTGCCGCTGGCAGCGGCCCTGAGCGCCGGCATGGCCAGCGCCGCCCTGGCCGACTGGCCGACCGACCGCCCGATCGAGATGATCGTGGCCTTCGCCCCCGGCGGCGGCACCGACATCATGCTGCGCACCCTGGCGCCCTTTCTCGAGGCCGAGCTGGGCACCCAGTTCCCGGTGCTGAACCGCCCCGGCGCCTCGGGCGAGATCGCCTATACCGCGCTGTCGCAGGCCCGGCCGGACGGCCATACCGTGTCGTCGCTGAACACGCCGGGCTTCCTGACCATGCGCATCGACCGCAAGCTGCGCTTCGACCCGGCCGAGATCTGCCCGATCGCCCGCATCGTCGAGGATCCGGGCACCTTCATCGTCCAGCCGGATTCGGAATTCCAGTCGCTGGCGGATGTCGTGGCCTTCGCCAAGGAAAATCCCGGCGCCGTTTCGGTGGCGACCACCGGCATGGGCACGGACGAGCATCTGGCGATGCTGCAGCTGGAACAGGCGGCCGGCATCGACCTGACCGCGGTGCCCTTCGGCGGCGCGAACGAGGCCAAGACCGCGCTGCTGGGCGGCCATGTCACCATGATCGGCCTGAATGTCGGCGAATATGCCACCAGCGACCAGGATTCCTTCCGGGCGCTGGCACAGTTCTCGGAAGAACGCTCGACGCTGGCGCCCGACCTGCCCACCGCGAAAGAGCTGGGCTATGACGTGATCATGTCCTCGGAACGCGGCCTCGCCGCCCGCTGCGACGTCCCCGAGGAGATCCGCACCCGCCTGTCCCAGGCCGTCGATGCCGCCATCGCCGATCCCGAATTCCAGGGAAAGGCGAAGCAGCAGGGCATCCCGCTGTCCTATCAGTCGGGCGCCGACTGGTCCGCGGCCATGCCGGCGCGGCTGGAGCGCTACACCCAGATCTTCCAACTGATCAAGCAGGAGCAGTGATGGCTGGCCCGAGCGCGCCCGACAAGGGCGACAAGCCCGACCTGCTGACGGCGGCGATCTTCGTCGGTCTCGGCGCGCTCGGGCTGTTCATGGGCTGGGGGCTGGACCCCGGCTCGCTGGCGCAGATGGGGCCGGGCTTCCTGCCCCGCGTCGTCTGCCTGCTGCTGATCGCCGTGGGGCTTGGGGTGGGCATCCCGGCCCTGCGCCGCCCGGCCCAGGCCATCGAGGCCGTCAGGCTGCGCCCGGTGCTGGTCATCACCCTGGCCATCGTCGTCTTCGCCTATGCGGCGACGCATCTGAGCTTCGTGCTGGCCTCGCTGTGGCTGATCGTCGCCGGCTCGCTGGCCGATCCGGGCGGCCGGTGGACCCACACGCTGCTGCTTGCGGTCGGGCTGACCGTCTTCGGCGCGCTGGTCTTCGTCTACGGCCTGGGCGTCCAGGTGCCGCTGTGGCCCGTCTGACAGGCGTCCTGGGGAGGAACCAATGAGCTTTATCGACCTGCTTATGCTGGGCTTCGGCGAGGCGATGACCCTGCAGAACCTCAGCTTCTGCCTGCTGGGGGCGCTGCTGGGCACGCTGATCGGCGTGCTGCCGGGCATCGGCCCGACCGCGACCATCGCCGTCTTGCTGCCCATCACCTTCTTCCTGCCGCCGCTGGCCGGGATCATCATGCTGGCCGGCATCTATTACGGCGCGCAATATGGCGGCACGACCACCGCCGTGCTGGTGAACCTGCCGGGCGAGGCGTCCAGCGTCGTCACCACGCTTGACGGCTATCAGATGGCCCAGCAGGGCCGCGCCGGGGCGGCGCTGGCGGTCGCGGCGCTGGGGTCGTTCTTCGCCGGCACGGTGGCGACCTTCGCCATCGCCGTGGCCGGGCCGACGCTGTCCAGCTTCGCGCTGTCCTTCGGGCCGGCGGAATATGTCTCGCTGATGGTCTTCGGCCTGCTGGCCGCGACGATCCTGGCCAGCGGCACGGTCCTGAAGGCCATCGGCATGATCCTGATCGGGCTTCTGCTGGGCATGGTCGGCACCGACCAGTCCACCGGCCAGGACCGGCTGACCTTCGGCGCCATCGAGTTGTTCGACGGCATCGACTTCATCGTCATCG
The DNA here is from genome assembly GCF_016446475.1 of Paracoccus binzhouensis. Taxonomy (GTDB): domain Bacteria; phylum Pseudomonadota; class Alphaproteobacteria; order Rhodobacterales; family Rhodobacteraceae; genus Paracoccus; species Paracoccus binzhouensis. The sequence goes on along the minus strand of NZ_JAEHFP010000042.1, from coordinate 13,754 downwards.
CCATCGGCCTGTTCGGCTTTTCCGAGATCATCGCCAACCTGGAACGCTCGGGCTCCGAGGGCGTGACCCTGGCGCCGATCAGCCGGCTGTGGCCCACGCGCGACGACTTCCGCCGCTCCTGGGCCGCCGTGCTGCGCGGCACCGGCGTCGGCACCTTCCTGGGCCTGCTGCCGGGCGGCGGCGCGACGCTGGCGTCGTTCAGCGCCTATTCCTTCGAAAAGAAGATGTCGAAGCGCCCGCAGGATTTCGGCACCGGCGTGGTCGAGGGCGTGGCCGCCCCCGAGGCCGCCAACAACGCCGCCGCGCAAAGCTCCTTCATCCCGCTGCTGACGCTGGGCATCCCGTCGAACAACATGATGGCGATGATGCTGTCGGCCTTCATGATCCACGGCATCACCCCGGGCCCGACCGTGCTGGCCAACCAGCCCGAGATCTTCTGGGGCCTGGTCGCCAGCATGTGGATCGGGAATGCGCTGCTGGTCATCATCAACCTGCCGATGATCGGGCTGTGGGTGAAGCTGCTGACCGTGCCCTATCGGCTGCTCTATCCGGCGATCCTGCTGTTCTGCTGCATCGGCGTCTATTCGATGAACAACCGCATCTTCGACGTGATGCTGGCGGCGGGCTTCGGGCTGGTGGGCTATGTCTTCCGCAAGGCGAAATGCGAGCCGGGGCCGCTGCTGCTGGGCTTCGTGCTGGGGCCGCTGCTGGAATCGAACCTGCGCCGGACGCTGCTGATCGAGCAGGGCGACCCGTCGATCTTCGTCGAACGCCCGATCAGCCTGACCATGCTGATCGCAACGGTGGTGCTGCTGGGGCTGATGATCTTCCCCGCCTTCCGCAAGTCCCGCCAAGAAGCGTTCCAGGAAGAGGAAGGCTGAGAAGAAGGCGCGGCCCGCAGCGCCGGGCGAATGCCGAAGCGGCGGCCGGCGGATCAGCCTTCCGGCGGCGGCGCGACCATGCCGGCTTGCGCCACCGCCTTGCGGTCGAAGCTGAAGGTGGCGCTGCACCCGGCATCCTGGGCCGCAAGCACGATCATGTGGTCCGAGAAGCCCGCGCCGCCCTGCCGATAGCGCTCGACCGCAAGCCCGACCCGGTCGGCGGCCTCGACGACGATCTCGGGCGCGGCCAGCAGCCCGTCCAGCGCCGCGGCAATGTCCTGCCGCGGCAGGTCATAGGCCCGTTCCAGAACCCAGACGATCTCGACCAGAACCTCGCGGCAAAGATAGCCGGGGCTTTCCGCCGTCAGGCGGGCGAACAGGGCGCTGGCCTGCAGGAATTGCGCCGGATCGTCCTGCGTCAGGAAGCGCAGGACGACATTGGTATCCAGCGCGATCACCGGTCTTGCGCGCCAGCCGCGATGGCTTGCTCCATCTCTTCCAGCGACACCGGGCGCCGGCCCTCGCGGCGCAGCATCCCGGCCAGCTGGGCGACCGGGCGGGTCCGCATCAGCCGGACCTGCCCATCGTCCAGGATCACGTAGCGCAACCGATCCCCCGGCCCCAGCTCCAGCGCCTGCCGGACGGATTTCGGCAAGGTCGTCTGGCCCTTGATGGTGACCGTCGACTCGGACATCTCGATCCTCCAATGCGTTTTTGCGTTTCGCATTACCATATGGGCATTCGCATGGGTTTGGCAAGCGGCGCCGGCTAAAGCACCGCCCCGATGCGCCAGGGCACGAATTCCGCATCGCCATAGCCGAAGATCTCGGACTTGCTGCGCTCGCCCGAGGCGGTGTCGAGGATCTTGTGATAGATCTCCTCGCCCATCTCCTGCAGCGAGACCGCGCCTTCGGCGACCTTGCCGCAGTCGATGTCCATGTCGCCGCGCATCGCCCGCCACAGCGCCGTGTTCGAGGCGAGCTTCAGCGACGGCACCGGATGGGCGCCGAAGCAGGATCCCCGCCCGGTGGTGAAGGCGATGACATTGGCGCCCGCCGCCACCTGCCCGGTGGCCGCGACCGGATCATAGCCGGGGCTGTCCATGTAGACCAGGCCGGGGCCGCGGATCGGCTCGGCATAGCCATGCACGGCCGACAGCGGCGCCAGCCCGGCCTTGGCCACCGCGCCCAGCGATTTCTCCAGGATGGTGGTGATGCCGCCGCGCTTGTTGCCGGGGCTGGGATTGTTGTCCAGGCTGGCGCCGTTGGCACGGGTGTAGCCTTCCCACCAGCGGATCATCTTCCGCAGGCGCTGGCCGTCCGCGGCGCTGGCGCGGGCGATCAGCAGGTGCTCGGCGCCATAGATCTCGGGCGTTTCCGACAGGATCGAGGTGCCGCCCGCCGCGACCAGCAGGTCCGAGGCGACGCCAAGCGCCGGATTGGCGGTGATGCCGGAAAATCCGTCCGAGCCGCCGCATTGCATCCCCAGCGTCAGCCCGGAAACCGGCAGGGTCCGGCGGCGGTCGGCATCGGCGCGGGCGGCGATGGGGGCAAGCCGCTCCAGCGCGCGGCGCACCGCCTCGGCCGAGCCGCCCACCTCCTGGATGTTGAAGCTGGCATGGCGCTCGCGCGTCTCGTCGTCGCGCCGGTAGAGGGTCAGCTGGTTGACCTCGCATCCCAGGCCGACCAGCAGCACGCCGCCGAAATTCGGATGGTCGCGATAGCCCCTGAGCACGCGCACCAGCAGAGCGAAGCCCTCGCCCGCCGTGGCGATGCCGCAGCCCTGGTCGTGGACGATGGGCACGAAGCCGTCCAGGTTGGGGAATTGCGGCAGAAGCCGGGCATTCGCCTCGCGCGCGATGGCGTTGCAGACGGTGGACGAGCAGTTGACCGAGGCGATGATGCCGATGAAGTTGCGCGTCCCGACCCGGCCGTCGCGGCGCGAAAACCCCTGGAAGCTGCGCCTGGCGGGGGACGCGGGCAGCCGTCCGGCCTGGCCGGCGGCGGCCCGGCCCGGCGCGGCCATCCCGGCGTTCTGGACATGCACATGCTGGCCGGGCGCGATGGCGGCGGTGGCCTCGCCCATGACCTGCCCGTATTTGATGATCGGATCGCCCGGCGCATGCGGACGCAGCGCGAACTTGTGCCCAGCGGGAACCGGTTCGGCAAGCAGGACGCCCAGCCGGGTTTCGCCCGGCTCCAGCGCTTGCAGGGCGATGCCGACGCTGTCGCCCGGGGAAAGCAGCAGGGCGGCGGGACGATCAGCCACGGAATGGTCAGGCATGGAACGGTCAGCCATGGGCAAGGCTCTCGGCCGCGGCCCGCGCCCCCTGCTGGGTCAGCGCCGCCAGCGCCTTGGTCAGCTCGGCGGCAAAGCCGGCATCGTCGCGCAGGGCGGGCGGAAACACCTCGGCCAGGGCCAGGAAGCCGCGCACCGTCCCGGCCGGGTCGCCGGTCCACAGCGCCGCCAGGCGCGGGGCAAGCGGGTCCCGGACCTCGATCGGCAGCCCCTGCTCGTCCCGGCCCGAGACGTAGCGCATCCAGGCCGCGACGGCCAGGGTCAGACCCGGCACCGCCCGCCCGGCCGCGCGGGATTCGGCGATGGTGCCCAGGATGCGCTGCGGCAGCTTCTGGCTGCCATCCATGGCGATCTGCCAGGTCCGGTGCCGGATCGCCGGATTGGCATAGCGGGCGGCCAGGGCATCGGCATAATCCGCCAGATCCTCGCCCGGGGGCGGGGTCAGCGCCGGAATGATCTCGTCGCGCCACAGCCGGCGCGCGAAACCGGCAAGGACCGGATCGGCCATGCTGTCCGCAATCGTCTGGTGCCCCGCCAGATAGCCCAGATAGGCCAGGCTGGAATGGGTGCCGTTCAGCATCCGCAGCTTCATGTGCTCATAGGGCGTCACGTCGGCGACCAGCTGCGCGCCCGCCGTCTCGAAGGCCGGGCGGGGGCCGCGGAAACGGTCCTCGATCACCCATTGCCGGAAGGGTTCGTGCATCACCGGCGCCTCGTCGCGATAGCCGGCGGCGGCCTCCAGCCGGTCCAGGTCGGCGGGCGTGGTGGCGGGCACGATGCGGTCCACCATGGTCGAGGGGAAGGCCGCCTCGGCGGCAATCCAGTCCGCCAGCGCGGGGTCGATCAGCCCGGCCAGTTCCAACACCACGCCGCGCAGGACGCGGCCGTTTTCCGGCAGGTTGTCGCAGCTGAGCACCGTGAAGGGCGGCAGCCCCGCCGCCCGGCGCAGGGCCAGGGCGCGGACCAGGAAGCCCGGCGCGGATTGCGGCAGGGGGTTTGCCAGGTCATGCAGGATGCGGGGATGGTCGCGGTTCAGCCGGCCGGTGGCGGGTTCGTGGCAATAGCCCTTTTCCGTCACCGTCAGGCTGACGACATGCGTGCCCGGTGCGGCCATGGCGTCCAGCACCGCCTGCGGATCCTCGGGCGCGACCAGCACGTCGCGCAGCACCGTCACCACCTGCGGCCTTTCCCCCTGGGGCGCCAGTTCCAGCGCGGTATAGGCCCAGCCCTGCGGGCGCAGCCGGTCGCGCGTGTCCGGCGATTGCAGCGAGACGCCGACGATGCCCCAGCCGCCCGCCTCGGCCACATAGATCGCGCCATGGGCGCGAAAGAACGCGCCCAGGCCCAGATGGACGATGCCCGCCGGCGCCGCGGTCGGGGCGCGATGCAGCCTATCGTGCAAGCCAGCCTCCATCGACATTCAGCACCGCGCCGTTGATGTAGTCCGAGGCCGGCGCGGCCAGGAACACCGCGGTCTGGCCGATATCCTCGGGCCGGCCCCAGCGCCCGGCCGGAATGCGCTCGAGGATCGCGGCCGAGCGGTCGGGGTCGCTTCGCAGCGCCTCGGTGTTGTTGGTCTCGATATAGCCCGGAGCGACGGCGTTGACGTTCAGCCCCCGCGCCGCCCATTCATTCGCCATCAGCTTGGTCAGCCCGGCGACGCCATGCTTGCTGGCGGTATAGCTCGGCACCCGGATGCCGCCCTGAAAGGACAGCAGCGAGGCGATGTTGACGATCTTGCCCCGCCCGCGCGGCAGGGCGGCGCGGGCAAAGGCCTGGCAGGTGAAGAACAGCGCCTTCAGGTTCACGTCGATCACCGCGTCCCAGTCGGCCTCGGTGAAATCCTCCGCATCGGCGCGGCGGATGATGCCGGCATTGTTCACCAGGATGTCGATGCGCTCGGAGGCAAAGACATCGCGCGCCGCCAGCGGGTCGCTGAAATCCAGCCGCATCTGCCGCCCGTGCCCCATCAGCGCCAGCGTCTCGTCGCAGTCGCGGCGGCCGGCGGCGATGACCTCGGCCCCGGCTTGGGCCATGGCGACGGCGATGGCCTGCCCGATGCCGGTATTGGCGCCCGTCACCAGCGCCACCTGTCCTTGCAGGGAAAACGGGTTCAACGCAGGTCCTCCGGCTGGACGAAATCCATGTCGGTATAATCCACGTTGTCGCCGGCCATCGCCCAGATGAAGGTATAGCCGCCGATGCCGGCGCCGGAATGGATCGACCAGGGCGGCGAGATCACCGCCTGTTCGTTGGCGACGAAGATGTGCCGCGTCTCCTGCGGCTCGCCCATCAGGTGCAGCACCCGGGCCTGCGGCTCCATGCCGTGATAAAGATAGGCCTCCATCCGCCGGTCGTGGACATGGGCGGGCATGGTGTTCCAGACCGAGCCGTCCTCGAGCGTGGTATAGCCCAGCACCAGCTGGCAGCTTTCCATCACCAGCGGGTGGATGAACTGCCGGATGGTGCGCTTGTTCGAGGTCTCGACCGCCCCGGTGGTCACCTGTTTCGCGTCGGCCACGGTGATCAGGCGGCTGGGCAGGGCGCGATGCGCCGGGCAGGAGGTGATGTAGAACCGCCCCTCTCCTCCGAAGGTCACCGGACCCGAGCCCATGCCCAGGTAGAGCACGTCGCCCTGCCCCATCCGCCAGGTTTCGCCCGCGGCCGAGACATGGCCCGGCCCGCCGATATTGACGATACCCATCTCGCGCCGCTCCAGGAAGGTCGCGGTCCGGGTCTCGGCCACCTGGTCCAGCACCAGCTCGGCGCCGCCGGGCACTGCGCCGCCGACCACGAAGCGGTCGTAATGCGTATAGACCAGCCGGATCTGGCCGTCCCGGAACATGCCTTTCGCCAGGAAATGCCGGCGCAGGGTTTCGGTATCCATGGTCTTCGCATGGTCCGGGTGAACCGCCTGACGGGTTTCGACATGGGTCACGGTATGTCCTTTCACAGAAAATCGTCGCGGCGCGGGGTGAAGCTGTCGATCAGTTCGCCGGCTTCCAGGCAGGTGCAGCCATGCACCGCGCCCGAGGGGATGACGAAGGCGTCGCCCGGCCCGACCTCGAATTCGCGGCCGTCCAGGGTGAAGCGATAGCGCCCCGACCGGACATAGGTCGATTGCACATGCGGGTGGCTGTGCGGCGCGCCCCGGTCGCCCGCCGCGAAGGCGAAGCGGACAACCATCAGCTCGGGCGCATGGGCCAGCACGGTGCGGACCGGATCGCCCATCACTGCCCCCGGAACAGCGCCGGCAGCCACAGCGACAGCGCCGGCACATAGGTCACCAGCAAGAGCACCACCAGCCCCGCGGCGTAGAAGGGCCAGACGCTGCGCATCGCCTCCCAGATCGAGATGCGGGCCACGGCGGCGGCGACGAACTGCACCGGCCCCAGCGGCGGCGTGTTCAGCCCGATGCCCAGGTTCAGGATCATGATGACGCCGAAATGCACCGGATCGACGCCGAAGGCGCTGACCACCGGCAGGAAGATCGGCGTGGTGATGATGATCAGCGGGCTCATGTCCATGAAGGTGCCCAGCACCAGCAGAACGATGTTGATCATCAGCAGGATCACGAAGGGATTGTCCGAGACCGACTGCATCCAGTGAAGCGAGATCTGCGCCACGTGCAGATAGGCCATCAGCCAGCCGAAGGCCCCGGCCATGCCGATGATCAGCAGCACCATGGCCGTGGTGCGCACCGCCTGCTGCGTGGCATGGACGAAATCGCGCCAGGACATGCTGCGATAGACCAGCACCGTCACCAGCAGCGCGTAAAGCACCGCGATGCACGAGCTTTCGGTGGCGGTGAAGATGCCCGACCGCACGCCGCCGAAAATGATGGCGATCAGCAGCATCCCCGGCAGCGATTCCAGCAGGAAGCGGAACACCTTGGCAAGGCCGGGGAAGGGCTCGGTCGGATAGCCGCGGCGCACGGCGACGATCCAGGCGGTGAAGGACAGCGCCAGCGCCAGCAGCAGCCCCGGAACGATCCCGGCGGTGAACAGGTCGGCGATCGAGATCCGCCCGCCGCCCGAGATCGAATAGATGATCATGTTGTGGCTGGGCGGCAGCATCAGCGCGATCAGCGCCGCCATCGAGGTCACGTTGACCGCGTAATCCGCGCCATAGCCGCGGTCCTTCATCTGCGGGATCATGATGCCGCCGACCGCCGCCGCCTCGGCCACGGCCGAACCCGAGATGCCGCCGAACAGCGTCGAGGCGGCGATGTTCACCTGCCCCAGCCCGCCGCGGACATGGCCGATCAGCGACCCGGCGAAGCGCACGATCCGCGCGGCGATCCCGCCCCGGACCATCAGGTCGCCGGCGAAGATGAAGAACGGAATCGCCATCAGCGTGAAGACCGAGATCCCCGCCGACAGGCGCTGGAACACCACCAGCGGCGGCAGGCCCAGCCAGACCACCGTCGCCAGGCTCGAGATGCCCAGGCAGAAGGCGATGGGCGTGCCGATCAGCATGAGCAGGGTGAAGACACCGAAAAGGATCGTGTATTCCATGATGTTGCCCCGCCCCCGTTACGCTTCGGTCATCAGGATGTCTTCGGCGTCCGGCTGGGCCTCGACCATGCGGCCGGTCAGCCGCTTCAGCAGATGCTCCAGCACGAACAGCGTCATCAGCAGGCCGCCGGCGAACAGCGGCATGTAGCCGAAACCGCCCGGCAGCCCGATCACCGGCAGCGTGGTGCCCCAGGTCTTGGCCATCAGCTGCCAGCCATAGACCGCCATGCCGATGCCGAAGCACAGCACCGACAGGTCCGACAGGCCCTTCAGCCAGGTTCCGGCGCTGTCGGGCAGGAAGAACAGCAGCACGTCGAAGCCCATGTGAAAGCTTTCGTGCACCCCGACCGCCGAGCCCAGAAAGATGAACCAGCTCATCAGCAGGATGGCCACCGGCTCGACCCAGAGCAGGCTGTCGTTCATCACGTAGCGCATGAAGACCTGGGCGAAGACGATCAGCGTCATCAGGACCAGCCCCGCTCCCGCCAGCCACAGGCTGGCCCGGCTGAGAAAGCCGTTCAGGCGCGACAATGCAGCGATGCCGGCTTGCATGGCATCCCCTCCTTGTTCTTTGAAAGAAAGGGCCCGCGGCCGGATGGCGCGGGCCGCGATGTCACCGGGTTGTCACTGGGTTTCCTGGATGCGCTTGACCAGGTCCCTGGCTTCGGGGGTGGTCACGTATTTCTCGTAGACCGGGGCCATCGCCTCGATGAAGGCGGTCTTGTCCACGTCCTTGACCACCTCGGCGCCGGCGGCCACGACCTTCTCCTCGCTGGCCTTTTCCTGTTCGGCCCACAGCTTGCGCTGCAGGATGGCCGAGTTCCGGGCCGCCGTCCGCATGATCTCCTGATCCTCGGGGGACAGCGTTTCCCAGCGGGTCTTGGACACGGCGACCAGTTCCGGCACCATCAGGTGCTGGTCCAGGGTGAAGTATTTCGCCACCTCGGCATGGCCCGAGCTGTCATAGCTGGGAAAGTTGTTCTCGGCCCCGTCGATCACCCCGGTCTGGATCGAGGAATAGACCTCGCCATAGGGCATCGGCGTGGCATTGGCGCCAAGCGCCGACATCATGTCCACGAAGACGTCGTTCTGCATGACGCGGAACTTCAGCCCCTTCAGGTCCTCGACGGTGCGGATCGGCTTCTTCGCGTTGTAGAAATTGCGCGCGCCCCCGTCGTAATAGGCCAGCGGGACCAGGCCATGCTCCTCGAACTGGCGGGCGATCTCCTCGCCGATCGGGCCGTCCAGGACCTTGTGCAGGTGCTCCTCGGAGCGATACAGATAGGGCAGCGAGGTGGTCTGCGTCACCGGCACGATGTCGTTGAACGACCCGAACGAGGCGCGCACCATGTCGATGACGCCGAACTGGGTCTGCTCGATGGTGTCCTTTTCCTCGCCCAGCTGGGACGAGGGGAAGACCTCGATGCAGATGCGGCCGCCGGTCTTTTCCTTGACCTCGGCCGCCATGGCCTTGACGCCCTCGACGGTCGGATAGCCGTCCGGATGCGTGTCCGACGAACGCAAGGTGATCTCGCATTCCGCGCTGGCGGCGCCGGCCAACGCCGCCGTGACAAGAAAGGCGGCAAGCGTGGTATTGAGCAGTTTCATGTCATCCTCCCCGATGAACGGTCAAAGTCGATAGGCCCTCTTGGCGAGGCCATAGGTCAGTTCATGCGCCAGTCTCGGCGCCTCGTCGCGGTCCAGCCGGCCGGTGGCGATCAGCGTGGCCAGGAACGCGCAATCCACCCGGCGGGCCACGTCATGCCGGGCCGGGATCGAGCAGAAGGCGCGGGTGTCGTCGTTGAAGCCGACGGTGTTGCAGAACCCGGCCGTCTCGGTGGTCATCTCGCGAAAGCGGCGCATGCCCTCGGGGCTGTCGTGGAACCACCAGGGCGGACCAAGGCGCAGGCAGGGATAGGCCCCCGCCAGCGGCGCCAGCTCGCGCGCATAGCTGCTTTCGTCCAGCGTGAATAGGATCACCGTCAGCTCGGGGCGCATGCCCACCGCGTTCAGCAGCGGCCGCAGCGCGGCGACGTAATCGGTGCGGCCGGGAATGTCGAAGCCCTTGTCGCGGCCGAACATCGCCATCACCGGATCGGAATGGTTGCGCCGTGCGCCGGGATGGATCTGCAGCACCAGCCCGTCCTCAAGGCTCATGCGCGCCATTTCGGTCAGCATGTGACCGCGGAAGGCGTCGGCCTCGGCCGCCGTGCACGCGCCGCGCAGCGCCTTCTGGAACAGCGCCGCCGCCTCGGCCTGCGGCAGGTCCTCGGTCCGGGCGCTGGCATGGCCGTGATCGGACGAGGTCGCGCCGAATTCCTTGAAATAGGCCCGCCGCGCCCGGTGCGCGTCCAGGTAGCCGGCCCAGGTCGCGGTGTCGAAGCCGGTCTGCTGGCCCATCAGCGCGACATTCCCGGCAAAGCCCGGCATCTCGGGGTCGATCACCCCGTCCGGGCGATAGGCCGTCACCACCCTGCCCTGCCAGCCCGAGTCCCGGATCGCCCGGTGCCAGCGCAGATCGTCCGTCGCCGCCTCGGTGGTGGCGAGCACCTCGATGCCGAAGCGTTCGTACAGCGCCCGCGGCCGGAAGTCCGGCCGCGCCAGGCAGTCCGAGATATGGTCGTAATACCAATCCGCGGTTTCCGCCGACAGCCGCCGGTCGATGCCGAAGACATGCTGGAAGGAATGGTCCAGCCACAGCCGCGACGGCGTGCCGGCGAACAGGTGGTAATGGCCGGCGAACAGCCGCCAGATCCTGCGGCCGTCGGTCTCGGTCGGGCCGCCATCGACCCGCGGCACGCCAAGATCGGTCAGCGCCACCCCCTGCGAGGCGAGCATGCGAAACACGTAATGGTCGGGCGTCACGAACAGCTGCGCCGGATCGGGAAAGGCGCGGTTCTCGGCGAACCAGCGCGGATCGGTATGGCCGTGCGGGCTGACGATCGGCAGGTCGCGGACATCCTCGTAAAGCGCCCGCGCCAGGTCGCGCAGCGCCGGCTCGGGCGGGAACAACCGATCCTCGTCCAGCAGCGGCATCTGCAACTCTCCTCCCGAATCGCCTTGCGGTTCCTCTAGTCATCTAATATGCTAGTCTGGCAACACCGTCAACGCCATGGTTTCGCCGATGCCGACAGATGCCGCCGCCCTGCCCATCCTGGACGACCTGCGCCCGCGCACGGTCACCGACCAGGTCTATGAGGCGCTTTACCAACGGGTCATCAACCTGACGCTGCCCCCCGGCGCCCGGCTGTCCGAGGCCGAGGTCGCCGCGCAGATGGGCGTCTCGCGCCAGCCGGTGCGCGATGCGTTCTTCCGGCTGTCGCAACTGGGCTTCATCCAGATCCGCCCGCAACGCGCCACGGTGGTGACGCAGATCTCGGCCGAGGCGATCCGCCAGGCGCATTTCATCCGCCTGGCGCTGGAAACCGCCTGCCTGCGCGAGGCGGTGCGGCTGCTGACGCCGCAGGACCACGACGCGCTGGAGGAGCTGATCCGGCGCCAGGACGCCGCCATCCGCGCCGACGACCGCAGTGGCTTCCATGCGCTGGACGACCAGTTTCATCACGACATCTGCGCAGCCTCGGGGCTGGAATTCGTCTGGACCCTGGTCAAGGACAACAAGGGCCACATGGACCGCGCCCGCTACCTGTCGCTGTCCTATAACGCCCAGAACGCGATGGAGGAGCACAAGGTCATCCTGACCGCCCTGCGCGAACGGGACGAGGAGAAGGCGGTCGCCGCCATCGGCCTGCACCTGTCGCGCATCCACGAGACGCTGGCGCGGCTGCGCGCCGAACAGCCCGAGATGCTGGGCCTGTAATTCCGTTTCCCCGGAGGAGTGAATGCGACATACTTGGCGCTGGTTCGGACCCAAGGATCGGGTCTCGGTCGAGGATATGCTGCAGGCGGGGGTTCAGGGCGTGGTCACCGCCCTGCACCACGTCCCGACCGGAACCGTCTGGACGCCCGGGGAAATCGCCCGCCGGCAGGCCGAACTGGCGGCGATGGCCGACGGCGCGCCCTCGGGCCTGGCATGGGAGGTGGTGGAAAGCCTGCCGGTCAGCGAGGCGATCAAGACCCAGACCGGCGACTGGCGGGCGCATGTCGAGAACTGGATCGCCTCGATGCGCAACCTGCGCGACGCGGGGATCGAGGTGATCTGCTACAACTTCATGCCGGTGCTGGACTGGACCCGCACCGACCTGGCCTGGCGGCGGCCGAACGGCGCGCGCTGCATGCGTTTCGACTTCATCGATTTCGCCGCCTTCGACATCCATATCCTGCAGCGCAAGGGCGCGGCCGAGGATTTCCCCGAGGAGATCCGCGACGAGGCCGCCCGCCGCTTCGCCGCAATGGACGAGGCCCGGCGCGAGCAGCTGGCCGGCAACGTGGTCTTCGGCCTGCCCGGCGCGGCCGAGCATTTCACCCTGGACGACGTGCGGGCGCTGCTGGAACGCTATGCCCCGGTGACGGACGCGGTGCTGCGCCGGCATTTCCACGACTTCCTGGAACAGGTCGCCCCGGTCGCGCAGCAGATCGGGATGCGGCTCTGCTGCCATCCCGACGATCCGCCCTTTCCGCTGCTGGGCCTGCCGCGGGTGATGTCCACCGAGGCCGATTACGCCGAGCGCATGGCCGCCGTGGACCTGCCGGCGAACGGCATCACGCTTTGCTCGGGTTCGCTGGGGGCGCGACCGGACAACGACCTGCCGGGCATGATGGAGCGGCTGGGCGACCGGGTGCATTTCCTGCATCTGCGCAATGTGCGCCGCGACAGCGACGCGATCCGCGGCTCGTTCTTCGAGGACGAGCATCTGGGCGGCCAGACCGACATGGTGGCGCTGGTCGCCGCGGTGCTGCGCGAGGAAGCCCGCCGCCGCGAGGCCGGCCGCGCCGATTGGAACATCCCCATGCGCCCCGATCACGGCCAGGACATCCTGGACGATATCGGCCGCGGCGGGCAGCCCGGCTATCCCGCCATCGGCCGGCTCAAGGGGCTGGCCGAGCTGCGCGGCGTGGAACGGGCGCTGAGCCACGGGGCGCGGGCATGAGCGCGCCGCTGATCCTTTGCATCGGCGAAGCCATGGTCGAGCTGTCGCAGGCCGGCGGCGGCCTGTGGCGGATGGGCATTGCCGGCGACACGCTGAACATGGCCTGGTATCTGCGCCGCTGCCTTGGCCCGGACTGGCGGGTCGGCTATTTCAGCCGCGTCGGCACCGGCGAATATTCCCGGCAGATGCTGGACTTCCTGGCCGCCGAGGGCATCGGCACCGACCATGTCGCCCGCGACCCCGAGCGCGAGATCGGCCTTTATGCCATCTCGCTCAGCGATGGCGAGCGCAGTTTCAGCTATTGGCGCGACAATTCGGCGGCGCGGCGGCTGGCCGACGATCCGGGACGGCTGGATGCGGCGCTGGCCGGCTGTCGCATCGCCTGCCTGTCCGGGATCACCCTGGCGATCCTGCCCGAGGCCGGGCGCCGGGCTTTGCTGGAGGCGCTGCGCGCGGCGCGGACGGCGGGCACGCAGGTGGTGTTCGATCCGAACCTGCGGCCGCGGCTTTGGGCCGATGCCGCCGAGATGCGCGGCTGGATCGAGGCCGCGGCAAGCTGCACCGACCTGCTGCTGCCCAGCCTCGATGACGAGATCGCGCATTTCGGCGATGCCGATGCCCGGGCGACCGCCGCGCGCTATCTGCGGCTGGGCGCCGGCCGGGTGGTGGTCAAGAACGGCGGCGGCCCGGTGCTGCTGGCCGACGCGCAGGGCAGCCGGCTGGTCGAGGGCCTGCCCCGCGTCGCCCCGGTGGACAGCACCGCCGCCGGCGACAGCTTCAACGCCGCCTTCCTGGCGGCCGGCCTGCGCGGCGCCGATCCGGTCACGGCGATCCGCGCCGCGCATGACTTCAGCCTGCAGGTTGTGTCGCATCCGGGCGCCCTGGTGCGCGAGGCCGCATTCCGCATCCCGCCCTGCGGCTAGCTGTTCAGTCCCGGCATCTGTTGGATCGGGTTTAGGATGAATCTGTCGGGCTCTGATGTCCAGATCTTGCAGATGCATTCGTAT
>NZ_JAEHFP010000041.1 GCF_016446475.1 Paracoccus binzhouensis | reverse complement strand
GCCGCCGTGGCGGCACGGCCGGGGCGCCGGCGGATGCAAGGCGCGCGCGTGCGTGCGCCCCTTGGCCCGCCCGCGGCGGCCCTCGCCTCAGGCCCCCGCCGCAGAGAGCATGCGGGCAATCTCGTCCTTCAGCGCGGCGCGCTTCCTGCGCAGCTCGGTCTCGGCCTCGTCCGACATCGGGGTATGGCGGCTCTCCGCACCGAAGACCTGATCGTTGATGGCGTCATATTCCTCCAGCAGCCGGGCGAAATGCGGGTCCGAGACCTTCAGCGCATGAATGCGCTCGGCATCGTTCGGAAATTCCTCGTGAATGGCATGCGGTGCGGCCATGGCTCCCTCCGGGTTGCTCGTTACGCGCCCAAGGTAGGATCGGCGCAACGGGCTGGCAACAGGCCGCCGGCGGCGATAGAACCGCGGGCATGGACATCAGCGCCCCCCTTCCCGGTCCCTTCACCCTGGCGGATCTTGCCGCCGTGGCCTGGCTTTTCCTTGCCTGGCTGGGCATTGGCTGGATCACCGAGCACCCGCCGAAGCACCGCCCCTCGGTCTCGGTGCTGATGAAGGACTACCGCCGGGAATGGATGCGGCATTTCGTCACCCGCGACCCGCGCATCTTCGACGGCAACATCCTGACCACGCTGCGCGAGGGCACGGCCTTCTTCGCCTCGGCCTGCCTGATCGCGGTGGGCGGCGGGCTGGCGCTGATCGGCAAGACCGACCAGCTGGCCGGCGTGGCCCGGCAGTTCGACCTGGGCCACGTCCCGGCGCTGAAATGGGAGATCAAGATCGTCGTGGTGCTGTTCTTCGTGGCCAATGCGCTGCTGCGCTTCGTGTGGTCGCACCGGCTGTTCGGCTATTGCGCGATCATGATGGCCTCGGTTCCCGACGATCCCGGGGACCCACGCGCCCTGCCCGCCGCCATGCAGGCGGCCGAGATCAACATCACCGCGGCGCGCAGCTTCAACTCGGGCCTGCGCTGCGTCTATTTCGCGCTGGGGGCGCTTGGCTGGCTGGCCGGGCCGCTGGGCCTGTTCCTGGCCACCAGCTATGTGCTCTTCATCTCCTGGCGGCGGGAATTCGCCTCACACTCGCGCCGGGTAATCCTGCACAGCGCCCCCGGACTGGCGGGCCTGGTGCCAGGCCAGCGCCAGGGCCAGCAGCCCGGCGACTGACAGCGCCACCGCCACCAGCCCGGACGAGCGCCAGCCCCAGCCCGCGGCCAGCGCCATCCCGGCAAGCCAGGGCCCCAGCGCATTGGCGGCGTTGAAGGCGGCATGGTTCATCGCCGCGGCCATGCTTTGCGCCTGGCCCGCCACGTCCATCAGCCGGGTCTGCAGCGGCACCACCATGCCCGAGCCCAGCCCCAGCACGAAGGAGGAAGCCAGCATCAGCCCCCAGTTGCCCACCGCACAGGCGGCAAAGCCCTGGGCCAGCGCCATCAGCACCATCAGCCCGAACGCCGCGCCCCAGGTGCCGTAGTGGATGGTCAGCCGCGCGGCCATCACCCCGCCCAGGGTGCCGCCGATGCCGAAGGCCGACAGCATTGCCGGCACCGCCCAGGCCGGCGGCTGGGTGGTCGCCAGCATGGCGGCAGACAGGAAGGAATAGACCGCGAACAGCCCGCCGAAACCGATGGCCCCGACCAGCAGGATCAGCACCACCGCCGGATTCCCCAGCGCCTTCAACTCGTCGAAGGGGCGGGCGTCCCGGGGCGCGCCGACCCGCGGCGCCAGGCGCAGGATCAGCCAGCCGGCCAGCAGCGCCAGCACGCCGGGCAACGCGAACCCCCAGCGCCAGCCGAGGCCCTGCCCCAGCATCCCGGCCAGCGGCACCCCGGCGATATTGGCGACGGTCAAGCCCAGCAGCACCTGCGTCACCCCCTTGGCGCGCTGCTCGCGCGGCAGGGCGTCGGCGGCGAACAGCATCGCCACGCCCAGGAAGCCGCCATGCGGCAGCCCGGCCAGGAAGCGGGTGAAGACCAGCGTGCCATAGCCCGGCAGCACCGCCGCCAGCAGGTTCATCACCCCATAGGCGGCGATCAGCGCCGCCAGATAGCGCCGCCGCGGCAGCCGCGCCCCCAGGATCGAGGTGATCGGCGCGCCGACCACCACGCCAAGCGCATAGGCGCTGACCACATGGCCGGCCTGCGGCTCGGTGATGCCCAGGTCGCGCGCATACCAGGGCAGAAGCCCCATGGCGGCGAATTCCGAGGTGCCGATGGCAAAGGCGCCCAGGCCAAGGGCAAGGATGGCAAGCTTGAGATTGGGCTGCGGCGGCATGGCGGCACCTTCCGGGCTGGCATATAGGGGGAAGCAAGGCCCGATAGCGTTAACAGATGCGACCATATGTCGCCAAGCCACGCCCACGAAGTCCTGACATGCACAAGGCGCAAGGCTGGACGGAGGGGCTCCGACACCCGGCTTTCCGTTTCCCAAATACCCGAATGCGGCAGGCCCGCCGGCGCGGCGCGGACCTGCCGGGCCAAGGATTGCAGCCTCGGTTCCGCAGGTGCGCCCGGCACGGGTATTGGGGCAACGAAGAAGCGGCCGGGCCGCGCCTCAGCCGGTCTGCCAGCGCGGCTTGCGCTTGTCGAAGAAGGCGGCGATGCCCTCGGGGGCCTCGTCGCCCTCCCAGACATCGACCAGGGCCTGGATGCTGGCCTCGATCTCGGCCGCGCCGATGGGCGGGCCGAGGCGGCGGGCCAGGCGCTTGGCCGCCGCCACCGCACCGGGCGCGCAGGAGAGATAGGGCACGGCCTCGGCCTCGATGGCGGCGTCCAGCGTCCCGGCATCGGCCAGGCCCGCCAGCAGGTTCAGCCGCATCGCCTCCTCGGCGCCGAAGAGGCGGGCGGACATGAAGACGCGCCGCGCCTTGTCCTCGTCCATCCGCGCCAGAACATAGGGGCCGATGGTGGCGGGGATCAGGCCGAGCCGGGTTTCGGTCAGGCCGAAGCGCGCCTCGGGCACGGCGATGGCCAGGTCGCAGACCGCGATCAGGCCGACGCCGCCGCCGAAGGCATTGCCCTGCACCCGGCCGATCAGGGGCTTCGGCAGCGTGTTCAGCGCGTTCAGCATCATCGCCAGTTCGCGGGCGCCCTCGCGGCGGGTCGCGGCATCGGCGCGCATCTGCTCCTGCATCCAGCCGAGATCGCCGCCGGCGCAGAAGCTGCGCCCCTCAGCCGCCAGCACCACCACGCGCACGGCCGGATCGGCGCCCAGCCGCCCGGCGGCCTCGGTCAGTTCGCGGATCATCTGCGCCGACAGCGCGTTGTGCTTGTCCGCGCGCGCCAGCCACAGATGCGCGACGCCGCGGGCGTCGGTCTCGATGCGGATGGTATCCATCACGGCGCTCCTCTCATGCCTCGGGCCATGGCGGCGGCGCGGTCGATCACCGCCATGTCGAGGCCGGTGTCATATCCCGCCGCCGCCAGATGCGCGGCGACCCTTTCGGTGGCGACATTGCCGGCGGCGCCCGGCGCATAGGGACAGCCGCCCAGGCCTCCGACGGCGGCGTCGAAGACCCGCAGGCCCCGCGCCAGGCTCGCGTCGATGTTCTGCAGCGCCCGGCCGGCGGTGTCGTGGTAATGGCCGGCCAGGTTTTCGGGCGGCAGTTCCTGCAGCACGGCGGCCAGCATGGCGTCGATGGTCTCGGGCCGGGCCTGGCCGATGGTGTCGCCCAGGCTGATCTCGTAGCAGCCCATGTCGCGCAGCGCCGCCGCGACGCGGGCGACGCTGGCGGGCGGCACCGGCCCGTCGAAGGGGCAGTCGGTCACCACCGAGACATAGCCGCGCAGCGGAATGCCGTCGGCGCGCGCCGCCTCGGCCACCGGGGCGAAGCGCTCCAGGCTTTCGGCGATGGTCGCGTTCAGGTTGGCGCGCGAGAAGCCCTCCGAGGCCGAGGCGAAGATCGCCACCTCGTCGGCGCCGGCGGCGCGCGCCGCCTGGTAGCCGCGCAGGTTCGGGGTCAGCACCGCGTAACGGATGCCGGGGCGGTGGGCGATGCCGGCCATGACCTCGGCCGCGTCGGCCATCTGCGGCACCCATTTCGGCGGCACGAAGCTGGTCACCTCGATGCGCCGGAAGCCGGCCTGCGACAGCAGGTCGACCAGCGCCACCTTTTCCGCCGCCGGTATCAGGCGCTTTTCGTTCTGCAGCCCGTCGCGCGGGCCGACCTCGAAGATCTCGACCGTCTCAGGCATCGGGCACCTCGTAGAAATCGCGCTCATAGATGGCATCGCCGCCGGCACGGGCCAGGGCGCGGCGATAGGCGGGACGCGCCGTCATCCGGTCGCGATAGGCGGCCAGCGCCGGATAGTCGGCGGCGGGCAGGAAGCGGAACACCGCCTCGATATTGAAGCCCAGCATGCAATCGGCCGCCGAAAACACGGACAGCAGCGTCTGGCGCCCGGCCAGGTGATCGTCCAGCGTCCGGGCGGTGACGGCCAGCCGCCGGGTGTCGAGCCGCATCAGCGGGATCGAGCGGGCGCTTTCGGGCCGCAGGAAGATGTGATGGATGTTCAGGGCCTGCAGGATGCAGGCCTGGGTCTCGGCGAAATGCAGCCATTCCAGGAAATCGGCGCGTTCGGGCGCGCCGGGTTCCGGGGCCAGCCGGCCCTCGCGCTCGGTCAGGTATTGCAGGATGGCGCCGGATTCGAAGATGGGGCGGCCGTCGATCTCCAGCGCCGGGATGCGGCCGGCGGGCGAAAGCGCGCGAAATTCGGCGCTGCGCAGGCTGCCATCGGTCAGAGACCACAGGCGCAGTTGGCAATCGAGGCCCAGCTCCTCGATCAGCCACAGCACCCGCATCGAGCGCGAGCCGGGGACATGGTGCAGGATCATGCCTCCTCCTCCTCGAGCCGGATCAGCGCGGCGCCGGCCTCGACCTGATCGCCGGCCCGGGCGAAGACCTCGCCCACGCGGCCGTCGCGGGCGGCGGTCAGCGTGTGCTCCATCTTCATCGCCTCGAGAATCGCCAGAGGCGCGCCGGCCGCCACCTCCTGCCCCGGTTCGACGAAGATCGCCTTGACCAGGCCCGGCATGGGCGACAGCGTCATGCCGCCGCCCGCTTCCTCGCCGCCGCGGGCCAGCGGGTCGAGCGGCGTCAGCGTCAGCGAGCGGCCGCCGAAGACGCTGGTTCCCGCCGCGTGGTTGACGATGCGCGAGCGGCGCGGGCTGCCGTCCACCCACCAGCGCCCGCCCTCGTAGCCGATCTCATGCGTGCTGCCGTCCAACGTGACGCGGGCGGCGCCGGGGCCGAGGACTTCCAGCACCGCCTCGCCGCCCTCCCAGGCGATGGTGCGGCGCAGCGGCTGCCAGAGGGTGATGCCGCCGCGAATGGTCGGATCGTCGAGCCCGGCAAGGCCGAGGACCGCCAGCGCCTTCGCCCGCGGATCGGGCTCGGCTGCGGCGACCAGCGCCTGCAGGTCGCGGGCGATCAACCCGGTATCGACCTCGCCCTTGCCGAAGGCCTCGTGCCGGGTCAGGGCGATGAGGAAATCGACATTGGTGACCGAGCCCGCCACCTCGGTATCGACCAGCGCCGCCTCCAAGGCCCGCAGGGCGATGGCGCGGGTGGCGCCATGGGTGACGATCTTGGCGATCATCGGGTCATACCAGGGGCTGATGCTGTCGCCGGGCCGCACCCCAGTCTCGATCCGGGCATGGTCGGGAAAGCGCAGATGCGCCAGCCGGCCAGTGGCGGGCAGGAAGCCCGCCGGCACGTCCTCGGCATAGAGCCGGGCCTCGAAGGCATGGCCGGTGATCGCCAGGTCCTCCTGCCGCGCCGGCAGCGGCTCTCCGCTGGCGACGCGCAGCTGCCATTCGACCAGGTCGATTCCGGTGATCAGTTCGGTCACCGGATGCTCGACCTGCAGGCGGGTGTTCATCTCCATGAACCAGAACCCGTCCGGGGAAAGGCCGCGCGAGCCGTCGACGATGAATTCCACCGTGCCGGCGCCGGCATAGCCGATGGCCTCGGCGGCGCGCACAGCGGCCGCGCCCATGGCGGCGCGCATCTCGGGGGTCATGCCGGGGGCCGGGGCTTCCTCGATCACCTTCTGGTGGCGGCGCTGCAGCGAGCAGTCGCGCTCGAAGAGGTGGACCGCCTGGCGGCCGTCGCCGAAGACCTGCACCTCGATATGGCGCGGCCTGGAGATGTATTTCTCGATCAGCACCGCGGGGTTGCCGAAGGCGGTGGCGGCCTCGCCCTGCGCGGATTGCAGGGCGGCGGGGAAGTCGCTGCTGCGTTCCACCAGCCGCATGCCCTTGCCGCCGCCGCCGGCCACCGCCTTGATCAGCACCGGATAGCCGATGGCATCGGCCTGGGCCTGCAGGTGGGCGGCCTCCTGGTTCTCGCCGTGATAGCCGGGGACGACCGGGACGCCGGCTTCGGCCATCAGTGCCTTGGCGGCGTCCTTGAGGCCCATCTTGCGGATCGCCTCGGCCGAGGGGCCGATGAAGGTCAGGCCGGCCGCCGTCACCGCATCGACGAAATCCGGGTTCTCGCTGAGAAAGCCGTAGCCGGGATGGATCGCCTGGGCGCCGGTATCGCGCGCGGCGCGGATGATGGCATCGCCGCGCAGGTAGCTGTCCCTGGGCGCCGGGCCGCCGATGGGGACCGCCTCGTCGGCCAGGGCGACATGGCGGGCGGCGCGGTCGGCCTCGGACCAGACCGCGACGGTCCGCACCCCCAGCTTGCGGGCGGTGTCGATGACCCGGCAGGCGATCTCGCCCCGGTTGGCGATCAGGATCTTCTGGAACATCCGGCACCTCTTGTGGCAGGCGAGGCGCCGGGGGTTTCACACCCCCGGACCCCCGTGGAGTATTTGACGAACGAAGAAATCATCGCCGGGCCTCCTCGACCGCCCGGCGCAGCGTGGCGTGGCCGGCGGCGTCGAAGCCGACCAGCGTGACTTCGAGGCCGGCGCCATGGGCGAGGATGGTGGCGACGGCGATCCGGGCGGCGCGTTCGGCCGGAAAGCCGTAGATGCCGGTCGAGATCGCCGGGAAGGCGATGCGGGCCAGGTCATGGGCCTGGGCGAGCTGCAGGCTGTGGCGATAGGCGCCGGCGAGCAGCGCGTCCTCCTCCGCCCCGCCGCCCCGCCAGACCGGGCCGACGGCGTGGATGACGTAGCGGGCCGGCAGGGCATAGCCGCGGGTGATGCGGGCCTCGCCGGTCGGGCAGCCGCCGAGCGCGCGGCATTCCTCCAGCAGTCCGGGGCCGGCGGCGCGGTGGATGGCGCCGTCCACCCCGCCGCCGCCCAGCAGGCTGCGATTGGCGGCGTTGACGATGGCGTCCATGGCGAGCCGGGTGATGTCGCCTTGCAGGGTGGTGAGGCGGGGCCGCTCCATCGCCGTCACATCCGGAAGATGCCGAAGCGGGTCGGCTTGATCGGCGCGTTGAGGCTGGCGCGCAGGCTGAGGGCGAGGATGTCGCGGGTCTTGCGCGGGTCGATGATGCCGTCGTCCCAAAGCCGGGCCGAGGCGTAGAGCGGATGCGACTGGCGCTCGAACATCTCGATGGTGGGGCGCTTGAACTCGGCCTCCTCCTCGGCGCTCCAGCTGCCGCCCTGGCGCTCGATCCCCTCGCGGCGCACGGTGGCGAGCACGCCGGCCGCCTGCTCGCCGCCCATCACCGAGATGCGGGAATTGGGCCAGGTCCAGAGGAAGCGCGGCCCGTAGGCGCGGCCGGCCATGCCGTAATTGCCGGCGCCGAAGCTGCCGCCGACCAGCATGGTGATCTTGGGGACCGAGGTCGTCGCCACCGCCGTCACCATCTTGGCGCCGTGCCGGGCGATGCCCTCGTTCTCGTATTTGCGGCCGACCATGAAGCCGGTGACGTTCTGCAGGAAGACCAGCGGGATGCCCCGCATCGAGCAGAGCTCGATGAAATGCGCGCCCTTCTGCGCGGCTTCCGAGAAGATCACGCCGTTATTGGCGACGATGCCGATGGGGCAGCCTTCCAGATGCGCGAAGCCGGTCACCAGCGTCTCGCCGAAGCGGGGCTTGAACTCGTCGAAGCGCGAGCCGTCCACGACGCGGGCGATCACCTCGCGGATGTCATAGGGGATCTTCAGGTCGGCAGGGACGACGCCCAGGATCTCCTCGGGGTCGTGGGCTGGGGGCTCGGGCGATTGCCATTGCACGGTCTGGGGCAGCCGGCGGTTCAGATTGCCGATGCTGCGCCGGGCCAGGGCGAGGGCATGGGCGTCGTCCTCGGCCAGGTAGTCGGCAACGCCGGACAGGCGGGTGTGGACGTCGCCGCCGCCGAGATCCTCGGCCGAGACCACCTCGCCGGTTGCGGCCCGGACCAGCGGCGGGCCGGCCAGGAAGATCGTGCCCTGGTTGCGGACGATGATGGTGACGTCGGACATGGCCGGCACATAGGCGCCGCCCGCCGTGCAGCTGCCCATGACCACGGCGATCTGCGCGATGCCCTTGGCCGACATGCGCGCCTGGTTGTAGAAGATGCGGCCGAAATGGTCGCGGTCGGGAAAGACCTCGTCCTGGTTGGGCAGGTTGGCGCCGCCGGAATCGACCAGGTAGATGCAGGGCAGCCGGCATTCCTCGGCGATTTCCTGGGCGCGCAGGTGCTTTTTCACCGTCATCGGGTAATAGGTGCCGCCCTTGACCGTGGCGTCGTTGGCCACCACCATCACCTCTTGCCCATGCACCCGGCCGAGGCCGGCGATCACGCCCGCGCAGGGCGCGGCGCCATCATACATGCCATGCGCCGCCGTGGCGCCGATCTCGAGGAAGGGCGAGCCGGGGTCGAGCAGGTTCGCCACCCGTTCGCGCGGCGGCATCTTGCCGCGCGCCACATGGCGCTCGACCGCCTTGGGCCCGCCACCGGCCGCCGCGGCCAGCGCCGCCTCGCGCACGGTGTCCAGCATGGCGAGATGCGCCGCGCGATTGGCGCGGAAGGTCTCCGAGGACGGCAGGGCCGAGGTGCCGAGTTTCATCACGTCATCCTTTCGGTCGTGGCGCCGGGGCCATGCGCCAGTTTGACGCAGTCAGGGCCCGGAGGGGAAATTCTTGATCCAGATCAACGCCGCGATCGCGGCCGGGGCGGCATGAGCGGGCATGCGACAAGAAGAGAGGATCGCCATGAGACAGAAGCTTGCCCTTGCCGCGGCGCTCGCCGCGCTTGCCTCGCCCGCGCTGGCACAATCGCAGGGGGAATGGACCCTGGGCTTCGGCATCGCCAATGTGAACCCGAAATCCGACAATGGCGTCCTGGCCGGCGGCACCGTGCCTACCGACATCGGCGACAATACCCGCCCGACCATCACCTTCGAATATTTCATCCGCGACAACCTGGGCGTCGAGGTGCTGGGTGCCCTGCCCTTCAAGCACTCGATCCGATCGAACGGCACCGAGATCGGCACGGTGAAGCACCTGCCGCCGGTCGTGTCGCTGCAATACCATTTCGACGCCACGCCGCAGTTCAAGCCCTTCGTCGGCCTGGGCGTGAACTTCACCGGCTTCTGGGACGGCGAGGCCAAGGGGCCGCTGGCCGGTTCCGACCTGCGGGTCAAGAACAGCGTCGGCCTGGCCGCGCATCTGGGCGGCGATTACTGGATCAACGACCGGGCAGCGATCCGTGCCGACCTGCGCTGGATCGACATCGATTCGGATGTCGAGCTGAACGGCGCCAAGATCGGCGAGGTCGAGGTCGATCCGGTTGTGGTCGGCATCAGCTATGTGATGAAGTTCTAGGCTGCCGCCGGGGCGTTCCGCGACGGGGCACCCCTTTCCCCGGGGCCGGCTCATTCCCCGGCCCCCAGCGCCATCAGCAGCGCCGCCTGCCGCGCCGTTTCGTCCCGCATGCAGCGGGCGCGGGCCAGATCGCCGCCCGTTTCCCCAGCCCGGTCGCAAAGGGCCTCGCGAAAGGCGATCCAGCTGCGTTCGACCCGGCGCAGCGGCTCTGGCTGGTCGCTATCCTCCAGCGCCGCCTGGTAGACCCCGGTCAGCTTCGCCTCCCAGGCCTGATGCGAGGCGTCGAGGCAGTTGGCCAGCGGGAAATCCGGGTCGTTGCCGCCATATTTGCCGCGTGCGTAGTCGAGGCAGGACTCCATGCCGGTCCCGGCGCAATCGGCGCGGGCGCCCTGGGTCGAGGCATCGGCAAGGCATCGGTCGATGGCGGCGTGATCGAAGCCCGAGGCATCACCGGCAAGGCAGGGCGCCGCCAGCAGCAGGGCCAGCGCGCATCCGGCCAGGCGCTTCATTCCATCCCCTCCGCGATGTCGCGCAGCCGCAGGGCCTGTTCGGCCGTCAGGCGCAGCACGCAATCCTGCGCCGCCGGGCCGCCCAGCGTGCCGCCCTGATAGCGCAGGCTCTCATAGCGGCAGGAGGCATCGCGGAAGGCGATCCAGTGGCGCTGCGCCTGCTGCAGGGCCGGGGCCGCGGGCTCGGCGGCCGAGCCGAGCTCGGCCAACTCCACATCCGCCGCCTTGGCGGCTTTCAGCGCCCGCTCGTAATAGCCGTTCAGCAGCGTGTCCCAATCCTTCGCCTCATGGCCCAGGCATTCCACCATGCCCACGGTGGTCTCGCCGCCCGGCGTCGCCAGGCATTGCGTCGAGGCCTGGCCGATGCAGCTTCGCAGCCCCGGCGCGGCGCTGGCATCGGTTTCCGCATCCGCGATGCATTTCGCGAAACCATCGGCATCGTATCGCGGGCCGTTCTGGGCCAGCGCCGGGCCGGCGGCCAGAAGCAGGGACAGGACAAGCAGGCGCATCAGGCGATCTCCATCAGCTGACGCCCGATCAACATGCGGCGGATTTCCGAAGTTCCGGCGCCGATCTCCATCAGCTTAGCGTCGCGGAACAGCCGGCTGACCACCGAATCGTTCAGGAAGCCCGCGCCCCCCAGCGCCTGCACGGCTTGATGCGCCTGAACCATGGCCTGTTCGCTGGCGTAAAGCACCGCGCCCGCCGCGTCCTGTCGCGTGACCTTGCCGGCGTCGCAGGCGCGCGCCACCTCGTAGACATAGGCCCGCGCCGTGTTCAGCGCCACATACATGTCGGCGATCTTGCCCTGCATCAGCTGGAACGAACCGATGGGCTGGCCGAACTGCTTGCGTTCCTTGACATAGGGCATGACCTCGTCGAGGCAGGCGGCCATGATGCCGGTGCCGATGCCCGACAGCACCAGCCGCTCATAATCGAGGCCGGACATCAGCACCCGCACGCCCTTGCCCTCCTCGCCCAGCACGTTCTCGAAGGGCACCTCGCAATCCTGAAAGATCAGCTCGCCGGTATTCGAGCCGCGCATGCCCAGCTTGTCGAAATGCGGGCTGGTCGAGAAGCCCTTCATGCCGCGCTCGACGATGAGGGCGGTGATTCCTTTCGAGCCCGCCTCGGGGTCGGTCTTGGCATAGACCACCAGCGTATGGGCGTCGGGTGCGTTGGTGATCCAGTATTTGTTGCCGTTCAGCACATAGCGGTCGTTCTTCTTTTCGGCCCGCAGCTTCATGCCCACCACGTCGCTGCCCGCGCCTTCCTCAGACATGGCCAGCGCGCCGACCGCCTTGCCGCTGCACAGGTCGGGCAGGTATTTCGCCCGCTGCGCGTCGCTGCCGTTCAGCTTGATCTGGTTCACGCAAAGGTTGGAATGCGCGCCATAGGACAGGCTGACCGAGGCCGAGGCGCGGGCGATCTCCTCGGTGGCGATGACATGCGCCAGATAGCCCATGCCGCTGCCGCCGAACGCCTCGGGCACGGTGATGCCCAGAAGGCCCAGATCGCCCATCTCGCGCCACAGCTCGTTCGGAAAGGCGTTGCTGCGGTCCACCTCGGCCGCGATGGGCTTCACCCGCTCCTGCGCCCAGCGATGGACGGTGTCGCGCAGGGCGTTCACGTCCTCGCCCAGGTCGAACTGCATTCCCGCGGTGAACATCGGCCATCTCCTCCATTTATTGAACGAGTGTTCATTTAACTGGTTTATGCCGCCGAGGCGGGGCCTGCGTCAAGCCCGTTCTCGGCGGCTCAGGGCGATCTTGTGCCCGGCAGGGCCGCGTTGACAAGCCTGCCGCCGCGCGCCATTCCTGCCGCGCCTAGCCGCAAGGATGCCCGATGAGCCCGCTTCCCGATGCCGCCGCGCGGCTGCTGATCCTGCGCCACGCGCCGCTGGCCCGGCCGGGGCTTGCAGGGCGCCGCGATGTCGAGGCGGATTGCAGCGACGGCGCGGCGCTCGACTGGGCGCGGACGGCGCTGGATGGGGCCGGGACGCATTGGTCCAGTCCCGCCCTGCGCTGCCGCCAGACCTGCGCGGCCCTGGGGCTGGCCCCGGAATGGCACGCCGATTTGTGGGAGCAGGATTTCGGCGCATGGGAAGAGCCCGGCGCGATTGTCCCCGACCTCGGCCCGCTGCCGCCCGAGCAATTGGCACGCCAGCGCCCACCCGGCGGCGAAAGCTTCCTCGACATGGCGGCGCGGGTGCAGCCGCTCCTGGACCGGGCGCGCGGCACGGTGGCCATCGTCGCCCATGCCGGCACGGTGCGGGCGGCGCTGGCGCTGGCGGTCGGGCCGGCGGCGCTGTCCTTTTCCGTGGCGCCGCTGTCGCTGACCATCCTGTCGCGCAGCCCCGCCGGCTGGGCGGTCGAGGCCGTCAACCGGGTCGCGCCCCAGGTCGCGCGCCCGGTCGCGCCATGATCCTGTCGCAGGACACGCTGACCATTGCGCTGGTGGCGCTGCTGGTCGATGCGCTGATCGGCTGGCCCGAGGCGCTTTATCGCCGCATTGCGCATCCGGTGGTCTGGATCGGGCGGCTGATCGCGGCGCTGGATGCGCGCTGGAACCGGGGCGGGCATCGCATCGCCCGCGGCGCGCTGGCGGTGGGGGTGACGGTCGCCGCGGCGCTGCTGCCGGCGCTGCTGCTGACCTGGGCGCTGGCGCCGCTGGCCTTTGGCCCCGTCCTGCTGGGCGTGCTGGCCTGGCCGCTGGTCGCCACCCGCTCGCTGCACGACCATGTCGCCGCGGTGGCGCGGCCCTTGGCCGCCGGGGATGTTCCGGCGGCGAAAGCGGCGGTGGCGATGATCGTCGGCCGCGACCTGGACGACCGGCCCGAGCCCATCGCCCGCGCCGCGCTGGAAAGCCTGGCCGAGAACACATCCGACGGCGTGGTCGCGCCCCTGTTCTGGGCGGCGGTGGCGGGATTGCCGGGGATCGCCGCCTACAAGGCGATCAACACGCTCGATTCGATGATCGGCCACATGAGCCCACACCATGCGCTGTTCGGCCGCGTCGCCGCGCGGCTGGACGACCTGGTGAACCTGCCGGCCTCTCGACTGACGGCGCTGCTGTTCCTGATGGCCGCCGCCCCGGCCGGGGGACGCGCGGCAAGGGTGATCCGGCGCGACGCCCGCCGCCACCGCTCGCCCAATGCCGGCTGGCCCGAGGCCGCCATGGCCGGCGCGCTGGACGTGCGCCTGTCCGGCCCGCGCCGCTATCACGGCATCGAGACGCCCGAGCCCTGGCTGAACGGAAATGCCCGCGACCCGCAGGCGCCCGACCTCATGGCCGGGCTGCGGCTTTATCGCCGCGCCATGGCGCTGCTGGGCCTGGGCCTTGCGGCGCTGCTGCTGGCCTAGGACCAGTCGAAGAAATCGGCCGGCGCCCGGCCGCGCAACTCCTCGGCCAGGTCGGTGCCCATGGCCGCGCCGTCCGAGGCCGGACCGACGCGCTCACCCGCGATCACCTCGCTGCCGTCGGGGCGCAGGATCTCGCCGCGCAGCCGCAGTCGGTCGCCCTGCAATTCCGCCAGCCCGGCGATGGGCGTCTGGCAGGAGCCGTCGAGCCGGGCGAGGAAGGCGCGCTCGGCCGCGACCCGCAGCGCGCTGTCCCGGTCCGAGATCGCCGCCAGCAGCGCCGCGACCCGCGCGTCATCGGCGCGCCGCTCGACCCCGATGCAACCCTGCGCCACGGCGGGCAGCATCTCGTCGGGATCGACCGCGCCGCGCGCGACATGCAGCATGCCCAGCCGCGTCAGCCCGGCCATGGCCAGAAAGGTCGCCACGGCCACACCATCTTCCAGCTTTTTCAACCGCGTCTGGACGTTTCCCCGAAACTCGACGAGATTCAGGTCGGGCCGCCGTGCCGCCAGCTGCGCCCGCCGCCGCAGGCTCGAGGAACCGACGACAGCGCCTTGCGGCAGCTCGGAAATCGCCGAGAACCGCGCGCTGACGAAGGCGTCGCGCACATCCTCGCGCGGCAGGTGGCAGTCGATCAGCAGACCCTCGGGCTGGATCGTCGGCATGTCCTTCATCGAATGCACGGCGATGTCGATGTCCTGCGCCAGCAGTGCATCCTCGATCTCGCGGGTGAACAGGCCCTTGCCGCCGATCTCCTTCAGCGGCCGGTCCAGCACCCGGTCGCCGGTGGTCTTGATCACCACGATCTCGAAGGCCTCGGGCGGCAAGCGATGCGCGGCCATCAGCCGGTCGCGGGTCTCATGCGCCTGCGCCAGCGCCAGCGCCGAGCCACGGGTGCCGATGCGGATGGGGTTCTGGGGGCCTGTCTGAGAGTCGGGCATCTGGGTCATGGCAAACGGCTTAGCGCCCCCCCTCGGCCTTGACAACGGGGCCATGCGCGCCATGAAGGGCCGCAAGAGGTGAACCATGTCCGAAAAAACCATCCTGCGCGCGCTGAAGGGCGAGCGTTTGCCCGTTCCGCCCGTCTGGATGATGCGCCAGGCCGGCCGCTACCTGCCGGAATACCGCGCCACCCGCGCCCGGGCAGGCGACTTTTTGTCGCTGTGCTACACGCCGGACCTGGCGGCCGAGGTGACGCTGCAGCCGATCCGCCGCTACGGTTTCGACGCGGCGATCCTGTTCGCCGACATCCTGCTGCTGCCCCAGGCGCTGGGGCTCGACCTGTGGTTCGTGACCGGCGAGGGACCGCGGCTCTCGACCGTGACCAGCGCCGCCGAAGTGGCGCAGCTGAAGCCAACCGAGGCGATCCACGAGACGCTGTCCCCGGTCTATGAAACAGTGCGGATCCTGGCGCGCGAACTGCCGCGGGAAACCACGCTGATCGGCTTTGCCGGCGCGCCCTGGACCGTCGCCACCTACATGGTGGCGGGCCGCGGCACCCCCGACCAGGCTCCGGCGCATGGCTTCAAGGCCGAGGACCGCGCCGCATTCGCCGCGCTGATCGACCGCATCGCCGAGGCAACCATCGACTATCTCTCGGCCCAGATCGAGGCCGGGGCCGAGGTGGTGAAGCTGTTCGACAGCTGGGCCGGCTCGCTCAAGGGCCGCGACTTCGACGATTTCGCCGTCGAGCCCGCGCGCCGGATCATCGCCGCGCTCAAGGCTCGCCACCCCGGCGTCCCGGTGATCGCCTTCCCGCGCGAGGCCGGGCCGCGCTATGCCGGCTTCGCCCGCGCCACCGGCGCCGATTGCGTAGCGCTGGACAATTCCGTCGGCGCCGGCTGGGCGGCGGCCGAGGTACAGAAGGATGGCTGCGTGCAGGGCAATCTGGATCCGCGCCTGCTGGTCAGCGGCGGCGATGAGCTCGTCTCCGAAACGCGCCGGATCGTGCAGGCCTTCTCGCAGGGCCCGCATATCTTCAACCTCGGCCATGGCATCACCCCCGAGGCCGACCCCGAAAACGTCGCGCGGATGCTGGCCGCGATCCGCGGCTGACGGGCAAGCCTTGGGCTGGATCCTCGCCACGCTGATCGCCGCCGCGGCCCAGACCGGGCGCAATGCGGCGCAGCGGCGGCTGACCGCCGAGCTGGGCACCATGGGCGCCACCGCGGTGCGCTTCCTGTTCGGCCTGCCCTTCGCGGCGCTGGTGCTGGCGGGCATGGCGGCACTGGCGCCGCTGCCCGGGCCCGACGCCGCGGTGCTGGGCTGGACGGCGCTGGGGGCCGCCTCGCAGATCGCCGCCACCGCGCTGATGCTGCTGACCATGGAAAGCCGCGGCTTCGGCGTCACCACGGCGCTGATCAAGACCGAGCCGGTGACGCTGGCGCTGATCGGCGCGCTGATCCTGGCCGAGCCGCTGGGCCCCGCCCGCATGGCGGCGATCGCCACGGCGACGCTGGGCGTGGTGCTGATGTCGGGTGCAGACTGGCGGCGCGGCAACTGGCGCGCCGCCGGGCTCGGCATCGCCGCCGGGGCGCTGTTCGGCCTCTCGGCCATCGGCTTTCGCGGGGCGATCCTCGCCTTGCCCTTCGGTACCGAGCCGGTTCGCGCGGCAACCGTGCTGGTCCTCAGCCTGGCCCTGCAAAGCGCGATCATGCTGGCCTGGCTGGGCGCGCTGGACCGCCCGGCGCTGGCCGGCATCGCCCGGCACTGGCGCGGCTCGCTCGGCGCGGGCGCCTTGGGGGCGCTTGCCTCGCTGTTCTGGTTCCTGGGCTTCGCGCTGACCGCGGCGGCCAATGTCCGCACCCTGGCCCTGGTCGAGGTGGTGATGGCGCAGCTCGTCTCGGGCCGGGTGTTCCGCGAGGGTGTCCGTCCGCGCCAACTGGCCGGCATGGCGCTGATCGTCGCCGGCGTGGCGGCACTGGTCGCGGTCAGTGCCCGGTGACCACCGGCAGCATCGAGCCGACCAGCAGCAGCGCCATGACCCGGTTGAACAGCCGCAGCCGCGCAGGCTGGGACAGCACGCCGCGCAGCCCCTGCCCCATCGCCACCCAAAGCGCGACCGAGGGCAGGTTCACCAGCGTGAAGACCAGCGCCACCACCAGCGTGCCGCCGACCCCGGCGGAATAGGCCGAAAGCGCCCCCAGCGCCATCATCCAGGCCTTGGGATTGACCCATTGAAAGGCGCAGGCGGCCCAAAAGCCCATCGGCCGCGCCGCCGCCGCGCCTTCCGTCCCCGGCGCCGCGGCATGGGCGATCTTCCAGGCCAGCCACAGAACATAGCCCATGCTGACCCATTTCATCGCCTCGGCCAGACGCGGCGCGCCGGCGATCAGCCGGTCGACGCCCAGTCCCAGCAGCGCCACCATGGCGCCGAACCCCAGCGCTACGCCCAGCAGATGCGGGACGCCGCGGCGGATGCCGAAATTCGCCCCCGAGGTCATCAGCATCAGATTGTTGGGCCCGGGCGTGACCGAGGTGACGAAGGCAAAGGCGACCAGCGCCAGAAGGATCGGATGCGACATTGCGGATTTCCCTGAAGATCCCGCAATGATATTGTGACAGTCATGCAATTTTCGGCCTGATTTGCGAGTAATGGCAGAAAAAAGACAATCAGACTTCGATATGGACCAGGTATCCGCGCGGATCTTGCGCATCCTGGCGCGGAACGGCCGCATGCCGAATCAGCAGCTCGCCGCCGAGGTCGGGCTGTCGCCTTCGGCCTGCCTGCGCCGGGTGCAGGATCTGGAACGCCGCGGCGCCATCCAGGGCTACCGCGCCGTCATCGCCCCCGCCGCCCGCGCGGCGGGCTTCACCGCCTATGTCACCGTGGGCCTTGCCCGCCATTCCAACGAGGCCCAGCAGGCTTTCGAGCGCGCCTGCCTCGCCGCGCCGCAGGTCCGCGAATGCCACAATATCACCGGCTCGGTCGAATACCTGCTGCGGGTCGAGGTGCGCGACCTGGACGCCTATCGCCGCTTCCACACCGAGGTGCTGGGCGCCTTCCCGCAGATCGCCACCATCACCACTCATGTCGTCATGGGCTCGCCCAAGGACGAGCGGGCCTGAACGCTTCAGCCTTGCATGGGTCGTTCAAGCAACAGAGAAGACCGGGCCGGGATGGGTCTTCTTCGTTCTTCAAATACCCAAATCGCGGCGGCGCCGCCGGATCGGCCTTTCCGCCCCTCGCGCCGCGGGCTAACAAGGGCGCATGACCCTGCCCGCCCTTTCCCCCGATCAGGCCGAAGCCTGGGACGCGCTCGCCGCCGTGCTGGAAGAATCCGGCATCGACCTGGTCTCGGAGGAGATCGCGCCGCCGAAGCCCGGCAAGGGCCGGGTCATGGCGGTGATCGGCAAGGCCGGCTCGGGCAAGACCCTCTTGCTGGCGGAACTGACCAGGGCGCTGAAGGCGGCCGGGGTCGATATCGTCTCGGGCGATTACGAGGGCAAGAAGCGCAAGGACCGCCGCACCGTCGCCATCCTGGCCCCGACCAACAAGGCAGCCTTCGTGCTGCGCATGCGCGGCGTGCCGGCGACGACGATCCACCGCATCCTCTATACCCCGGTCTATGACCCGGAATACGAGCGCATCGCCGACTGGCTGACCGGCGCCGGCGAGCGGCCTTCCGCCCAGGGGCTGATGGAAGGTCTGACCGAGGCGGCGCTGGACAGGGCCAAGGCCTTCTACGACCAGCATGCCTCGATCCCCGGCGCGCTGGCCGCGGCGGGCCTGCGCGGCTCGGATTTCATCCGCGGCTGGAAGCGGCGCGAGGACGGGCTGGACATCGGGCTGGTCGACGAGGCCTCGATGCTGGACGAGCGCCAGTTCGAGGACCTGCGCGAGATCTTCCCGGTCCTGATCCTGTTCGGCGACCCGGCGCAGCTGGCCCCGGTCGGGCAATCGGGCGAGATGGTCTTCGACCGGCTGGCCGCCCCGCAGAAGCTGATGCTGAGCCGCATCCACCGGCAGGAGGGCGACAGCCCGATCCTCGACCTGGCCCATGCGCTGGCCGATCCGGCGCTGGAATTCGACGCCTTCGAACGCATGATCCGCCAGGCCGCCGCCCGCGACCCGCGGGTGATCTGGGCCGAGCGGGTGGAATCCGACCTGATGGCGCAAAGCCCGGTGCTGGTCTGGCGCAACATCACCCGCATCAAGCTGATCCAGGCCTTCCGTTCCGCCTATGGCGCGCCGGGCGATGCGCTGCTGCCGGGCGAGCCCCTGATCTGCGACGGGCTGGAACTGCCCCTGAAGCACCGCAAGAAGCGCATCGACCTGGAGGCGCGCGGGCTGATCAAGGGCGCACAGGTGGTCTATCTGGGGCCCGGCCGCAAGCCCGGATTCTCGCGGCTGCATGTCGTCGGCGCCGAGGAGCCGCGGCTGTCCGCCGCCAGCATCGTCAAGATCGAGATGCCGGATGTCGAGGAGCCGTTCATCCCCTTCGCTGCCCGCATGGGCGCCACCTTCCTGCATGGCGCGGCGGTGACCATCCACAAGGCGCAGGGCAGCCAATGGCCCGACGTGCAGGTCTTCGGCCCCGACATCAGCGCCGCCGCCTGGTCGGGCCGCAGCGAGGCCGGGGTGGCGCTGTGGAAGCGGCTGGCCTATGTCGCCATCACCCGCGCGCAGGAGCGGCTGCACTGGGTAGTGAAATCGCGCCTTGCCCGGCCATCGGCGCCGCTGGGCATCGACCATCTGGAAGCCCCGGCCGGCGTCCTGGAACTGGCGGCCGAGACCGAAGCCTAGCGCCGGCGCGACAGCTTGCGCGCCGCGGTGTTGGGGCGCAGCTGCACCATGCGCAGCTCCAGCGCCTCGGCCAGCGCCTCGCGCGGGATGCCGGTTTCCTGCGACAGCCGCAGCAGGCCGAAATGCACCCGCGCCAGTTCCTGGTAATAGCGGGTGAAGTGATAGTTGATCGTCGCCCCGGCGAAGGCGCCCAGCACCGGCACGGTCTGCGCCGCCAGCTTCTGCGCCAGCGAGGCCGAGAGCCGCGGCGCCACCCGGCCGATCAGCGCCTGCACCGTGTGGCCGGTGATGGTCATCCGCGCCGTCAGCAGGCCCAGATCCGTGCCCTCGTCATCGGCCAGCGGCCCGGCCGAGGCGAAGACATGCAGCGCCTCGCGCCGCGCCGCGTCCGAGGCCGGATCGAATCCGTGTTCCGAGGCGATGTCCATGATCGCCCGCAACAGCAGCGTCACCGTCACCGGCAGTTCCAGCACCGCGCCGCCCACGCCCGCCAGCCCGCCCACCGCGCCCGAGGTGGTGGACAGCAGGCGGTTGAACAGGTCGCCCCGGTCCCGCAGCACCCCGCGCGACCGCGAGGCCGCGTCGAAGGCGCGGTTCAGCGCCGCCAGCGTGATGCGGTCCATGCGCCCGCGCACCGATTGCGGCAGCCGCTCGATCAGCCCCTCGGCCTTGCCGCCGATGGCGGTCAGCAGCTCCATCGCCACCCCGCCGGCAGCGAGATAGCGCCGGGCAAGCCGGTCGATCTCGACATGGACCGTGGGGTCGGTGATCGGGGGCAGCACATCCTGCCGAAGGGGTATGGGCGTGTTTTCGGTCATCCTGGGGAAACCTTGGAATATCGTGCCCCGGGGCACAGGATCGCGTCGGCAAGGGAACCCGCAAGCCGCGCCGCAGGTTCCTCGGGGCAGATGAAAACCCGCCGCTCCGGCGGGACAAGGAAGAAACGAGGAATAGCCGCATGAGCATCCGCCGCATCATCCCCGCCCTGACCCTCGCCGCCGGTCTCGGCCTCGGCCAGGCCGCATCGGCCCAGGACGCCGCCGGCCCGAGCCTGGCCGATCTGGGCCGGGACCAGGCGCTGACCGCCGCCTTCGAGACGATGGCCAAGGGCCACGAAATCCCCGCCTGGGTCCGCGAGGGCATGGTGACCACGCCCAGCCAGAAGGTCTCGTTCGACGGCAGCGACTACCTGGCGATGACCGGCTGCAAGCAGCACGATTGCGCAGCGAACCAGATCGCCATGCTCTATGCCCCCGACAGAGGCGAGGCTTACGGCGTGCTCTCGGTCCATGACGGCAAGGGCGCCGAGCTGCTGACCTGGCTCAACATCGGCGGCAATGCGGAATCGATCGACGGCCGGACCATCCTTTATGCCGCGCTGACCGGCAGCCTGGCGAACCATCCCGAGGCCTTCGACTATCCGGCCGAGTGATCGGGCGGCTCGACCTCGGTGCAGCCGCGGCCTGCGGGCGGGTCGCGGCGCATCTCGTTGCCGCCCGCATTCTCGCCGGTTTCGCGCTCGACCGGGCCGGCGACGCCCTGCCAGGCGCCCGGCACCAGCTCGATGCCCAGCACCCGGTCGGGATTGGTCGGCGGCGGCATCTCGACGCCTTCGAGCTTCCAGAAGCCAAAGCGCTGATAATAGGGCAGATCGCCAACCAGCATCACCCGGTGCCAGCCCATCTCGGCGGCGCGGGTCAGGCTTTCGCGCATCAGCAGCCCGCCCAGCCCCTCGCCCTGGGTGATGGGATGGACCGCGACCGGGCCCAGCAGCAGCGCCGGCCTGCCGTCCACGCGCACCGGCCAGTAGCGGATGGCGCCCATCAGCGCGCCGAACTCGTTGCGCAGCATCAGGCAGAGCGGCCGGACCGGCGCCACCCCGTCGCGCAGCCGATAGGAGGACAGCGCCGTTCGCCCCGGCGCGAAGCACAGGTCCAGAAGCGCCTCGACCTCGGGCGTGTCGGCGGGGGTTTCGGGGCAAAGTTCGTACATCCTGCCTCCGCTCGTGGGGTCGGGATTCGGGGCTCGGGCCTGGCGCGGCGCAAGCACCGCGTAACATGCAGGACCGGCGACGAAAACCGCCTGCGGGATCACGGGACACAAAATTCCCGGGCACCGCGATCCGGCGTCCAGCAGGCTTGACGCGCCGCGCGCATAGGGTCACTTCTGGGGCCCGCATCACCAGGAAAACAGCGAGGGCAGCCATGTTCTACCGACCCCAGGACGGCCACGGGCTGCCGCACAATCCACTGAACGCCATCGTGGCGCCGCGGCCCATCGGCTGGATCTCGACCCGGGGCCGGCAGGGCGACAACCTGGCGCCCTATTCCTTCTTCAACCTGACCGCCTATGTGCCGCCGCAGGTGATGTTCGCCTCGACCTCGGCCAAGCCGGACCGGCAGGGCACCAAGGACAGCGTGGCGCAGATCGCGCAATCGCGGGTGTTCTGCGTCAACATCGCCGACGGGCCGCTGAAGGACCAGGTCAATGCCAGTTCCGCCGCCTTCCCCGCCGGGGTGAACGAATTCGAGGCCGCCGGCATCGAGGCCGCGGAATGCGAAAGCATCGACTGCCCGCGCGTTGCCGGGGCCGCCGCGGCGCTGGAATGCCGCGCGACACGCATCCTGCGGCTGGCGGGCGAGGCGAATTACATGGTGCTGGGCGTCGTCACCGGCATCCACCTGCGCGAGGACTGCCTGAAGGACGGCCGCTTCGACCTGCGCGCCACCGGCTGGCTGTCGCGCATGGGCTACAAGGATTACACCATCACCACCGAGACCTTCGAGATGGAGCGCCCCTGATGCAGAACCGGCCGGAAAAGCGCCGCCGCGACAGCCGCACGGTGCGCGACTATATCCGCACCATCGTGGACTTCCCGCATGAGGGCATCCTGTTTCGCGACGTGACCACGCTTTTCGCCGATGCGCGCGGCTTTCGCATGGCGGTGGACCAGCTGCTGGCCGCCTATGCCGGCGAGGCCATCGACAAGGTGGTGGGACTGGAGGCGCGCGGCTTCATCCTGGGCGGCGCGGTGGCGCATCAGCTTTCCGTCGGCTTCGTGCCGATCCGCAAGAAGGGCAAGCTGCCCGGCGCCACCATCAGCCAGGCCTATGCGCTGGAATATGGCGAGGCGGTGATGGAGATCCATGACGACGCCCTGAAGCCCGGCGAGCGGGTGCTGATCGTGGACGACCTGCTGGCCACCGGCGGCACTGCGGCGGCCGGCATCTCGCTTTGCGAGCGGCTGGGAGCCGAGGTGGTGGGCTGCGCTTTCGTCATCGAGCTGCCCGAGCTGGGCGGGCGCGCCCTGCTGGAGGGGCTGGGCCACGAGGTCCACGCCCTGACCAGTTTCGAGGGCGCCTGATCCCTTGCGGCAGGCCCCGGCCGGGGTTAGGTGAAGCCCATGGACAAGAAACCGCCCCTGACCCTTTACCTGGCCGCGCCGCGCGGCTTCTGCGCCGGCGTGGACCGCGCCATCAAGATCGTCGAGATGGCGCTGCAGAAATGGGGCGCGCCGGTCTATGTCCGCCACGAGATCGTGCACAACAAGTTCGTCGTGGACAGCTTGCGCGACAAGGGCGCGGTCTTCGTCGAGGAGCTGGACGAATGCCCCGACGACCGGCCGGTGATCTTTTCCGCCCATGGCGTGCCCAAGGCCGTGCCGGCCGAGGCGCGGCGGCGCGAGATGGTCTTCGTCGACGCCACCTGCCCGCTGGTCAGCAAGGTGCATGTCGAGGCCGAGCGCCACCATGCCGAGGGCCTGCAGATGGTGATGATCGGCCATGCCGGCCACCCGGAGGTGCTGGGCACCATGGGGCAGTTGCCCGAGGGCGAGGTGCTGCTGGTCGAGACGGTCGAGGACGTGGCGAAGATCGCGCCGCGCGACCCGTCGCGGCTGGCCTTCATCACCCAGACCACGCTGTCGGTCGATGATACCGCCGCCATCGTCGCCGCCTTGCAGGCGCGCTTTCCGGGCATCGTCGGCCCGGCCAAGGAGGACATCTGCTATGCGACGACCAACCGGCAGGCCTCGGTCAAGGCCATCGCCGGGCGGATCGACGCGCTGCTGGTGATCGGGGCGCCGAACAGCTCGAACTCGCGCCGGCTGGTCGAGGTCGGCAGCGCCGCCGGCTGCGCCTATTCGCAGCTGGTGATGCGCGCCGACCAGATCGACTGGCGGGCCATCGCGGGGGCGCAGGCGGTGGGGGTGACCGCCGGCGCCTCGGCCCCCGAGCTGCTGGTCGACGAGGTGGTCGCGGCCTTTCGCGAACGCTACGACCTGACCGTCGAGATGGTCGAGACGGCGCGCGAGAATGTCGAGTTCAAGGTGCCGCGGGTGCTGCGCGAGGCCTGAGCCGGGGCGCACGGTCGCGGGGGCGCTACCCCCGGCCCTGCGGGCCTCCCCCGGAGTATTTTTGAAACGGAGAAAGGGTCGGGATGAAGCTCTGGTCGATGCCGTCTTCCGGCAACAGTTACAAGGTGCGGCTGGCCCTGGCACTCTTGGACCGCGATTGCGAGATCGTCGATGTCGAGGAGTCCTCGGCCGAGCTGGCGGCCGCCAAGGCGGCGGGGCGGCTGCCCTTCGGCAAGGCGCCGGTGCTGGAGCTGGACGACGGCCGGCTCCTGCCGGAATCGAACGCCATCCTGTGCTGGCTGGGCGAGGGCACGCGGCTGGTGCCGGACGACGCCTTCGGGCGCGCCGCCATGCTGGGCTGGATGTTCTGGGAGCAGAACCAGCACGAGGGCGTGATCGCCGTGCGCGCGGCCTTGCGGAGCTATCCGTCGCGCCGGCACCTGGCGACGCCCGAGCGCATGGCCGAGCTGCTGGAGCGCGGCCATGCGCTGCTGCAGGTGATGGAGGAGCGGCTGGCCGGGCATGACTGGCTGGTGGGGGATGGCGTCAGCCTCGCCGACCTGTGTCTTTACGGCTATACCCACACGGCGGGCAGCCGCGGCGGTTTCGACATGGCGCGCTTTCCCGGTATCGGGCGCTGGATCGACCGCATCGCCGCCCTGCCCGGCCATAAGGGGATCGCGGAATGACCTGGGACTATCTGCTGACCGCCTTCGTCGTCTGCGTCTCGCCCGGGATCGGGGTGGTCTATACCCTGTCCATGGCCCTGGGCGGCGGGCTGCGCGCCGGGTTCTGGGCCGCCCTGGGCTGCAGCATGGCCACCCTCCTGCACATGCTGGTCGCCATGGCCGGGCTTGCCGCCGTGCTGCAGGCCAGCGCCCTGCTGTTCCAGGCGGTGAAATTCGCCGGCGTGGCCTATCTGCTGTGGATGGCCTGGTCGGTGCTGAAGGATCGCGGCGGCCTGTCGGTGGCGCCGGCGGTCCCCATGCCGGCCGGCCGCATCCTGCGGCGCGGGGTGGCGCTGAACCTGCTCAACCCCAAGCTGCCGCTGTTCTTCATGGCCTTCCTGCCGCAATTCATCCCGGCGGGCAGCGGCGCCGGCCTGATGGCCGAGTTGGGCGCGGCTTTCTCGGCCGTCACCTTCCTGACCTTCCTGGGCTATGCGGGCCTGGCGGCCGGTGGGCGGGATGCGCTGCTGGCCTCGGAGCGGATGATGCGCTGGCTGCGCCGAGCCTTTGCCGCCTCGTTCGCGGCCCTGGGGCTGAAGCTGGCGATGGAGCGGGCATGAGCGCGCTCTATGCCTGGACCGACGGCGCCTGCAGCGGCAATCCCGGCCCCGGCGGCTGGGGGGTGCTGATGCGCGCCATGGAGGGCGAGACGGTGCTGAAGGAGCGCGAGCTGTCCGGCGGCGAGGCCGAGACCACCAACAACCGCATGGAGCTGATGGCGGCGATCTCGGCCCTGGAGGCGCTGACCCGGCCCAGCGAGATCACCGTCGTCACCGACAGCGCCTATGTGAAGAACGGCGTGACGCAATGGATCCACGGCTGGAAGCGGAACGGCTGGCGCACCGCCGACAGGAAGCCGGTGAAGAATGCCGAACTGTGGCAGCGGCTGGACGCCGCGCAGGCCCGCCACACGGTGCGCTGGGAATGGATCAAGGGCCATGCCGGCCATCCCGAGAACGAGCGCGCCGATGCGCTGGCGCGGGCGGGGATGGCGCCCTTCAAGCCGGCGAAGGTCTCGGGGTGAGCTTTGATGCGCTGATCCCGCTGCTGGATTACGCCAGCGTGCTGGTCTTTGCCCTGACGGGCGCGCTGGTCGCCAGCCGCGGGCAGCTGGATATCGTGGGCTTCATCTTCTTCGCCACGCTGACCGGGATCGGCGGCGGCACCCTGCGCGACCTGGTGCTGGGCCGGGCGCCGGTGTTCTGGGTCGGGCGGCCGGAACTGCTGCTGCTGACCGCCGGCGCGGCGATCGCGGTGTTCTTCACCGCGCATCGACTGGAAAGCCGCTATCGTGCCATCCTGTGGCTGGACGCCTTCGCCCTGGCCGTGGCGGTGCCGGCGGGCGTCGGCGTGGCGCTGGAAGCCGGGGTGAGCCCGGTCGTCACCGTGCTGATGGGGGTGATGACCGGCACTTTCGGCGGGCTGATGCGCGACGTGGTCGGCAACGAGGTGCCGCTGGTGCTGAAACAGGGCGAGCTTTACGTCACCGCCGCCTTCGGCGGGGCGGTGGCGGCGCTGCTGCTGCTGGGCCTGGGCAGCGGGCGGGGCTGGGCGCTGATCGGCTGCGCGGCCATGGTGCTGATGCTGCGCGCCGGCAGCATGAGCTTCGGCTGGCGGCTGCCGGTCTACAAGGCGCGGCCGCCGCGCAACTAGGCCGGGGACCAGACCGCCATCTCGGTGCCGCCCGGCTCGCGGAACTGGAAGCGCCGGCCGCCGGGAAAGGCGAAGATCGGCCGGGTGATCGCGGCCCCGGCCTTGGTCACCCGGGCCAGCGCGGCTTCCAGATCGTCCGCCCTGAGGATCACCAGGGGCGGCGCCAGGGCAGCGGCAGCGATGCCGCCCGCCATGCCGGCATCGGCCAGTTCCTGGTATTCGGGGCCGTAATCGTTGAAGCTCCAGCCGAAGGCTTCCCCGAAAAAGGCCTTCGTGGCCGGCAGGTCGGGCGAGCTGAACTCGAGATAGTCGATCTTCATCGGGAATCCCCTTCGGATGTTCCCGTTTTGTTTACACCCGCAAGCGACTCAGCGCAAGACCGGCGGGCCGGGGCGGCGCTCGCGCAGATCCTCGACCCCCATGCGCAACCCGGCGCCGATGCGATGCGCGAGCGCCGACCAGGCCCGCGCCGTCTCGGATGGCAGCGTGCGGCGCAGGGTTTCGTCGAAGAGCATGAGCCAAGGGGCGAAATGCGCCGCCCGCACGTCGCCGGCGCGCATGTGCACCTGCATCGGATTGCCGTCATAGCCGCGCTCGTAGAGGATGGCGTTGCGCCAGAAGCGGGCGATCTTGGCCTCGTGTGCGGGCCAGTCGGCGACATGGGCGGCGAAGACCGGGCCGAGCACCTCGTGCCGGCGCACCGCGGCATAGAAGGTGGCGACGACGCGGTCGATCTGTTCGGGGGTGACGTCAAAGCGCGGCGGGATCATGGCGCGGATATGGGCCGGGACGGCCGGGCTTGCAAGGCGGCGGCATGTCACGGGCGGCCTGTGGCGGGCGGCCTGTGATAGGCGGCATGCTGGGGGCGGCCCGGGAAAGCCGCGCTTGCAGGGCCCGGGGCGGTTTCCTATAACCCGCGCATGTTCAGCAGGGCCGGGATTTTCCGAATTACTCGCCCGGCGGCGTAGGGGTTCCTCGCCGCCGGGTCACGCATGCCTGCCCAGCCACCGAAGGATTCCCGCCAGATGAGCGACACGACCACCGAAACCCCGGCCGCGCCCGATTACCGCGACACCGTCTTCCTGCCCCGGACCGATTTCCCGATGCGCGCCGGCCTGCCGCAGCGCGAGCCGGAATGGCTGGCCCGCTGGGAGCGCATCGGCATCTATGACCGGCTGCGGGAACGGGCCGCGGGACGGCCGCCCTTCATCCTGCATGACGGCCCGCCCTATGCGAACGGCCATCTGCATATCGGCCACGCGCTGAACAAGACCATCAAGGACATCGTGGTGCGCAGCCACCAGATGATGGGCCGCGATGCGCGCTATGTGCCGGGCTGGGACTGCCACGGCCTGCCGATCGAA
Organism: Paracoccus binzhouensis; assembly: GCF_016446475.1. Lineage (GTDB taxonomy): Bacteria > Pseudomonadota > Alphaproteobacteria > Rhodobacterales > Rhodobacteraceae > Paracoccus > Paracoccus binzhouensis. The sequence goes on along the minus strand of NZ_JAEHFP010000041.1, from coordinate 6,922 downwards.
TGGAAGATCGAGGAGAAATACCGCAAGGCCGGCCAGGACAAGGACGCGGTCGACATGGTCGAATTCCGCCGGGAATGCCGCCGCTTCGCCGAGGAATGGGTTGATCTCCAGCGCGAGGAGTTCAAGCGCCTGGGCGTCACCGGCAAGTGGGACGATCCCTATCTGACCATGGACTACCATGCCGAGGCGGTGATCGCGGCCGAGTTCATGAAGCTGGTGATGAACGGCAGCCTTTACCAGGGCTCGAAGCCGGTGATGTGGTCTCCGGTCGAGAAGACCGCGCTGGCCGAGGCCGAGGTCGAATATCACGACCATACCAGCCACACCATCTGGGTGCGGTTCCCGGTGGCGGCGTCGCAGGGTATTTGGGAAACGGAAAGCCCGGCCAGCGTGGTGATCTGGACCACGACGCCCTGGACCATCCCGCAGAACCGGGCCGTGGCCTATAATCCGGCCATCGCCTATGGGCTTTACCGCGTGGGCGGGGTAGCCGAGGGGGCCACGGCGCGCCCGGGCGAGCTTCTGGTGCTGGCCGATGCGCTGGCCGAGAGCGTGAAGCAGGCCGGCAAGATCGAGGACTGGCAGCGGGTCCGGGACGTGGCGGCCTCGGATCTGGAGGGGCTGCTGCTCGCGCATCCGTTGCGCGGCGTCGAGGGCGGCGCCGGCGAATGGGACTATGACGTGCCGATGCTGCCGGGCGATCACGTCACCGAGGACGCGGGCACGGGCTTCGTCCATACCGCGCCCAGCCATGGCGACGACGATTATCAGCTTGGGCTGCGCTTCAAGCTGCCGATGACCTATAATGTCGAGCCCGACGGTTCCTATCGCGCCGACTTGCCGATCTTCGGCGGGCAGGCGATCATCGGGCCGGACGGCAAGGAAGGCCCGGCCAATGTCAGCGTCATCAAGCAGCTGGCCTGGGCCGGCGCATTGCTGGCCAAGGGCAAGATCAAGCATTCCTATCCGCATAGCTGGCGCTCGAAGGCACCGCTGATCTATCGCAACACCCCGCAATGGTTCGCCGCCATCGACCACAAGCTGACCGACGGCATGGGCGAATACGGCGACACCATCCGCACACGTGCGCTGACCAGCATCGACAGGCTGGTGAAATGGTGGCCGCAATCGGGGCGTAACCGCATCCATGCCATGGTCGAGAACCGGCCTGACTGGGTGCTGTCGCGCCAGCGCGCCTGGGGCGTTCCGCTGACCTGCTTCGTGAAGAAGGGCGTCAAGCCCACCGACCCGGACTTCCTGCTGCGCGACCAGCGCGTCAACGACCGCATCATCGCCGCCTTCGAGAAGGAGGGCGCCGATATCTGGTATCGGCCCGGCTTCAAGGAGGAGGTGCTGGAGGGCGTCGCCGATCCGGCCGGCTACGAGCAGGTGATGGACGTGCTGGACGTCTGGTTCGACAGCGGCTCGACCCATGCCTTCGTGCTGCGCGACCGCGCCGACGGGGCGCCGGACGGCATTGCCGACGTCTATCTGGAGGGCACCGACCAGCATCGCGGCTGGTTCCAGTCCTCGCTTCTGCAGGCCTGCGCGACCCGCGGCCGGGCGCCCTATCGCAACGTGGTCACGCATGGCTTCACGCTTGACGAGAAGGGCATGAAGATGTCCAAGTCGCTCGGCAACACCATCGTGCCGGCCGAGGTCATCAAGCAATACGGCGCCGATATCCTGCGGCTCTGGGTGGCGCAGACCGACTATACCGCCGACCAGCGCATCGGACCCGAGATCCTGAAGGGCACCGCCGACAGCTATCGCCGCTTGCGCAACACGCTGCGCTTCGTGCTGGGCAACCTGGACGGCTTTGCCGAGGCCGAGCGCATCGAGCCCTCCGAGATGCCCGAGCTGGAGCAATGGGTGTTGCACCGGCTGGCGCAGATCGACCGGCAGGTGCGGACGGGCTATGACGGCTTCGACTTCCAGGGTGTGTTCCAGACCGTGTTCCAGTTCGCCACGGTGGACCTGTCCGCCTTCTATTTCGACATCCGCAAGGATGCGCTTTACTGCGACGCGCCGGATGCGCCGCGGCGGCGGGCGGCACGCACGGTGCTGGACCTGCTGTTCCACCGGCTGGTAACCTGGCTGGCGCCGATCCTGCCCTTCACCATGGAGGATGTCTGGCTGTCGCGCTTCCCGTCCGAGGATGACAGCGTGCATCTGCAGGACTTCCCCGCCACCCCGGCGGCATGGCTGAACGAGGATCTGGCGCGGAAATGGGACGCCATCCGCCGCGTCCGCCGCACCGTCACCGCCGCGCTGGAGATCAAGCGCAGCGACAAGGTGATCGGCGCCAGCCTGGAAGCCGCGCCGGTGGTACATGTCGAGGAGGCCGAGGATCTCAAGGCGCTGAAATCCGTCGACTTCGCCGATATCTGCATCACTTCGGGCCTGAGCCTGACCGCCGACCCGGCGCCGGGCGAGGCCTTCCGGCTGTCGGACGTGCCCGGCATCGGCGTGGTGTTCGAGGAGGCAGAGGGCGAGAAATGCCAGCGCTGCTGGAAGATCCTGCCCGATGTCGGCAGCCACAGGCACCCGGGCACCTGCGCCCGCTGCGATGCGGTGCTGAGCCGGGGATAGGCGGCGCACCCTGCGCGCCGGCGGCGCCTAGCGGAACCAGAGGCCGGATTTTTTCAGGATCTGCCGGATGCGCCCTTCGTTCAGCGGCATGCTGCGGTCGAACATGGGACGGATGTCTTGCCGCCCGACGCCGGCCAGGACGATCGTCCTGGCCGGCTCCCAGTCCTCGGCCAGCGCTTTCAAGCGCGGATCGAGAAACAGGTCCTCGACCGTCTCGACGGCCAGATCGCCTTCCCTGGCATAGAGCAGCGACAGATCGCGGTAATGGCAGGTCACGTCGCCGTCGAGACCGGCCAGTTGCGGCCCCGGGCGGCCGCCGCCCAGGGAATGGATCACCAGCGGCAGCGCCACCTGGTCCAGCAGCACCTCGAGCTTCTGGCAGGCCAGCGCCTCGCCCGGCTCATCCCGGATCGCTACCGCCCAGTCTAGGAAGCGGCGGCCGAATTCCTGCGCATCGGCACCGAAGAACCAGCCGGCGTTGAAATACAGATAGCGTTCCCAATGCTCGTCGGGCTGCGCGGGATCCAGCGAGCTTTCGAAATCCAGGCCGAAGCGATCATAGAGCGTTTTCCAGATCTGCGTGTAACCGGGTCCGTAGAGCGGCGGCTCGGGCCAGGTGCCGCTGCGGCGCATAGAGGCCGAAGGGCGGGCGAAATCGAAGGCGATCCGGTCCAGCGGCCCGGTCACCAGCGTGTCGCTGTCGAAGAAGACGAAGGGCTGGCCGGCGGGCAGGATGGCCAGCGCCTCGATCTTGTTGCCATAAGGATAGCTCGCGCCGAAGCGCGTCGCGGTAAAGGGCAGGATCTCGGCGCCGAAGCCGGTCAGCGCCGCGCGCACCGGCTCGGCCATGGCGGTGCGGTGCCCGGCCCAGGCGCCTTCGGGCCGCGGCTCGGCGACAATCAGCCGGCCGCGCCAGTCCGGGGCGTTGCGGCGCAGGCTGGCGGCGAACAGCACCGCCTCGTTCCCCAGCCGCCCGGCCTGCCCGATCAGCAGGATGTTGAAATCCCCGGCCGCCCGGTCCGGGACGGTCTGGGGCAGCGCCTGCCTGTCGGCGGCCCGTCCGTCTGTGCCCTGCCCGGCTTGGTGCGCCTGCCGCTCGGCCCGGCGTGCGGCGCGCCTGGCCTCGCGCTCCGCCCGGTTGGCCGCCTGGCGGGCCAGCCGTTCCACCGCCCGGGCCTGCTTTCTGGCCAGATCCTCGGCCTCCGGCACCTGCCCCGCCGAATCCCTGTCCTCTGCGGCCATGCTGCCATCCCACGCGAATCCCTTGGTGAGCCGGTCTTAGCAATAATGCCGGACCTCATTCCAGAGGCGAGTTTATCAATCCGCGCTCAACCATAATAAGAGCGAGAATCACGCATTAATAAACATAAGACATCCCTGAATTGAGAAATCGCCGCGCAAAACCAAGAAACCTCACCAAAAAGGCAGGTTCACCGTCCAGGGCTTTCATTGCAGGCTGGCGAAAGCCGTTGAACGAGTTCCTCTTTTACAGGTACGGCGAGACCGGGTGAGACATGGGCACAGTCCTCACCCGGTCGCTCTCATCCCAAGAGTGACATCTGGCGGCTGTCTTGTCGATTGTCCCTTGCGATTGCGGCGCTTTTCTGCCGATGCCGTTGCGGCAAGCGCGGGGAACTGCCCAAATCCACGTCGCCGGAACCGCCATCCGGGCGGCGGGCGATCCCGGCCAGCCCTATTCCGAAAGCAGCTCGGTGTCCCAGTAAAGATAATCCATCCAGCTTTCATGCAGGTGGTTCGGGGGAAAGCGCCGGCCGACCGCGTGCATTTCCTCGGCCGTGGGCCGGCGCGGGGTGCGGCGCAGCTTCAACCCGGAATTGCGCAGCGACTTGTTGGCCTTTTTCAGGTTGCAGGGCGAACAGGCCGCCACGACGTTTTCCCAGCTGGTCACCCCCCCGCGCGAGCGCGGGATGACATGGTCGAAGGTCAGGTCGCCCTTGGCGCCGCAATACTGGCAGCAAAATTCGTCGCGCAGAAAAAGATTGAAGCGCGTGAATGCCACGCGCTTCTGGGGTTTGACGAAATCCTTCAGCACCACGACCGAGGGGATGCGTATGCTTTGCCTCTGGCTTCGCACCACCTCGTCATATTCTGCGATGATCTGCACCCGGTCCAGGAACACCGCCTTGACGGCCTCCTGCCAAGGCCAGAGCGACAGGGGATAATAGCTGAGCGGCCTGAAATCGGCGTTGAGCACAAGCGCGGGATGGTGGCGCAAGAAGGAAGGCTCGCGCACGAACTGCGTTCGGAAATCGCCGTGGTCGTCCAGCATCGGCACCTCGTTTCGCCCTGCCCGGAACTCATCCTTTATTGGTAAGACCGACTATATATCGCGGCCATGGGCTGACAAGTCCCCGAATATATGCCCGCCGATCAAATAGCCGCGCGGCGTGACATGGGCGTGACAGGGCGATGCGCCGATCAACGGGGGTCAATGCGGCGAGGCCAGCTTCATCAGCACCAGCCCGGCGACGATCAGCACCGCCGCCACCAGCCGCAGCGTGTCGGCCGGCTCGCCCAGCAGCGCGATCCCCAGCAGGAAGGTCCCGACCGCACCGATGCCGGTCCAGATCACATAGGCGGTGCCCAGCGGCAGCACCTTCATCGACAGCGACAGGAACCAGATGCTGGCCGCCATGCCGATGACGGTGACCGCGGTCGGCCAAGGGCGGGTGAAGCCCTCGGACTGCTTCATGGCAAAGGCCCAGAGGATCTCGAAAGCCCCCGCCACGCCCAGATAGAGCCACGCCATGCCGTCCCCTCCCCCGTCGCGCCCGACAAGCTGTCGCGCGGAGCGCGGCCAAGGTCAAGCCGGGCTGGCGTGCCCGGCGGATTGCTGGCAGGATGGCGGCATGAGCACGCCCCCCAAGCTGATCGGCCCCCTGGAATCCGCGCTTTACGCCGAGGATCTGGAGGAGGCCGCGCGTTTCTGGACCGGCATCATCGGCCTGGCCGAGATCGCCCGCGTGCCGGGCCGGCATGTGTTCTTTCGCTGCGGTGGCCAGGTGCTGCTGGTGTTCCGCGCCAGCGCCACGCGCATCCCGCCGAAAGCCGATGCCCGGCTGCCGGTGCCGCCGCATGGCGCCGAGGGACCGGGGCATTTCTGCATGGGCGCCGAGCCGGGCAGCTTCGACGCCTGGCGCGCGCATCTGGAATCCGCCGGGGTGGTGATCGAGGCCGATTTCACCTGGCCGCAGGGCGGCCGGTCGCTTTACTTCCGCGACCCGGCCGGCAATTCCATCGAGATCGCCGACCCGGCCATCTGGGCCTGAGGCAGGGGCCGCTCAGCGCCGGGCGCGCACTGCAATGCGCTGCGGCTGCGGGGCGAGAAGACGCAGCGCCACCGTGCCGGCCGGAATCAGGGCGATCGCAGTCATCCAGATCAGGGTGGTCATGGGCGTTCTCCTCGGTCTCTATGGAATCAAGGTAGGGGCTGGATCGGGTTTCGCAAGGGCGAAATCTCCCGCGCCCTCAGGGCTTGGCGGCAAATCGCTCCTTCAGGAAGGCCAGCGCCACCGACAGCCCATCGGGGGAGATGCCGTGCCCGGTGCCCTTCATCACATGGCCATAGACGGTGAACCCGGCCTTTTGCAGCGCCTCGCCGGCGATTGCCATGCTCTCGAAGGGCACGACCGGGTCCTGGTCGCCATGGATCAGCAGGATCGGCGGCTTGGTCCTGGCCTCCCCCGCCTTCTCGGGCTCCAGCAGCCGGCCCGAGAAACCGACCACGCCGGCGATCCCGGGCTCGCGCTGCGGCGCCACGGTCAGCGCCATCATCGTGCCCTGCGAAAAGCCGACCAGCGCCAGCCGGTCCGGCGCCAGCCCCTCATCCGCCAGAACCTTGTCGAGAAAGGCGTTGATGTCCTTGAAGGATTGCGCGGCCGAGCTGCGGGCCTGCTCTTCGCTGGAGCCGTCCATCCAGGGGATCGGAAACCATTGATAGCCCATCGGATTGTTCACGCAGCGCTCGGGCGCGTTCGGGGCGTAGAAGGCGGTGCCCGGCAGATGCGGCGCCAGCGGATCGGCCAGGCCCAGCAGGTCGGCCCCGTCGGCGCCGTAGCCATGCAGGAAGACCACCACCGAATCGGCCTTTCGCGGGCCCTTGCGTTCGGATTTCAACTCGCGCAGCATCTCGTCCCCCTAGCGGACGCCCTCGCGCCCCTTTGCGGCCCGGTAATAGGCCCAGAGCGCCCGGGCCGCAACCGCGCGCCACGGCCGCCAGGGCTCGGCCAGCGCCGTCAGCGCAGCGGGGCCGGGCCGCTCGGGCAGGCCGTAGAGCAGCCGCGCAGCCTCGGCCAGCGCCAGGTCGCCG